>CAYQMA010000125.1:0-3305 GCA_964418535.1 uncultured Zetaproteobacteria bacterium | reverse complement strand
GCCATCGTTCCTCCGGGGTTTTGCCGAATCCCTGAATCCGCTAACGTGCGCGCATCATCCATCTCCGAGGCGGCCATGCAAGAGTTCGACATTCACGACCCGCGCAACATCAAAGCCATGGGGCATGTGCGCGCGCTGCTCGAATACATCGGCGACGATCCCGACCGCGAGGGCCTTCGGGAAACGCCCAAGCGCGTGCTGGCCGCCTTTGGCGAATATTTCGCGGGCTATGCCGAGGACCCGCGCGAGCATCTGGAAAAGACCTTCGAGGAAGTCGAGGGCTACGACGAGATGGTGCTGGTCTCGGACATCGACGTGCACAGCCATTGCGAACACCATCTGGCGCCTTTCGTCGGCAAGGCGCATGTGGCCTACCTGCCGAACGGGCGCGTGGTCGGGCTCTCCAAGCTTGCGCGGGTGGTGGACGTGTTCGCCCGTCGCCTCCAGGTGCAGGAAAAGATGACCATGCAGATCGCCCAGGTCATCGAAGACGTGCTTCGGCCCGCCGGCGTGGCCGTGGTCATCCAGTGCCAGCATTTCTGCATGTGTCACCGGGGCGTGCGCAAGCCCAATTCCTGGACGACCACCTCCAAGCTCACCGGCGCCTTCCTGAACAATCCCTCCTCGCGGCTGGAGCTGTTCAAGCTCATCGGCATGGCCAAGGAGTAGTCCGACCGTGCCTTCCTCGCCCGTCGGCGTGCTGCTGACCAACCTGGGCACGCCGGATGCGCCCACGCCCGCAGCGCTGCGCCGATACCTGCGCGAGTTCCTGGCCGACCCACGCGTCGTGGATCTGCCGCGCGCGCTGTGGCTGCCGATTCTGTACGGCGTGATCCTGAACGTGCGTCCGCGCCGCTCCGCCGCGCTCTACCGCAAGGTCTGGACAGACGAAGGCTCGCCGCTGATGGTCGCGGGGCGCCGTCAGCAGACCGAACTGCAAGCCGCATTGGATGCCGCCGCTCCCGGCGTCTTTCGCGTGGAACTGGCGATGCGTTATGGCGCGCCGTCCATTGCCGATGGGCTGACGGCGCTGACCAGGGCCCGTTGCCGGCGCGTGCTGGTGCTGCCGCTGTATCCGCAATATTCCTCCACCACCACGGCCTCCACCTTCGACGCCGTGGCCGCCGCGCTCAGATCGAGCCGCGACATGCCCGAGCTGCGCTTCGTACGCGACTACCACGACGACCCGGCCTACATCGCGGCGCTGGCCGCCAGCATCGAGGAGGATTTCGCGCGTCACGGCCAACCCGGGCGCCTGCTGATGTCCTTCCACGGCATCCCGAAGCGCTATGCGGAGAGCGGCGACCCCTACCCGGAGGCATGCCGCCGCACCGCGCACCTGCTCGCCGATCGCCTTGGGCTGAAGGACGAGGATTGGGTGATGAGCTTCCAGTCCCGCTTCGGCCGCGAGGAATGGATGCAGCCCTACACCGACGAAACGCTGGCGCGGCTGGCCGGCGAGGGTGTGAACGACATTGCCGTGGTCTGCCCGGGATTCGCGGCCGACTGCCTGGAAACGCTGGAGGAAATCGCGCTCCAGAACCGCGACGTGTTTCTCGGCGCGGGCGGCGAGCGCTATCGCTACATCCCGGCCCTGAACGATCGCGACGATCACATCCGGATGCTGGCCGGCCTGGTCCGCCGCCATTCTGCCGGGTGGGTGGAGGATGGAGCTTCCTCTACAAGTTAGCCATTGAGCAATTGACGAAGTGGTCGGATTACATGTACAATTGTCAACATGGACATCGTGGTCGATACCAACATTATCCTGGCTACGGTTCTCGAAGAACCGGAGAAAGAGGCGATCATCCACCGCACCCGCGGCTTGCGCGCTGTAGCGCCCTTGGTTCTTCCCTTTGAGCTTGGCAATGCACTGGCCGCCATGGTTCGCCGCCAGCGACTGACCCCAGAACAGGCTCTTGCGGCGTATGAGGCGACGAAACGCATTCCCATCCGGTTGATCGACGTGGACATCGGGCGCGCGCTGGAACTAGCGACGAGCCACAGGATTTACGCTTATGATGCGTATTTCCTGCAGTGCGCCCGTCAGCGCGAGCTGACATTGCTGACGCTGGATCGCCAGATGAAAAACATCGCCAGAGAAATCGCGATTCCGCTCATGGAGGTGCAAACATGAAGGTCTTCACCTACAGCGAGGCCCGCCAGAATCTCGCCCGTTTGCTGAACATCGCGCAACACGAAGAAGTTGTCATCCGCAGGCGAGATGGTTCGATCTTCTCCCTCAGAGCCAAGGCATCGGATGCCGGTTCTCCGTTTGATGTGCCGGGCATCAAAACACGAGCCACCACCGCCGACATCCTGGAGGCCATCCGCGACGCCAGGGAACGATGATCGCCCAATCCATGCATCTCAATCACTGTCTGGTTCTTCCATCGCACTGAACATGGCCTCCATCCCGCCGCAGTCGGTCTCGGAGATGCAGCAGCCGCGCATCGAAATCCCGGCTTCCATCATGGCCCTGTCGTTTCCGGCCACCAGCGGATGCCATGCCGGCAGCGGCCGTCCCTCAAATCGCAGCCGATAGGCGCAGGTTTCGGGCAACCAGCGATATTCGTCCGGCTTCAGCGTGCGGACATTCAGGCAATCGGGCACGCGCTCGAACCGCTGCGCATAATCCGTGCAGCGGCATTGCGCCACGTCCAGCAAGCGACAGGCGATGTTCGTGGCCATCAGCTCGCCCGTGTCCTCGTCCTCGAAACGATGCATGCAGCAGCGGCCGCAACCGTCGCATAGCATCTCCCACTCCACCGCACTCAAGGCATCCAGCGGTTTCTCCCACCAGTTCATGCGCCGCCGCCCTCATGAATTCCGAGTTCGCGTCGTCGCCGCGCCGTGTCGGGATCGGGGCGAGCGGGCGCCGCCTGAATGCGTGCGACATAATCCGCCGGCAAGCCATGCTCCCGCGCACCGGCCAGCACATGGGCGCGATACCAGTCGAAGGGCACAAGCGCAGGATCAGTATGCGTCGCTAGGTAGGCGAAGACTTCCGCTGCCCGGCCACCCGTCATGCGCACGCAAAGTCGTGCCCGCCGATAACCTCGCCCCAAGCCTTCGACCCGATCCAGCAAGGCCTGGTCGGCGGCGTCCATGCGAAACACCACGCCCAGAACCACATCGTCCTCGCAGCCGGTATGCCAGGCATCGCACTTGCCCGAGCCATCCATGCCGACCTTGTGGAACATCAGCCGGTGGGCGGCCAGTCTGGCAACGCCCAACGGCACGGCCGATGCAACCCGGGCGCGCAATCGCGGCGTGAACATGTTCGAACCATAGGCGAAATACAG
>CAYQMA010000124.1:0-3334 GCA_964418535.1 uncultured Zetaproteobacteria bacterium | reverse complement strand
GCAGCCGGATCCGCCAGATGATTCTCGATGCGGGGGGCTGGATCCCCTTTGACGCATTCATGGAACAGGCGCTGTATGCGCCGGAGGGCGGCTATTACGAGTCGGCGCGGGTCTTTGGCGAACAAGGCGATTTCGTCACCTCGCCGGATATGGGGCCGTGGATGGCCCTGGCGATGGCCGATCTCATCCAATGGGGATGGGAGACGATGGGGCGGCCGTCGGAGTGGACGCTGATCGAGCAGGGCGGCGGCAGCGGCCGCCTGTTGCTCGATGTGGCCCGCGAACTGGACAAGCGGAATCTGATGCCTTCCTCGCTGATTGCCGTGGAAGCCAGTCGGGCGATGCGGGAGCGACAACGGGCGCTCTGGCAGGAGGCGGGACTGGATGTGCGTCAGTGCGCCTTGCCGGAGGAGGCGGGATGTATCGAGAACGCCGTGTTTTTTTGCAATGAGTTGCCGGATGCGTTTCCGGTGCGTTGCTTTGCGTGGCGCAGCGGGGCATGGCTGGAGCGGGGTGTGGCATGGCGGGACGAGACAGGATTTTCCTGGATGGAGCGAAGGCTGGACGATCCGCCCGACATTGACGAGACGCTGATTGCGGCCTGGCCGGACGGATATTGCAGCGAATGGAATCCGCATCTGGCTGGCTGGCAACACCAGGTGGCGAGCATCATGCACCGGGGATTGGCGTTTTGCGTGGATTACGGCTATGCCGCTTCGGAATACTACCGGCCCGGACGACGCGAAGGGACGCTGCTGGCGCATCTGGGACATCAGGCTGTGGACGATGTGTTGAGCGACCCGGGAAGCCGGGATATCACCGCGCATGTGGATTTTACGGCGCTGGCGCGGGCGGGCAAAAAGGCGGGGCTGGTTCCGGTCAGCTGGATGACGCAGGGCGCCTGGCTTGCCCAGAGTCCTGCCGTTCAGGCGTATCTTCAGCAATTGGCTCAGGCTGGACCCGAACGCATGGCCGGGATGGCCTTTCTACGGCGCTTGCTGATGCCGCAGGGCATGGGTGAACTGTTCAAATTGCTAATCCAGACCCGAAACATCCAGTCCGGTCCGCCGGACTGGCTGACCAGGTTCGACCGACTGTCCGCCTTGGGCGCCTGAGCCGCCGCGGATTTCGCGAAGGCCCGTCCCATCGCGAGTCCGGGGCATTCCGGGCACATGTTGGTCTGGCATGTGTTTTTCTTCATCCCGGCAAGCGGATTTGGCCGGGCCCGCACGACCGGCGCAGCAGATCCATTCGGCATGTCGTTCATGACGCACGCCAAGCCATCCACGCCTTGACACTGAGGCGGGGGGGCCAACAATCGTGCGCATGCATTGTCCTTCATGCGGCAAGGAAACGCCGAAGTCTCAAGCCTTTTGCCGGCATTGTGGCGTTGTGCTTCTGAGTGGCGATGAGGCGCCGCGGATTGGCCCGTACCGTCTGGATGCCAAGCTGGGCGAAGGCGGCATGGGCGTGGTCTATCGGGCTACGGACGAAAAGCTGAATCGCGAAGTCGCCATCAAGATTCTGCATCCGAACCTGCTGCGACAAGAGAATCTGATGGAGCGCTTCCGCCGGGAAGCGCGCATGCATGCCCGCATGATTCACCCGAACATCGTGACGCTCTTGTCCTTGTATGAAGACGGCGAGCACATGGCGTTGGTCATGGAAATGGTGCACGGGCAGAACCTGAAGGATTATCTGCGCCAGAACCCGCGACCGCCGTTGCTGGATGTCATCCGGATCACCGAGGCTGTATGCGCCGGGTTGGATGCGGCGCACAAGCTGGGCGTGGTGCACCGCGATCTCAAACCAGCCAATGTGCTGCTGGCCAAGGATGGCGCCGTCAAACTGATGGATTTCGGTCTGGCCAAGCCGCAACAGGGCGATGAGGATCTGACGCAGAGCGGCGCAACGGTGGGCTCGTTTCGATACATGGCGCCGGAGCAGATTCTGAACCAGCCGGTGGATGCGCGTACGGATCTCTATGCCTTGGGCATCCTGATGTATCAAATGACAACCGGCACGCTGCCGTTCACGGCTTCGTCGGAGGGAGGCGGCGAATTCGAGATCATGGAAAAACAGGTTCGGCACATGCCCGAACCGCCCAAGAAACTGAATCCGTCCCTGCCCAAGGCGATGTCCGACCTCATCATGGCTTTGCTGGCCAAGGATCCGGAGGATCGGCCCGCCAGTTGCGAGGTCGTGCGCAAGGCCTTGGCCGACATTGCCTGCCATCTGGAACGCCCTTCATCCGATGCCGATCATGGCTGGCTCCATCCGCCGGGCGCATCGAAAAACAATGCCGAAATCGCCAGGGGGCTGTTGGGCGCATGGACTCGGGCGGTTTTGCGGGGCATGAAACGTTTGCTGGGCCCGTTCTATCACTGGCTGTGGGAAGCCCCCGTCGGCTTGATTGGGCGCATGTTGGGCGCTGACGAGCCGGGCCGCTCTCGCAAGCCTTTGGCCTGGATCGTCATGTTGCTGGTGCTGGGCGTATTGGGCTGGGGACTGATGGCATTGATCGGGCCGCCCGAACACGGGCGCAAAAACGCCCAGACGCATGCGACTGCACAGGTGCAGCACGGCCGCAGGGCTGCGCATCCGTCGTCCCGACCTTCGCCAGACAAACGCAAGGCGTCCGCTCATCGCGCCGCCACGTCAAGCGGGAAGCCGCCCGTCCAGACAGCAGGCAGGACCAAAACCAGCGGAACCCCAGCGAGGAAACGACAGCTTCATCCAGCAGACAAGGCGCATCAAACAACCAAGACGCATCATGCAAAGCAGGCCGCTTCCCGGAAACGGCAGGTTTCCACGCATGCCCGATCCATCACCTTCCGGGTGTCGCATCGCTTGCAACGCAGCGATGGCAGTACGGCTACGGGCGGCATTCATGAGTTCCGGGGCGGTCATAGGCTGTATTTTGCGTCATTGGGCCGTTTCAGATTCAAGGACAAGATGCGTTCATTCAAAAGCGGTTGGGCTCGTCTGTACCTGGATCAGCCAGTCAGAATATCACGCATTGTCATTCACCAGGCCAGCGTGGGGAACAAATCCTTCCGCGGCGGTGAAATCACGTTGGAAACCCAGAACACGCGCGGTCATTGGACAACGCTTCTGACGCGCAAGGATCGCGACATCGACCAGCCGCTGTCGCTGCCGGTCAGGAACGGGCCGGTCAAGGGCGTGCGGTTGCGTTTCAAGTCTCCCGAGCCCATCACGATCGGCCCTGTTGATCTCTTGCCCTGACAAAATGGAAGGGGAGGTGCAAACAGGCCGGGCAGAACGCATTCTGCCCGGCGGAGAAGCCCTGGTTCGGAATGCGCAAGGCGCTTGC
>CAYQMA010000123.1:0-3353 GCA_964418535.1 uncultured Zetaproteobacteria bacterium | reverse complement strand
CCGCTCAATGTTCCGCCCCTCCGCCGTTCGCTGGTCAGCCAGCGCGTCCTGCCATTGCTCCGGCAGACCATGCCGCCGATGTCCGACACCGAACGGCAGGCGCTGGAAGCCGGAGACACCTGGTGGGATGCGCAAATCTTTTCCGGCAAGCCCGACTGGAACGAGCTGCTGGCCCAGCCCGCACCCAGGCTCAGCAAGGAGGAACAGGCGTTTCTGGATGGCACCGTCGAAGAACTATGCGCCATGCTGGACGACTGGCAAATCAACCACGACCTGCATGACCTGCCGCCCGAGGTCTGGCGCTTTATCAAGGACAACGGCTTCTTCGGCATGATCATTCCCAAGCGCTATGGCGGGCTGGAATTTTCCGCCCAGGCGCATTCGGCCGTGGTCATGAAGGTGGCCAGCCGCAGCGCCACCGCGGCCGTCACCATCATGGTGCCCAATTCCCTTGGCCCGGGCCAGTTGCTGATGCACTACGGCACCGAGGCACAAAAGAACCATTACCTGCCCAGGCTGGCGCGCGGCGAGGAAGTGCCGTGCTTTGCGCTGACCAGCCCTTGGGCCGGCAGCGATGCAGCCTCGATGCGCGATACCGGCATCGTCTGCAAGGGTGAGTTCGACGGCAAGAAGGACGTGCTCGGCATTCGCCTGAATTTCGAAAAGCGTTACATCACGCTGGCGCCGGTGGCCACAGTGCTGGGCTTGGCTTTCAAACTGTTCGATCCCGATCATCTGCTGGGCGATAAGGAAGAACTCGGCATCACGCTGGCCCTGATTCCCACCAACACGCCGGGCGTGGATACCAGCCAGCGTCACCTGCCGCTGGAACAGGCGTTCATGAACGGCCCGGTGCGCGGCCGGGACGTGTTCATCCCGCTGGACTGGATCATCGGCGGACCGGAATACGCCGGCCAGGGCTGGCGGATGCTGATGGAGTGTCTGGCCGACGGCCGCGCCATTTCCCTGCCCTCGCTATCCACCGGCGCGGGCAAGGTCTGCGCCCGTGCCGCCGGCGGCTATGCGCGGATACGCCGGCAGTTCCATGTGCCGATCGGCAGCATGGAAGGCGTGGCCGAAGCGCTGGCGCGCATCGCCGGCCATGCCTGGGCGGTGGACGCGGTGCGCGAAATGACGGCCAATGCGGTGGATCAGGGGCACAAGCCCTCGGTCATGTCCGCCATCGCCAAGTATCACTGCACCGAACGCATGCGCCGCATGGTCAACGACGCGATGGACGTGTTTGGCGGCACGGCCATCATCATGGGCCCGCGCAATCTGCTGGCGCGCACCTACGAGGCCGTGCCCATCAGCATCACCGTCGAGGGCGCAAACATCCTCACCCGCAGCCTGATCATCTTCGGCCAGGGCGTGATTCGCTGCCATCCGCATTTGCTGGACGAAATCGAGGCTGTGGCCATGAGCGATGAAGCGGAAGCCTTGCGCTGCTTCGACCGCGCCCTGTTCGCGCATGCGGGATTTGCGATCAGCAACGCGGTGCGCGCATTCCTCCTGGGCCTGACGAACGCTCGCCTGGCTCAACCCGTCATTGCCGGGCCGGCACGGCGGCATGCGCAACAGGTGGAACGCTTTTCGGCCGCCCTGGCCTTCGTGGCCGATGTCACCTTGGGCGTGCTCGGCGGTGCGCTGAAACGCAAGGAATCGCTCTCGGCCCGGCTGGGCGACGTACTGGCCCAGTTGTATATCGCTTCGGCCGCCATCAAGCATTTCGAGGCCAATGGCCGGCCCGAAACCGAGCGCCCATTGCTGGATTGGGCCTGTGAAGACGCGCTCTGGCGGGCGCAGGAGGCGTTGGACGGGTTTCTGCGCAATTTTCCGAACCCATGGATCGCAGCGGCGCTTAGAGTCATGGTCATGCCCTTGGGACGACGCCTGGCGCCGCCGTCCGACAGGCTGGGTCGGCGTCTGGCGCGCCTGATCCAGGAACCGGGCGAGGCCCGCGATCGGCTGACCCGCGGCATTTACATCACCGACCGGCCGGGCGACCCCCTGGGGCGGATCGAACGCGCCCTGAATGCCGTGATTCGCGCCGCTGAAGCCGAGGAAAAGCTACGCAAGGCGCGCAAGACCGGCTTGGTGACCGCAATGGACGATGACGCGGCCATCAGCGAACTGCGCCAGGCCAATCTGATCGACGACGCGGAAGAAAAGCTGTTGCGCGAAGCGGCTCAATCCGTGTATGAAGCCATCGTGGTGGATGCGTTCGATGCATCAGCATTCAAACCGCAAGCCCGCCACCGGCGCAAGCAACCGCAACGCGCGGATCGGGATTAGGCCTTCGAAACGCGAACCTGTCTCAGATCGGCCCGATCCGGGGCATATTCAAGCGTCACATGAATGGCTGTTGCCGGCAGCAAGGCCGGCGCGCGTTCGGGCCATTCAATCAGACAAATCCAGGGCGGACGGAAATAGTCGCGCACACCGATGGCTTCGAGTTCCTCGGCGCCGGACAGCCGATACCAATCCATGTGGGCCACGCGGCAGCCATCGCCCGCATATTCCTGAATAATCGCAAAGGTCGGACTGGGCATGGCCTCATCGCGCACGCCCAGAGCGCGCATCACGGCCCGGGCGAAGACGCTCTTGCCGGCGCCCAGATCGCCATGCAGCGCCACCGCATCGCCGGGCGCAAGCGTGCGCGCGAACGCATGGGCGAAGGCACGGGTCTCCGCCTCACCCATCAGTCGCTGTTGCAGCAAGTGTTCCAAAGGTGCTTGCAGGCTGACAGGCTGCGACTTCAGCGCCCCGCCAGCGCCTTGATGACATCGTGCCTGGAAATCATGCCGACGACGGCGCCGTTCTCGATCACCGGCAGATGATGAATCTTCCGATCGGCCATGATGGTGGCAATGTCCGACAACGACGCATCCGCATCCACCGTGGTCACCCGGGTCTGCATCAGATCGGCCGCCGTCATGGCCTGGATGCGCGAAAGTTCCTCCTCAAAGCGGGATTCGCCAAGCGGGATCACCATGTCGAAGATCGCCATCACCGTTGGAAGATGCAGCTTCTTTTGCTGGTCAATCAGGTCGGAATCGGTGATGACGCCGAGCAGGCGTTTGTCCTCATCCAGCACCAGAAGCCCGGTCAGACCCTCCTCGGCGAATCGCCGGGCGACCTCGGACAGACTGGCGTCCGGCCCGCACCAGGCGGGATCCGGATTCATGATGTCCCTGGCTTTCGCTTCGGGCATGGCTGTCCTCCTTCTTTCTTGCTTGCTTGCGACGCGCAACGACGCTCCCGGCAGCTTTTTCCTGTCATGGTTATCCTGTCATAACGATCATAGCCGAAACGCATGCCATCGCCATCTGGCGCAGGCTCTCAGGCCTTGC
>CAYQMA010000122.1:0-3366 GCA_964418535.1 uncultured Zetaproteobacteria bacterium | reverse complement strand
GCAGATAGAAGACGATGCCGTCGATGCGACGGCCGAGCGTGAACCAGACGGCGAGCACGCCCGCATACAGCGCCGCCACCGGCACGAGCCTGGCCGGTTCCACCCAGAGAATCTGGCCGACCAAAAGATCTTTCAGATGTTCTCCGCCGTGCGGATTTTGGCCCAGCAGCAGCATACCGATGCTCGCCGCCAGCACGAACAAAACGCCAATCAGGGCTTCCTGCGCTTCGGGCCAGCGGCGCTCAGTCCATGCCAGCAGCAGCGCGCCCGCGATGGCGGCGCCGCTGGCGACGAGTTGCAGGGCGAGACCGTCGATGGGGAGTCCCAAGGTGTCCGCGGCAATGATGCCGACGCCCGCCACCTGGGCGATGGCGAGGTCGATGAACACGATGCCGCGCTGCAAGACCCGCATGCCCAGTGGCACATGCGTGGACAGCACAAGGAGACCGGCCGCCATGGCCGGCCCGAGAATGCCGGCATCCAGCCCCTCGAAGTTCATTCCTGCCCGCCCGGGGCGGCTTTGCTGCCCAGCGCGCCCAACAGACGCTTCAGGGTGTCGTCATAAAGGCCGAACAGGTCGCGCGCGTCTTCGGTGCCGCCGACCGTGAACGGCAGCTTGACGGCGGGGATATGGGCGCGGCTGGCCAGCCACTCGGATGGTCTGGGATCCTGGTAGGCGGCATAGATGACCATCGCCACCGGTTGCTGGCGCAACTTGGCCAGCAGCCGCGCCAGGTGCGCGGTGGACGGCGGCACGCCCGGCACCGGTTCCAGAGCGTCCACTTCCACTAGGCCCAACCAGCGATTCATGTAGACCCAGCCCTTGTGATAGACGACGATTCGCGTGCCCTTCAGCGGTTGCGCTTCTTGCTGCCAGCGGTGCAGGGCCTGTTGCCATCGTTCGGCGAACTCCTGGTAGCGCTTCTGGTAGGCCTCGGCATGCGCCGGATCGATGCGTTGCAGCCGACGGGCTAGGACTGCGGCGATGCGGGCAATGTTGCGCGGGTCGGTCTGGATGTGGGGATTGCCCGTCGGGTGGATGTCGCCCAAGGCCCGATCCACCCGCGCCGGCATGTCGAGCTTGCGCACGAAATCGGCCGCCGCCAGCCAGCCCGGCTGACCGGGCTGCACGCGCGGATTGGCGGACTGGCGCAACAAGACCGGCAGCCAGCCGATTTCCAGTTGCGCCCCGGTGGCGATGACCAGATCCGCCCGTCGCATGCGGGCAATCAGGCTGGGCCGCGCCTGGATATGGTGCGGATCCTGCAGCGCGTGGGTGGCGGTGAAGACGCGCACATCGTCGCCGCCGATGGCTTGCGCCAGGGTGCCCCATTCGGGTTCGCAGGCGAAGATGCGCACCGTCGCCCGCGCCGCCGGCGGCATCGAAAGCATCGTCAGGGTCAGGATTGTTGCCAAAACAAGGCGTTTCATGGGTTCCTCCCGTGGTTCGGCACGATGTCAGAACTGGTGCGCGCCATGCGCGCCCAGCAGCATCAGGTATTGCATGGACAATTGATAATCCAGTCTCGGCGTGGTCGCGTCCCGCGAAAGCTGGAGGCGAATGCGCGAGAATTCGCTGTTTGCAAATCCCAGCATCAGGCTGTCCCGGTAAGGATGGCGCCCCTGCGTATCCAGCGGATTGCCGGCAGCGATTGCCGCTCCGTGGTTGCGGGCATCGAGCGCGGCGTGCCGGTAGCCCAGCTTCCAGCGCGGCATGAACTGCCACACGCCTTCGGCATACCAGCCGAACTGGCGGCCGTCATAGGCGGCGCTTGGCGTGACCGCGCCGAACAGCCCGCGTTCGAGGCGATAGAACGCCTCGGCCTGAAAGCGGAAGTTTTGCCGCATGGGGTTGCCGTTCGGGGCCCATTTCCAGACGAAATCGGCGAGCAACAGCCGGCTGTGGCCCGTAAAGCGGCCGATGACGTTGCCGTTGTTGTCGAAGGCTTCGCGGTTGACGGGCCGCGTTTGCAACCACGAAATGCCCCCTTTCCAACTGTTGCTGATGCCGACATCGCCGCCGGTGTGGGCGAACACGCTCCAGGTTCCCGCCCCGCGAAAGGCCGCGCCGCCGCCCGGGAACGCATCGCCGCGCAACAATTCGCCGCCCAGTTCGAGATAGGCGTCGGTCGGCGCCAGCCATTTCAGCTGCACGCCATCGTCGCCGAACTGATTGTTGAGCATGGCGCGATACGGCAGCGGGCGATCAATGAAATCGTCGTGATGGGCATGAAACTGGTTCAGATAGCCGATGCCTGAGAAGAACCGCCCCATCTTGAGTGTGAGTCCGAGCGGCATGCTCAGGGTCTGGGCATAGGCTTCCTCCACCGCCGCGCCGCCCTGGGGCTTGAGCGAGATGGTGAGGCTACCGTAGAACAGGTTGTCCACATTGGCTGCGATATCCAGCTCCGATTCGGCCAGCGACAGGCCGCGATCGTCCAGCCCAGCAGCATCGCCCATCGGGAATCCCGGTATCGCATAGCGGGAGGGCGGCTGGCTGAAGGCCTGATACTTGCCGTTGAGTACGGCGCTGATTTCCGGGTTGAAGGCATTGGCGCTGGCGGCCCCTGCGGTCGGGGGCGGCGCGGCGGCGGCCTCCTGCCGGGCCTGTTCGGCGGCTTGCATCGCTTCCTGTTCCTGCTGCTGACGCTGTTGTTCGCGTTCCAGTTCGCTAAGGCGTCGCTTCATTTGTTCCAGCATCTGCTGCGTTTGTTTCAGTTGCGCCTTGAGCGCCTCGATTTCCTGTTCCTGGTCGCCGGCCGCTGAGGCCTGCGGCCAGCTCAGGCAGGCCGCAACCAGCAATCCCGCGAGCACGCGGGCGCGATATCGGTGCATGGAGTCCTCCTGTTGGTTTCCGATGAGTATGATGTGCGGAACATTCCGGATTGCCGGAACGATTCCGTTTCTTAGGTTGATCGTGATTCAGGCAGGGAGCGGAGGGCTGCGGATGGAACGGGTGTCGAACCTTGCGATATGCCTCGGGCGGAGCGCCGGAGCCGGCTGCGCCGGGCTTTGCCCGCTTGGCGCGGGCGCAACTGTCGCAGCCGGCGCTGCACCGTGGGCGACGACATCCTCGAACGCGCACAGGGTGCAGGCCGGAATGCCGTGCCATCCATCGGCATGCGAATGAACGCTGGCGCCCGCCAGCAGGCAGCCGACCAGGGCCAGCCATGCCCAAGGCGCCAGACGCCGCCGCAGAAGCGCGCTCGATCCAAACATGCGCCGATGGTTGCTTTTTTTCCGCATCCGGTCAATTTTGCCGCGCTGTGTTGGCCGCGATGTCGGCAGCTTGATGACTCAGGAGAGCTCAATGCCCGAATTGCCGGAAGTCGAAGTGATGCGCCGGGGTCTGGAGGCTCCGCTGGC
>CAYQMA010000121.1:0-3420 GCA_964418535.1 uncultured Zetaproteobacteria bacterium | reverse complement strand
GCAACCTGCTTTCATCCAACCGCTTTTCCGGCGGCGACCGCATCGAGCGCGC
Source organism: uncultured Zetaproteobacteria bacterium (assembly GCA_964418535.1). Classification (GTDB taxonomy): domain Bacteria; phylum Pseudomonadota; class Zetaproteobacteria; order Mariprofundales; family Mariprofundaceae; genus JALVTX01. The sequence goes on along the minus strand of CAYQMA010000121.1, from coordinate 3,368 downwards.
CAATCGCATCAGCCTTTTGCTGGTCAACCGCATCCAGACCAAAGACACGCCCGATGCGCCCGCCCGCGATGCGCTGGTGGCGCGCATCGGCGCGTCCTACAACATCCGCCGTCACCTCACCGATCCAGCCATTCAGGCGAAACCGATTCGGCCCTTCTCCAATCTGCTGGGCGATCTCCGTTTCTCGCCCTGGGCCTCGCTGAACCTCACGGCCGACGGACAATACGATCCCGTCGGACGCTTCTTCGACACCGCCAACGCCAGCCTTTCCTGGACGCCGGGCGGCAACTCGCTGAGTCTCGGCTACCACATGACCGACGCCCGCTACGCCACCGAAGCGCAAACCGTGTCGGCCGCCGCCGGCATTCGCCTCACTTCCCGCTGGCGCGCGCGCGCCTCGTGGGACTACGACACCTTGCGCAAATTCACGCAACGCGCCGAAATCGGCGTCGAATATCACCATCCCTGCTGGCACGTCACGGTCAGCGCCTACCGCATCAACCGCCCGAGCGGCACCACGGGCGGCGGCAATTTCGGGGCCAATGTCTTGCTCGAGATTGACGGCCTCGGTAGCGTGGGACAATGCTCGAAGGGTTGAGTCCCTTTCCCGATGAAACCAGCAAATGCATGCATTCCGGAGACGATATGAACATTGACCGAAGCATCGTCCGATGCCTGGCCCTGTTGGCCAGCCTGATGCTCGCCGCCTTTCCCGTTCGGGCGGATGAGGAACTGGTGGATGGCATCGCCGCCATCGTCAACAACGAGGCCATCACCTGCTCGCAACTGGCGGAGGAGACGGATGCGCTGATCCGCCAGCTCAAGGATTCCGGCATGACCCGCCTGCCCGACCGACGCCAGATCGAGGCGCGCACGCTGGACGCGCTAATCACCAAGGCCGTGGAGTTGCAGGAAGCCAAAAAACAGCAGATCACCGTCTCCGACGAGGAACTGGCCAAGGCCATCGCGGGCGTGGAAGAGCAAAACGGCCTGCCCGCCGGCTCGCTTCTGGATCTGCTTCGAGAGCGCGGCGTGGACGTGGAACATTACAAGAAAACCCTGCGCGAACGCCTGATCATCAACAAACTGACCAACGCCGAAGTCCGCTCACGCCTGCAGGTCAGCGAGGAATCCATGCGCGAGTATTATCGCAAATACATGGAGCACCCCAAGCCGCTGCGCGAAATTCATCTGGCCGCCATCCTCGTGGCCCTGCCGCCCGATCCGACGCCCGAACAAGTGAAAAAGGCGCGGCAACGCATCGAGGGACTGCGTCGTCGCATCGAGGCCGGCGAAGACTTCGCTCGTCTGGCCACGCTGGAATCCGATGGCCCGGAAGCCGCCCGGGGCGGCGACATGGGATGGTTCCTGCCCGGCTCGCTGCCGCCGCGTTTTTCCGCCGTATTCGAGCTGCCGAAAGGCGCCGTCAGCCCCATTATCCGCTCGCCGGCAGGCTTTCATCTGCTGAAGGTGACGGATGAGCGCTGGCACCAACCGAAGAAACGCGCCGACGCCTACGACCGGGTGCATGCGCGGCACATCCTGCTCAAGCTGGATGACTCGATGAGCGAGAAGGAAAAAGCGCGCATCCGCAAACAGGCCGAGCAGATCGCCGAGGAAATGAAACACGCCAGCGACGAGGAGTTCGCCACCCGTGCGCGCGAAATCTCGCAGGGGCCGAGCGCCTCCAAGGGCGGCGATCTGGGCTGGTTCCGGCGCGGCGACATGGTGCCGGCCTTCGAGAAGGCGGCCTTCGCGCTGAAACCGGGCGAGACCAGCGGCGTGGTGCAGACGCCGTTCGGCCTGCACATCATTCGCGTCATCGAACGTCAGCATGTGGATCCGGATTCGTTCGAGGCCAAGCGCGACGAGATTCAGAACATCCTGATGAATGTGGAAATGCAGGAGCAGTTGCCACGCTGGCTGGCCGGTCTGCGCGCCAGAGCGGTGATCGAACGCCGTTCCTGCCGCTGAAGCAGGGGTGAGCGCCGCGCCCATCCTGCTGACCGCGGGCGAACCCGCCGGCATCGGCTCCGACTGCATCCTGCTGGCCCGCCTGCATGCACCCGATGCCTTTGAGAACGTCTGCGTCTGCGCGCCCATTGAATGGCTGAGCGAACGCGCGGCCCTGCTGGATGTGGACGTGCCCCTGGTCGAGGTGGATGCGCCGCGCGCCCGTCCCGAAGCGCTGGCTTGCTGGAATCCGTGCGTGGAACCAGGATCGGTCACGGCCGGACATCCGCGCAAGGATACCGCGGCGGCCGTCATCGGCTGCATCGAGGCGGCGGCGCGCGCCTGCCTGGATGGCCGTGCCGCAGCATTGGTCACCGGCCCGATCGACAAATCCGTGCTTCGCGATGCGGGCTTCGACTTCCCCGGACATACGGAGTTTCTTGCCCATCTGGCAGGCGTGCGCCGGGTGGTGATGATGCTTGCTTCCGAATCCCTGCGCGTGGCGCTGATCACCACCCACATGGCCCTGCGCGAGGTGCCCGATGCGCTGGATGAGGACGGCGTGTTTGAGACATTGTTGATCACGGCCCGCGAACTGGAGCGCCGTTTCGGCATTGCCAATCCCGGGCTTGCGCTGTGCGCGCTCAATCCGCATGCCGGCGAGGCCGGGCATTTTGGCGATGAGGAACAGCGGATTCTGGCTCCGGCGGTCCGGCGCGCGCGGGCGGAACATGTCAACGCGAGCGGCCCGTGGCCAGCTGATTCGCTGTTTGCAGCCGAGCGGCGCAAGGATTTCGACGCCATCGTCTGCTGCTATCACGATCAGGCGCTGATTCCGCTGAAGGCGCTGAGTTTCGGGGATGCGGTCAATGTCACGCTGGGCTTGCCCTTCATCCGCACCAGCGTGGATCATGGCACGGCGTTGGAACGTGCGGGCACGGGCGAAGTGTCCTATAGTAGTCTCGTGGCGGCGCTGACGATGGCGCGCGCCATGCAATCCCGACCCACGGAGCGCCAGTCATGAGCACGACCCACAGCCTTGTCGGCCATTTGCTGCTCGCCATGCCCTCGTTGAACGATCCGAATTTCAAGGATGCGGTGGTGCTCATCTGCCATCACGACGAGGACGGATGCATGGGCCTGATCATCAATCGCCCGCAGGACATCACGGTCGGCGCGGTGCTGGAGGATCTGAAGCTTGGCGATGGCGACAGCCAGGCGCCGACATTCGAAGGCGGCCCGGTGGAGCCCTTTCGTGGCTTCGTGCTGCACGACGGCTGGCAGGTGTACGAAGCCACGTTGTGCGTCACGCCGGATATACATCTCACCACCTCGCGCGACATCCTGGAGGATCTGGCACGCGGCGAGGGCCCCGAGCATTTCATGCTGATGCTGGGCTATGCCGGCTGGGGCGC
>CAYQMA010000120.1:0-3465 GCA_964418535.1 uncultured Zetaproteobacteria bacterium | reverse complement strand
ATAGACATTGGCGCGATCGCCAAATTCGCTGCCCGCATGGCCGCCGAACAAAAGCACGAACAAGCTCAGATCCACATCCTCCTTCACCGACCATTTCAGTCGCGGCGAAACAAAGGCGCTGCCCTTGACCATATCGGCAATGGCCGTGACCTCCAGCCGCCACAGCGGCGTCAGGTCGTAGCCGGCAGCCACTCCCAGCTGATGCCGCACCCGGCTGGTCAGTCGGTCTTGCGACGGCGGCACATCCGCCCGTCCGGCGGCGCCGTTGTAGAAATACTCGATGAGCAGGTACAGGCCCGACGGCGTTCGCGGGCCGGTCAGGGTGTATTCGTAGCCCGCCACCGCCTGCGTCCAGGACACGCCGCCGGAACGCCGGGCATGCAGGACTTCCGCATGCAGGCCGCCATCCCACAAATCCGCCGCGACATCGCCGCCGACCACCGTTTCCGCACCGATTCGCCCCGCCAGCAGCGACAGATCCGCCGCACCCAAGGTGTCCCGAATGCGCAACACCGATCGGCGCGGCACCCCGCGCTCGGCGCGGCCGGGCGCCAGCGCCCATTGCAGCGCCCCAGAGCCGGAATAGCGCCAAGCCGCCATCAAGCCATCCACGCCCACCTTCTCTTCCGGCTCCAGCGCCACCGGACTGACGGGATTGAAGCGATCCGTCGGATTCCACAGCCGGCCCGTGCCCCAAGCCACGCGCTGCCGCCCCAGTTTCAGCAGCAGACGCTCCGAATCATAAGCCACCCAGCCGCGATACAGGCGGTGCCGCCAGTCCACCAGCCCCCGTTGAACGATGCGCGCATCCAAATCGGCATAGGTCGGATAAGGCAGACGGGCGGCGGCGCGGTATGCGGGCGTGTTGACCAAACTGCCGGCAATCAGTTCATGATCGTATGCCAGATGCCAGTGCAGCCGCCCCGTGTCCGCATCGCCTTCCAGGCGCAGCCGGTTCAGATCGGCATAGCGCATCCGGCCGGTCACCTGCTCGGCCAGCGGCAGATTCCGGTAGCTGCCGCGAACCTCCATCGCCGACACCGGGGCGGCAGCCGCACAGGTTGGACAGCACAATGCCCAACAAACGGCCATCGAGACGAGCGCCACCCCACGGGCCGCGCCCGTGCGCTCATGCCATCTCGGCAATATCCTCAATCTTCCCATCCCGCAGCCTTATCAGCGTGACCGCCCGCTCGATCACCACCGGATCATGCGAGGCCACCAGAAATGTCATGCCGCGTTCCCGATTCAGCCGCCGCATCAGTTCCATCAACGACTCGCCCGTGTGACTGTCCAGATTTGCCGTCGGCTCATCGGCCAGCACGATGTCCGGTCGGCTCGCCAGCGCCCGGGCCACGGCAATGCGTTGCTGCTGCCCGCCCGAAAGCTGGTCGGGGCGACGATCCTCCAGCCCGGCCAGTCCCACCTCGGCCAGCAGCTCGTCCGCCACCCGATGGCGCCGGGCGGCCGGCACGCCTTGCAACTGAAGCACATAGGCCACGTTCTCGCGCGCGGTCAGCACCCGGATGAGATTGTAGGCCTGAAACACGAAGCCGATATGGCGCAGACGGAATCGCGCACGGCCGGCCTCGGAGAGCGCCAGCACATCCTGACCGGCCACCGTAAGGCTGCCCGAATCCGGCACGTCCAGCGTGCCCACCACATTGAGCAGCGTGGTCTTGCCGGAGCCGGACGGCCCCGCCAGCACCGCGAAAGCGCCGCGCGGCAGACTCAAATCCACGCCATTCAGGGCCATCTCGGCCACCGCGCCGTGACCGTATCGCTTGCGCAACCCCCGGGCCTCGATCAGCATTGTCAGATCCTCCGCATCGCTTCCGCGGGCGACAGCCGTGCCGCTTTCCGCGCCGGAATCATACCCGCCAGCATCGCCCCGAAGGTCGCGGCCAGCAGAATCCGCAGCACGGCCCGCGCATGCAGTTCCGGATGCACCACCGGGCTCATATACATAAACGAGAACGCGGTTGCGAATCGCGACAGGTCGATACCGACCGTGCCGAAATGCCAGGCCAGCGCCCCGCCCAGCGCAAAACCCGCGAGACTGCCCGCCAGCACCAGAATCACGGTTTCCCAGACGACCATCGCGAACACCTGCCATGGCTGCACGCCCAAGGCCGACATCAGGCCGAACTCGGGAATCCGTTCATGCATGCTCATCAGCATCGTGTTCACCACCTCGGCCAGCACCACCAGAATCACCACGCCCAGAATCACCCAGGAATAGGCATCGGCAAACTGCGACCATTGCTCGGCCATGGGATCAATCTCGCTCCAAGTCAGCACCTCCAACGCCTTCCCGCCCGGCCGTTTCCGCGCCAGCGCTTGCCGCAACAGCGCCGCCACCTTCCCGACCTGTGCGAAATCCCCGACCCGAAGCACGACGTCCGTCGCATCCTCCGGCATGCCAAGCCAGGTGCGCACGCGCGCCAGCGGCGCCACGGCCAGCAAATCGTCGATGTCCAGCACGCCCGAATGCAGAATGCCGCGCACCCGAAACACCTCGGAGGCGATCTCGCCGTCCGGCAAGGCCACCATCAGCACCACCTTGTCGCCCAGCCCGATCTGCAGGCGATCGGCCAGACCGCTGCCCAGCACCACGGCGCGATCGTCCGTATCGCGCAACCAGCGGCCGCGGGTCACAAACCCGGCCAGCCGACTGATGCCGCGTTCGCGCGAGGGCAGCACGCCATACACTTGGGCGCCGGCGCTGGCGCCGGCCGAGGAAGCCAGTCCCGAGGCGCGAATGCGCAACGTCCATGCCCGAATGCCCGGCACGCCACTCAACGCCGCCGTCACCGTATCCACGGAGTGGATGCGGTCGCGCAAACGCCGCGACTGCTCGAATCCTTGTGCGTGAATCTGGATATGGCCGATCAGGGTCAGGGCGAAATTTTCCCGAATCTGCTGCAGCCAACCATCGTTCATCGCGGACAGAAAGGTCAGCGCCGCAATGCCCGTCGCCAGCGCCGCCACGGTCAGCCCGGTGCGCATCGGATGCAGCCACAGGTTGCGCCAGCCCAGCTTCAGATAGATCAGCGCATCAAACATGGCGCAGCGCCTCCACCGGCCTCAGCCGCGCCGCCCGCCAGGCCGGCGCCCATGCCGCAATCAGCGAGCAGGCCAATACGGCGGCAATCGTCGTCCATAAATGATCGGCATCAATCTCGGGATGCACGACGGGATCAATATAGAAGCGAACCACGGTGTCCATCCGGCCGGCCAGATCAATGCCCGTTCGATGAAACAGCGCCACCAGCGCCAGCCCCAGCCCCGCGCCGAGCAGGCAACCGGCAACGCCGAGCATCATGGACTCCAGCGCCACCATCAGCGCCAGACGCCAGCGGCCGCATCCCAGCGCCGTCATGACCCCGAATTCATGGATGCGCTCCAGCGTGCTCATCAGCACCGTGTTCATCACGCCGGCGGCAACGATCAGCAGCACGATGG
>CAYQMA010000119.1:0-3504 GCA_964418535.1 uncultured Zetaproteobacteria bacterium | reverse complement strand
CATGGGCGGATGATGGCGGCTTGCGCCGCGTTTGTCAGCCGCGCCGGCTTGGTTTTGCGCCCGCGGACGGCTACGGTTCCGCCATGATTTCCGCCGAACGGCTGATGCTCCGTTATCCCACCGGCAAGGTCGCGCTTTCCGGCGTGTCGCTGGAGATTGAACGCGGTGAGTTCGTGTATCTGACCGGCGAGTCGGGCGCGGGCAAATCGTCGCTGTTGCGCTGCTTCTACGGCGGGGTGCGCCCGACCTCGGGCAGGCTGCGCGTGGCCGGGATGGATCTGCGCTCGGCGCGGGAGGGACAGGTGCGCAAGTTGCGCCGCAGCGTGGGCATCATCTTTCAGGATCACCGGCTGTTGTTTTCGCGCACCGTGTTCGAGAACGTGGCTCTGCCCTTGCGCGTGCAGCGCTGGAAGCCCGACCGGCTGGTGGCGCGGGTGCGCAAGGTGCTTCAGTTCGTGGGGCTGGAAGACCGGCTGTGGTCGTTCCCCGAGGCATTGTCGGGCGGCGAGCAGCAGCGGGTGGCCATTGCCCGGGCCATGAGCACCCGCCCGCCGCTGATTCTGGCCGACGAACCCACCGGCAATCTCGATCTCGAAACCGCACGCCATATCATGGATTACTTGATGGAGCTGAACCGGCAGGGCAGCACCATCATCATGGCCACCCATGATTTGCAACTGATGGACACGCATCCGGGCCGCGAGTTGCGGTTGCACGCGGGCGCGCTGGCCGCATGAACGCGCCCTTGGAACGCCGGACGCCGAAGCTGCCGGGCGGTTTTTCGCTGCCGCCGTTCGGGCTGCATCAATGGCTGGCGCTGGTCATCGTGGCCGTGGCATTGTGGGCGGTGGGGATGCTGTGGCTCGGCATGCGGGCCGGCGGGCAATGGATGGAGAGCTGGCGCGGCGATGTGAAATTCCATGTCTATCTGGATCATCCGGATGATGCCCGCATGAAAGCGTTGGCCGATGCACTGGCCGCATTGCCGGGCGTGGCCGGGGTGCGCATCGTGCCGCAAACGGAAATGCAGGAGTGGCTGCGCCAGTGGATGGGCGGGCAGGCGGCGCTGAATGATGAAGACGCGCAGGCGCTGCTGGCGGCGTTGCCGGGCACGGTCGAGGTGACACCGGAGTCGACGGCGGATGAGTTCCTGCATGCGGACATCGCCGATGCGGCGGCCCGGCTGGGCGCCCATGTCAACCGCGGCGAGGCGCGGCTGGTGCAGGTGCGCAAATGGCTGGCCAACCTTTCGCGCCTGTTGTGGTTCATGACGCTGATCGCGGCCTTGGCGATGGCGGTGGTGATTTCGAATACCCTGCGGATGATGCTGCTTGCGCGCGCCGACGAGGTGAGCCTGATGCGGCTGTTGGGCGCGGAGGAATGGTTCGTGCGCATGCCGTTCATACTCGAAGGCATGCTGCTGGGCGCCGGCGCGGGGCTGGCCGGCTGGGCCTTGCTCTGGCCGGTGGTTCTGGGTGCGGCGGACTGGCTGGAGGCATTGCGCCTGCATCTCTCGCTGGCGCCGTTGTTGCCGCCGATGGCGGGCGGCGGCGCGCTGGTGGGGGCGTTGGGGGCCTGGCTGGCGACGCTTCAGATGCCGGAGCGCGGCGGCTGAGGGCTGATGTCGGCGGCGTGGGCGGCTACAGGTGCTCGCGCGTCTTGTGGAAGGTGATGTCCGGCCACTGCTCCATGGTGTAGTTCAGTTTCCAGGCGCTGGGCGCCAGATAGGCCAGACAGCCGTCGGCATCCTCGGCGAGGCTGGATTCGAAGGCGCGCCTGAACTCGGCCAGCTTTTTGTCGTCCTCGCAACTGATCCAGCGCGCGGTCTGGAATTCGGTGGCGGTGTAATCGGCATCCACGTTGTATTCGGCTTTCAGCCGCGCCACGGTCACGTCGAACTGGAGCACGCCGACCGCGCCCAGCAGATAATCGCCGCCCAGCAGGGTGCGGAAGACCTGCACCGCGCCCTCCTCGGCCAGTTGGGTCAGGCCCTTGTGCAATTGCTTGCGCTTCATCGGATCCTTCAGGCGCACGCGCCGGAACATTTCGGGCGCGAAGTTCGGAATGCCGGTGAAGCGCAGCGGCTCTTTAGCGGTCAGCGTGTCGCCGATGCGGATGGTGCCGTGATTGTGGATGCCGATGATGTCGCCCGGCCAGGCTTCCTCGACATGGCTGCGATCCTGGGCCATGAAGATGGTGGCGTTGGCCAGCCGGATGTCCTTGCCGATGCGATGATGGCGCACGGTCATGCCCTTCTTGAAGCGCCCGGAGCAGATGCGGAAGAAGGCGATGCGGTCGCGATGGGCGGGGTCCATGTTCGCCTGGATCTTGAAGCAGAAGGCGGAGAACTCCGGCTCCTCGGGACGCACCACGCGCTCGGCGGCCTCGCGCGGGCCGGGCGCCGGCGCCAGCTCCACGAAGGCGTCCAGCAGCTCGCGCACGCCGAAGTTGTTGACCGCGCTGCCGAAGAAGACGGGCGTCTGCGACCCTTTGAGGAAATCCTCGCGGCTGAAGGGGCTGGCGGCGCCCTCCAGCAGTTCGATGTCCTCGCGCAGTTCGTCGGCCTGGTCGCCCAGGTGTTCGTCCAGCGCCGGATCATCCAGCCCCCGGATGCGCACGGTGGGGAAATCGGCCGTGTCCGCGCCCGGCGCGAACAGCAGCAACTCCTTGCGGTAGAGGCTGTACACGCCGCGAAACCGCTTGCCCATGCCGACCGGCCAGGTCATCGGCGCGCATTCGATGGCCAGCTTGTCCTCGACCTCGGCCAGGATGTCCAGCGGGCTCATGCCCTCGCGGTCGAGCTTGTTGACGAAGGTGATGATGGGCGTGTTGCGCATGCGGCAGACGGCCATCAGTTTCTCCGTCTGCGCTTCCACGCCCTTGCCGGAGTCCAGCACCATGATGGCCGAGTCCACGGCCGTGAGCACGCGGTAGGTGTCCTCGGAGAAATCCTGGTGGCCCGGCGTGTCCAGCAGGTTGATGTCGTAATCGCGGCCGTCGTGGCGGTAGTGGAACTTCATGACCGAGCTGGCGACCGAAATGCCGCGCTCCTGCTCGATCTTCATCCAGTCGCTGGTGGCGTGACGGCTGGCCTTGCGCGCCTTGACGGCGCCGGCCATCTGGATGGCGCCGCCGAACAGCAGCAGCTTTTCGGTCAGCGTGGTCTTGCCCGCGTCCGGGTGGGAAATGATGCCGAAGGTGCGGCGTTTGGCGATTTCGGACTGGATATCCATGGGGCGGCGCAGTGTAGCGGCCTCGCGCGGGCTTGTCGCCGGGGGATCGGGAGAAATGGGTGGGCGGCGGAACGGCTCGTCAGGCGCGGGAGGACAGTTCGCTTTCCTCGATCCCCGCGATTTTCATCAAATGCTTCTGCAATCCTCGCTTCAACGGCGTGTTGCCGTGAACCGGAACGGAAATGCGCGCGTTCCTGCCGGGCTTGGCGTAGATATGGTGACTGCCATGGATTCGCTTCAACTCCTAGCCCCTGGCTTCAAGAAGTTTGCA
>CAYQMA010000118.1:0-3510 GCA_964418535.1 uncultured Zetaproteobacteria bacterium | reverse complement strand
TTCACTTCCAGAATCACCGGCTCGCCGCCATCGGGCACGATCATGTCCACGCGCGGCGCACCGCGAGCCTCCACCGTCCGAACCGCCGCTTCGGCGCATTCCATGCAGCGACGCAGACTCTCCGCCGGCAGCCGCGCCGGGCAGAAATACTCCGTCGCGCCCGCCGTGTACTTGGACTGAAAGTCGTAAACGCCCGATTTGGGCGCCACCTCGACCGGCGGCAGCGCCTCGCCGTCGAGCACCGATACGGCCACCTCCACGCCGCAAACCGGCATCTCCGCCATCCATCCTCGCGCCTCATCCAGCGCCAGTGCCCGCCAGTCCGCCTCGCTTTCCAAACGATGCAGGCCCACGCTGGAACCCTCGGCCACCGGCTTGAGCACCACCGGATAGCGGATCGGGCCGTTCTCGCCGATGGGAATGTCCACCGGCGTCTTCAACCCGGCCTGCGCCAGCACCGCCTTGCACAAGCGTTTGTGCATGCACAGCGCCGAGGCCAGCACGCCCGATCCGGTGTAGGGAATGCCCATGATCTCCAGCATGCCCTGCACCGAACCGTCCTCGCCCCAGCCGCCGTGCAGCGCGATGAATGCCGCATCCATCCGATGCTCGCGGATGGCGCCGGCCCAGTCCTCGCGCAGATCCAGCGCAAAGGCGTCCACGCCCCGTGAACGGAGCGCCGCCAGCACGGCCCGGCCGGAACGCAGCGAAATCTCGCGTTCGCTGGAAACGCCGCCCATCAGCACGGCCACGCGACGGTTTGCCCCGCTCATCCTTGCGCCTCCAGCATGCGCACCTCCGGCTCCAGACGCACGCCGAAACGGGTCTCGACCTCGGCCTGGGCGCGCGCGATCAACGCCCGCACGTCGCGACTCGTGGCGCCGCCCTCGTTGACGATGAAATTCGCATGCATCTCGGAAATGCGCGCGCCGCCGATGCGCAAACCCTTGAGTCCGGCCGCCTCGATCAGTCGCGCTGCGTGATCGCCGGCCGGATTCTTGAACACCGATCCGCAGTTCGGCTGCGCCAGCGGCTGGGTGGCGCCGCGCCGCTCGCGCATTTCGCGCATCCGCTCTCGAATGGCCGCGGGATCGTCCGGCCTCAGCGAAAATGAGGCCGCCAGCACCAGACTGCCTGTGGGCAGTTCCGCATGGCGATAGCGCATCGCCAGCGCTCCGGCGTCCAGGCGTTTCACCTCACCGCCGCGCAGCACCACCTCGACCCAACGCAAGCTGTCCGCGACTTCCTGACCGAATGCGCCGGCATTCATCGCCACGCCTCCGCCGACATCGCCCGGCACCGTGGCCATGAATTCCAGACCGGACAAACCGGCCCCGGCCGCGGCTCTGGCCAACCGACCCATCCGGACGCCCGCCTCGGCGGTCACGTCCCGGCCGCTCACCGCCAATCCCGTCAGCGCGCTCAAATCCATGACCAGGCCGGCAAAACCTTCATCCGGCGGCAACAGATTGCTGCCGCGCCCCAAGGGCAGCATCGGCACATCAGCGGGCAGAAGGCGCATCGCTTCCACGGCGGCGGCGCAATCCGCCGGCCGGAAAAACCAGCGCGCCGGCCCGCCCACGCCGAGCGTCACATGCCGGGCCAGCGGCTCGTTTTCGCGCCATTCGCCCAAAGCGGCCAGATGCTTGCGCCAGTCGCTCATGCCGACGCCTCCGCCGCGGTCTCACCGGACTGGCGCAATTCCGCGGCCAGCCCGCCGATCGAACCCGCTCCCAGCAGCAGCACCGTCCGACCGGCCGCCAGCGCCCGCCGCGCCAGATCGCGTCCCTCGTCCAGATCGGCCAGCGTGGTCACATGCCGATGGCCGCGGCTACGCATTCCTTCGGCCATCACTTCGTGCGACACGCCCTCGATCGGCGTTTCGCCGGCGGCAAACACGGGCAGCAATGCCACCTCGGCCGCCTCATCAAACGCGCCCAGGAATTCGTCCATCAGATCGCGGCTGCGGGTATAGCGATGCGGCTGAAACAGCACCAGCAGCGGCTCTCCCGGCCAGCAGGCGCGGGCCGTCGCCAGCGTAGCCATGATTTCGCGCGGATGATGGGCATAGTCGTCCACCAGCATGCCGCGTCCCACGCGCGCGCACTGGAAGCGCCGCTGAATGCCGGAAAACGATGCCAGCGCTTCCGCAATCACGGCATCGGCCACGCCCAGTTCGCGCAAGACCGCAATCGCGGCCAGCGCATTCTCGGCATTGTGCCGGCCCGGCATGGGCAGGAAAAACTCGCCCAAGGGTTCGCCTTCGGCCTGTCCCACCGTGAAGCGCTGGCCCGGCCGACCATCGCCGCAGGCCACGTCGCTGCAAGCCAGCAAATGCAAATCGGCCTGCGGGCTTCGGCCATAGGTCACCGTCGGCCGGTGCAAATCGTCGCGCAACAAGGCCACGTTCGGGTGTTCGTGATGCAGCACCACCCGGCCATAGAAGGGCACGCTGGCCACGAAGCGTCGGAAAGCGTCCAGCAGCGCATCGAAATTGCCGTAGTGATCGAGATGCTCGGGGTCGATGTTGCTGACCACAGCCATCGTTGGCGCCAGCCGCAGGAAGGAGCCGTCGCTTTCGTCCGCCTCGGCCACCAGCCAAGGGCTTTCTCCCAGGCGCGCGTTGCTGCCGCCGGCCATCAGCCGGCCGCCGATCACATAGGTGGGATCGAGCTCCGCGCACTCCATGCCGTGCGCGATCAATGAAGTGATCGTGGTTTTGCCGTGGCTGCCGGCCACCGCGATGCCCTGCTTCATGCGCATCAGCTCGGCCAGCATCTCGGCGCGCGGAATCACCGGAATCCCACGCTCGCGCGCTTCCACAAGCTCCGGATTGTCCGGTCGCACGGCCGAGGAATACACGACCACCTGGGCCTTGCCCAGCCGCCCGCGCGCATGGCCGATCTCCACCCGGATGCCGAGCGAACGCAGCCGTTGCACATTGGCATTCTCGGCCAGATCGGTGCCCTGCACCACGAATCCCTGGTTGTGCAGCACCTCGGCGATGCCGCTCATGCCGATGCCGCCGATGCCGGTGAAGTGGACATGCTGCACCCAACGCTTCATGCCGCGCCCTCCACCGTGCGTCCGAGCCACACCGCCAAGAGCCGCAGCGCCCGGGCCTCGCCGTCTTCCGGCAGCACGCCGCGCGACGTCCGATGCATCCGCATAAGCCGCTCATCGTCGAACAGCAATCCGTCCAGCGCATCCGCCAGACGTTCCGCACCCGTTTCGTCCTGCTCCAGCATCAAGGCGGCGTCCCGATCGGCCAGCACGCGCGCATTGGCATGCTGATGATGATCCGCCGCATGCGGCAAGGGCACAAACACCGCCGGTATGCCCACGGCTGCCGCTTCGGATACGGTCATCGCGCCCGAGCGCGCCAAGAGCACGTCGCTGCCGGCATAGGCAGCGGCCATGTCATCGCAGAAGTCCAGCACCTGCGCTTCCACGCCCGCCTCGCGCCAGGCGCGACGCACGGCGTCGGCGTTGCCGCGCCCGGCCACATGC
>CAYQMA010000117.1:0-3523 GCA_964418535.1 uncultured Zetaproteobacteria bacterium | reverse complement strand
CGCGCTGGCGCTGTTCGTGCATGGCGCGGATGCGTCGCGCCGCCCAGGCGCGGGTAAGTCGTTTGCGTTCGGCCAGCGAGCCGCGCTCGAAGGCGGCCAGCGCCTCCACCAGCGCGGTCAGGTCGCGCGGCAGGTGCGTCAGCATCGTGGCGATCACGCCATCATCCACATGCCATTGCCGGGCATGAGCCACGGCGCGCAGCACGGCGGCCAGTTCGACATCGGACGCGGGCGGACTCATGGCTACCCGCTCCAGCGCCTTGAGCCGGCTGCCGCATTCGGGCGGCAGCGAATCCGGATCGCCGCGCCAGGCCACCACCAGGTGCCGCCGCATCTCGCGCGCCCGCTCCATCAGGTGAAACAGCGCCAGCGCGGCAGCCCGCCCCAACGGGCCGGCGGGCACGTCCACCAGCCAGAAGGCACGCCCATCGAGCGTTTGCAGCCAATCGCGCACCTGTCTGGCGGGCGCCGTATCCGAGGGGCGGACATCGAGCAGTCCCAACGCCGGGTGTTCGTCGGCCAGCGCATGCAGCAGATGCGTTTTGCCGGCTGGCGCCTCGGAGGTCAGCCACAGGCGGCCGCCATGCACCATCCACAGGGCCAGCCGGTTCTGCGCCGCTTCCACGCCGGCATGGCGCACCCAGTGGCGGCGGCCGTAGTCCGGCGGCAGGGTCAGGTTCAGCAGTTGCTGGCGCATGCGTTCAGGTTTGGTTCCGTTGCATGAAGCTGCTGTCCCGGTAGCGCCGATCCAGTTCGCGAATCACCACTGTTCCGGCGGCCGTGACCGGCACGGCCAGCAGTACGCCGACGAAGCCGAAGCGGTCGGCAGCGATGGTCAGCGCCAGCAGGATCACCAGCGGATGCAGGCCCAGCTTGTCGCCCAATACCTTGGGCGCAAGATAGAAGGCCTCGATCAGATGCACGACGCCGAAAACGGCAACCACGCCGATCAGGTGACCGTCCACGCCGAAATGCCAGAGCGAAATGAGCGCGGCGGCCGAAAAGCCGGTGATGAGGCCGACATAGGGGATGAAAGCGAGCAGGCCCGAAGCCAGCCCGATGGCCAGCGCGAACGGTATGCCCGCGATGCTCAGGCCGATGCTGTAGAAACCGGCCAGAATCAGGCACACCGTGAACTGGCCGCGCAGGAAGGCGCTGATGATGGCGTCCATCTCGCCGGTCAGGCGCAGCACCGTTTCGCGTCCGGCCGGCGGCAGCCGTTTGCGCATGGCGCGAATGATCTCCGGCCAGTCGTGCAGCAGATAGAAGGCGAACAGCGGAATCAAGAGGGCCTTGAAGATGCCGAGCACAGCGCCGAAGACGCCCGAGACGGCCGACAGACCCCAGTGCGCCCAAGGCGACAGCGATTCCAGATTCAGGTCGTGCGCCTGCGCGCGCAGCCACTGGCTCCAGCGGTCGATTTCGCTGGCGACGCTAATGCCCAAGTGCGCCTCGATCCACGGCGCGGCCTGCTCTTTCAGGCGCAACAGGGCATCGGGCAGGGCATGGATGAAATGCGCGATCTGAGTGATGAGCGGCGGCAGCAGCAGGATCAGCGCCAGCGCCACGACGGTAATGCCAAGCAGAAAGACCAGCACCGTGGCGTGGTCGCGTTTCAGTCCGTGGCGACTCAGCCATTCCACCAGCGGCACCAGCAGATAGGCCAGCAGCCAGGCCGTGAGCAGGTGCCCCGCCACGCCGGCTAGCAACCACAAGGCCAGCGCCGCGGCGGCGGCGATCAGGCCGGCATTCAGCCACCATTGCAGCGGGCGCGGCGTCATGATTCGCCGGCGTGTTCGGCCCGCGTGGCTTTGTAGGTCCACAGCACCATGTACTGGATGCCGGATGCGCAGGTCAGTGCAAACGTCAGCCACAACAGCCCGTCATGCCATGTCGGAGAAAACGGATGATGAGCGCGCAGCAGCGTGGCGGCCACGAAGATAATCTGGGCGACCGTGGTGCTTTTGGACAGCCAGGTGGGCTGCATTTTCAGCCGATGGGTGACGAGCTCATAGGCGATGGCGCCGATGACGATGACCACATCGCGGAACACAACCGCCAGAAACAAGAACATCGGCACCTGACCCGTCAGGAACAGGCTGATGAACGCGCCGACCAGCATCAATTTGTCGGCGATGGGATCCATGTAGGCGCCCACCGTCGTTTGCATGTTGAAGTGCTTGGCGATAAAGCCATCCAGCATGTCCGTCAGTCCCGCCGTGACCATCAGGATCAATGCGTGGTCGGGATATCCGCTCAGAATGGCCCAGACGATAAAGGGGGTGAGCAGGATGCGGGCCAGCGTGAGCAGATTGGGCAGGTTGATGACGCCGTGTTTCACTGAGCCAGCCACGTTCCGTCCGGCAGTTGCGTGGCGCCAAGCCCGCGCCGCGCCAGCCAGTCCGGCAGCCAGGCAGCGGCATCCCGCGTCTCGATGGCATAACGCTGGCGCGTGCGCGACAACTCCAGCGGAACCAGATCATGCACGCGGGGATCGTGCGCCAGCGCTTCTTCCAGCGCCACTTGGGCCGCCAGCGGCGCATCGCGGCGGACGGTCAGGATCACTCGGGAACTTTCCCCGTTGGCTGCAACCGTCGCCTGCGCGTTTCCGCTTGCCGCGAAGGCATGAGCGTCGCGCGCCCTGAGCAACACATCCTCCATCCAGGCGACGAGATCCGGCAGCGGATCGCCGCCCTGTAGCGCGCGGGTCTCGGAGAATTCCGGCAGCCGGGAGGTTCCGCGTGCGTTCAGCATGACGTTCCGATCCGTGACCCAGCGCCATTCCAGCACCAGCGCGGGTGCGTCGTCCGTCAGCACGATGCCCCAGCGATCGGCCGCGGTTTGCGCTTGCGCCATCAGTTGCGCTTCGGTCTCGGTCATTTCCATGCCGGCCATGTTGCGCACGCGAACGACCAGGCGCAGGCGCGGCGGCGCGGGAATGAAGGGAATCTGTCGTTCCGCGAGCGTGCGGAACACGACCTGCGGATTGAATTCGACCGTGGTGCGCCGGGGGCCGGGTTTCAGGCGCAGCATCAGCCGGTAATCGGCGGGGATGGCATCGGCCTGCGCGCGCGCAGTGCGGGGCACGAGGCGATCCCACAGAATAGGCAGAGCTTGGGCGACCAGTGTGCCGACATCGGCGGTCGCGCCCGATTCCATGGCCGGAAGATCCACCCGCATCCGCGCATCGGTTTCCGCCGCCATGGCGAGCGTTGAGGCGACGGCCAGACAGGCCAGCGACGTCGCGATGCGGCGCCACATGATTATTTGACGACCCGCAGGTGACCGACCTTGCGCCCGGGCGGCGTGGATGCATCCGACGGATGGTTGGCGTCGTCGCCGGCGGGGGATTCGGCGCTTTCGTCGCCGGCATCTGCTTCGCTGCTGAGATCGCGCGCCGCATTGAGGATGGCGCGGATGGTTTCGGGCACGTCGGCATCCCAGACGATACCGCTGCCAATGTCCTTTTCGGGCACATAGGCGGCCCAGATGGCCTGCATCGGAATCACGCAGTGAAACGGCG
>CAYQMA010000116.1:0-3591 GCA_964418535.1 uncultured Zetaproteobacteria bacterium | reverse complement strand
GATCGGCGAGCGGGACTGGTCTTCGCCCGTCGCCCGGGCCATGATCGAGGCGCTGGTGCAATCAGACATTACCATGGGAGAACGACATGAATACAAGACTTCGAATTGGCGCGCTGGCGCTGATGCTGGCGGCCTGCACGCATGCGGGCGGCGGACAGGACATGGACAGACAACTGGACGCCATTCGCGTGATGATCAAGCAGTCGGCGTTGATGGCCGCGAACGCGGCCTGCGGCGGGGCGGCGAAGGATGAGCTGATGCGCGCGGCGGCGGCGATGAACCGGCGCGCGATGGGCGGGCCGGAAATGGCGAAAATCCACCAGATGATGGGCATGCAGCCGGACAACGGCGGCGCCATGAACATGAAAGGTGATGAGGACATGTCGCCCGCCATGCAACGGCATGTGGCGCTGCACGACGCCGGCGAGGCGGTGTTCGATTTTCTGGAGGCCGTGGGCGAGGGCAAGGTGAGCTGCGCGCAGACGGAGCCCGTGCGGCTCGCGGCCGATGCGGCAATGCTGCGAGAGGCGGGCGGCAAGGAGCCGCTGGAAACGGCTGCGGCGCTGAAGCGCCGTCTTCAGACGATGATGAAGCAGGGTGCGGCGCCCGAAGCCGTGAGCGAACTGGTCAACACGCTGGGCGGGATCTGATTGGTTGCCGTCATGCAAAGGCATTGACGCGCGCAGGGTTCGCGGATGATAGACTGCCGCCGGAGTTCCTGGAGGCGGAAATATGGCATCGTTGATTTCACGCTTGAAAAAGGGGTTGTCGCGCAGTCGCGAGGGGCTGGCGCGATTGATGCCTGGCAAGGGTTCGGATGGCCTGTCCGACGATGCATGGATGGACATCGAGGATGCGCTGATCATGGCCGATTGCGGCGCCGAGGCGGCCGGGCGCTGGGTGGCGCGGGCGCGCGCTTCGGGCAAGGGGTTGGAGGGCTTGCGCGAGGCGATGCTGGCCTCGTTCCCTGATGCGCCCGCCATCCGCTGGCCGGATCGGGGGCCGTTCGTGCTGCTGATGGTGGGCGTGAACGGCACCGGCAAGACAACCACGCTGGGCAAGCTGGCGATGCTGTTCCGCCGCGAGGGACGCAAGGTGCTGATCGGCGCCGGCGACACGTTCCGCGCCGCGGCTGTGGAGCAGCTTGCGGTGTGGGCCGAGCGCGCCGGGGCGGACATCGTGCGCCAGCATCACGGAGCCGACCCGGCGGCGGTGGCGTTCGACACCGTGCAGCGGGCCGCCGCGCGCGGCTATGACGTGGCGCTGATTGACACTGCCGGCCGCGTGCAGACGGACAAGGGGCTGATGGACGAGCTGGCCAAGGTGCGCCGCGTCATCGGCAAGGCGCTGGACGGCGCGCCGCACGAGGTCTGGCAGGTGGTGGATGGCGGCACGGGCCAGAACGCGGTGGCGCAGGTGGAACGCTTTCGGGAAGCGGCCGGCACCACCGGCCTGATCGTGACCAAGCTGGACGGAACGGCCAAGGGCGGCGTGGTGTTGCAACTGGCCGACCGTTTCGGCCTGCCCATCCGCTATGCCGGCGTGGGCGAAACCCTGGATGACCTGATTCCGTTCGATCCGGAGACTTTCGTGGACAGCCTGCTGCCGGAAACGGTGGGCGGTTCGGAGCGCGACGATGCGTGACCGCTGGGACGAGACGGCGGCCGCCCGCTGCGCCGATGAGCTGGAGCTGCGGGCCTGGAGTTCGCGGCTTCTGGGGGCGGAGCCGTCGCTGGTGCTGCATGGCGGCGGCAACACCTCGGTCAAGGCGCGGGCGCGCGATGCGTTGGGGCGCGAGACGGAAGTGCTGTATGTCAAGGGCAGCGGCTGGGATCTGGCGAGCATTGAGCCGGCCGGGTTCGCGCCGGTGCGGATGGAGGCGCTGCTGGCCATGGCGGATATGGAGCGTCTGTCCGATGCCGACATGGTGCGCGCCCAGCGCGCCGCGATGCTGGATCCGGATGCGCCCAATCCCTCGGTGGAGGCCATTCTGCATGCGCTGATTCCGTTTGCGTGGGTGGATCACACCCATGCGGATGCCGTGGTGACGCTGAGCAACACGCCGGACGGCGAGTCGCGCATTCGGGAGTTGTATGGGGATTCGGTGCTGGTTGTGCCCTATGTGATGCCCGGCTTCGATCTGGCGCGCGCGGTGCGGGAGATGACGAAGGGCCTGGACTGGTCGCGCATCACCGGCATGGTGCTGATGCATCACGGGGTGTTCAGCTTTGCAGATTCGGCGCGCGAGAGCTATGCGCGGATGATTGCGATGGTGACGCGGGCCGAACAGGCGCTGGCGCGGATTTCCGTGCCGGCGGTTGCGCATGCGCCGGCTGCGGTTGATGTGAAGGCGCTGGCCCGGCTGCGGCGGGCCGTGGGGGAAGAACGGGGTGCGCCGGTGATCGCCCGCCCGGACGACAGCCCCGAAGCGGCGGCCTTTTCGGCGGATGCCGCGCTGTGCGCGGCGGCCGGGCGGGGCACGCTGACGCCCGATCATGTGATTCGCACGGGACACGCGCCGTTGGTGCTTGAGGACGATGACGATTACGAGCAAGCCGTGGCCCGGTTCGCGCAAGCATGCCACGAACGCTTTGCCAGGCTGGGGCGGCCGGGGCTGGTCGAGCTGGATGCCGCGCCTCGCTGGGCGCTGTGGTCGGGCCGTGGCGCGGTGGCGTTCGGGCGCCGGGCGCGGGAAGCCGGCATCGTGGCCGACATCGTGGCGCATACGCTGCCGGCTATCCGTCAGGCCGAGGCGCTGGGCGGCTGGCGTCCGGTGAGCGAGCGGGAGTTGTTCGAGGTCGAATACTGGGAGTTGGAGCAGGCCAAGCTGCGGCGCGGCGCTCGCCCGGCCGTGCATGCGGGCAAGGTGGCGCTCATCACCGGCGCGGCCAGCGGCATCGGGCGGGCCTGCGCCGAGGCGTTGCGCGCCGATGGCGCGGCGGTGGCGGCGCTGGATGTCAATCCGGCGGTGGCCGACATGTTCGACGCCGACGATGCGCTGGGACTGCCGTGCGACATCACCGACGCCGGCGCGGTGGCGCGGGCGGTGGAAGCGACGGTGCGCCGCTTCGGCGGGCTGGATATCGTGGTGGCCAATGCCGGCGTGTTTCCGGCCAGCCTGAACATCGAGGAACTGGACGATGCGACCTGGGCCCGAAGCCTGGAGGTGAACCTGAGCGGGCACCAGCGCCTACTGCGCGAAGCGATCCCGTTTTTGAAGCTGGGTTTCGATCCGGCCGTGGTCGTCATCGCCTCGCGCAACGTGCCGGCGCCGGGGCCGGGCGCCGCGGCCTATTCCTGCGCCAAGGCGGCGCTGACCCAACTGGGGCGCGTTGCGGCGCTGGAGCTGGCCCCCGCCGGCGTGCGCGTGAACATGCTGCATCCCGATTGCGTGTTCGATACCGGCATCTGGACTGCGGAGGTGCTGGCTTCCCGTGCGGCCCGCTATGGCCTGAGCGTGGAGGAATACAAGCGGCGCAATCTGCTCGGGGTGGAAGTCACCTCCGGACAGGTGGCGCAACTGGTCTCAGCCATGGCCGGGCCGCTGTTTGCCTGCACCACCGGCGCGCAACTGCCGGTGGACGGCGGCAA
>CAYQMA010000115.1:0-3593 GCA_964418535.1 uncultured Zetaproteobacteria bacterium | reverse complement strand
CCGGCGGGCGAATCTCCACATCCTTCAATCGATCGGCCATCGCCTCGGCGGCCGGATGCATCAGCGGCGTGTGCGACGGCGCGCTCACCGCCAGCGGCAGAGCGCGCTTGGCGCCGGCGGCTTTCGCCGCTTCCATCAACCGATCCACGGCCGGAGCATGACCGGCGACCACCAGCTGCCCGGGACAATTGTAGTTGGCGGGCCAGACCTTCTCCGTTTCACTGGAGACCTCTTCGCAGAGCGCTTCCACCCGTTCGTCATCCAGCCCGAGAATCGCGGCCATGCGGCCCTGGCCTTCAGGCACGGCCTCGTTCATGGCCTTGCCACGAAACGCCACCAGATGCAGTGCATCAACGAACGCCAGACTGCCCGCAGCCACCAATGCCGAATATTCGCCCAGGCTGTGCCCCGCCGCCTGCTCGGGCTCCGGCCCGCCCCGCTTGCGCCAGGCTCGAACCAAGGCGGTGGAGGCCGTCAGAAGCGCCGGTTGCGTGTATTCCGTCCGATCCAGACATCCGTCCGCATCCTCGACAAACAGCGCGCGCATGTCATAGCCCAAGGCGTCCGAAGCTTCCTCCAACGTTTCGGCCACAACAGCATCGCGCTCGGCAAACTCGGCCAGCATCCCCTTACGCTGCGATCCCTGACCGGGAAACAGAAACACGAATCGGCAACTCATGGCAGCTCCTTACTCCATCGCACCAGATTGGCGCCCCAAACAAATCCCGCACCAAACGCTTCCAGCAACAGCACCTGACCCGGCCGTATCTTGCCGGCACGATAGTATTCATTCAGCGCCAGCGGCACGCTGGCCGAGGAGGTGTTGGCGTGGCGATCCACGGTGATCGCGATGCGATCCATGCCCAGCTTCAGCTTGCGGGCCGTGGCCTGGATGATGCGGATATTGGCCTGATGCGGAATCAGCCAGTCCACCTCGGATTCCTTCATGCCGCAATGCGCAAGCACCCGCCCGACCACCTCCCCCAAGCGCGTGACCGCAATGCGGAACACTTCGTTGCCCTTCATTTCGATGGCCGCGACACCGGCGGCATCCACGCGCAGATCGGGCTCGTCGGACTCGCGCTTATTCACCGCATCAGGACTGGCGCCGCGATGCGGATGTTCGGCCATCAGCAGCTTGCGATGGGAACCGTCGGCATCGAGCACCGATCCCAGCACGCCGCCCGGCGCCTCGCTCGCCTCCAGCACGACGGCGCCGGCGCCGTCGCCGAACAGCACGCAGGTTGAACGATCCGTCCAGTCCAGAATGCGCGACATGGATTCCGCACCGATCAACAGCACGCGGCGGAACATGCCCGCTTCCATCATGCCGGTCAGTTGCGCCAATCCATAGACAAAGCCGGAACAGACCGCCTGGATGTCCCAGACCGGAAACCCCGCCACGCCCAGCTTGGCCTGAACGATGGCCGCGGTGGACGGAAACACCATGTCGGGGGTCGTCGTCGCCACCACCAGAGCATCGAGATCGGAAGGCTCCAAACCGGCATCCGCCAGCGCCTGCCGCGCCGCCGCCACGGCCAGATCGGAGGTGCGTTCATCCTCAGCGATGATATGCCGTTCGCGAATGCCGGTGCGCTCCACAATCCAGGCATCGGTGGTGTCCACGATCCGTTCGAGATCATGGTTGGTCAGCACGCGCTCGGGCAGATAGCCGCCGACGCCGGTGATATGCACGCGTGGCATCAGGCGGATTCCGTCCACTCGTTCATGACCGTCACGATACGGTCGATCAATCCGGCGGAGACCTCGCGATGCGCCACGCCAATGGCGCGGGCATAGGCATATGCATCCGCACCGCCATGGCTCTTAACCACGATGCCGTTCAGGCCCAAGAGCGGGGCGCCGTTATGCTCGCCGGGATCAATGCGCGCCTTGAAACGTTTCAAGGCGCCGCGCGCCAGCGCCATGCCCAGACGGGCGCTCGCGCTTTCGCCCACCGCCTCCTTGAGGCTGTGCAGAATGAAGCGGGCCGCTCCCTCCATGGTCTTCAAGGCCACATTGCCCGCAAAACCGTCGCAAACCACCACATCCACGGTATCGAGAAAGATATCCGTGCCTTCCACATTGCCGACAAAATTCAAGCGGGTCTCGCGCAGCTCGGAAGCGGCCACCTTGACCACATCCGTGCCCTTGATCTCCTCGGTGCCGATGTTGAGCAGCCCCACGCGCGGCGCTTCCATGCCCTCGGCCGCCTGCATGTAGCAGGAACCCATGAACGCAAATTGCACCAGATGCTCGGAAGACACATCCACATTGGCGCCCGAATCGAGCAGCAGCGTCTTGCCGCCAATGCCGGGAATCACGGAAGCGATGGCCGGCCGATCGATGCCCGGGATGGTTTTGAGAATCAGCTTGGAAATAGCCATCAGGGCGCCGGTGTTGCCGGCGCTGACCAAGGCGTCCCATTCGCCGCTGCGCACCTGACGCGCGCCGACATGCATGGACGAGTCCTTCTTGCGCCGCAACGCCGATACGGGAGACTCGCACATCTCCACCACTTCGGAGGCGGGGATCAAAGTCACATCGCCGGCAATGCCGGCTCGGGCCAGGACAGGCTCCAACTCATCGGGACGGCCCACGATGCCCAATTCAATGTCGCCGTTCTGATCGTTGAGAACCAGTTTCAGCGCATCGACGACCGTGCGCGGCGCATCGTCGCCGCCGTGACCGTCCACCAGGATGCGAGTCATTCCGGAACGGGCCCGATCAGATTTCGTCGGTAACCACGACCTCGCGACCCTTGTAGTGACCGCAATGCGGGCAGGCGCGATGCGGACGCATCATTTCGCCGCAATTCGGGCACTCGCTCATTGCGGGCGCGGCAAGCGAATCATGCGCACGACGCATGTTGCGCCGGGACGTGCTGGTTTTCTTTTTCGGAACTGCCATCTTCCATCTCCTCGTTCACGCCTCAGGATCCGCGATCCATCAGCTTTTTCAGCGCCGCGAACGGATGATCGTCGCGCTCGTTCGCGCAAGCGCAAGATGCCTGATTGAGGTCGGCGCCGCAATGCGGACACAGCCCGCGACAATCCGGACGGCATACCACATGCTGGGGCCAGGCCAACCACACCTCTTCCCGAAGCACATCCAACAGATCGAGTTCGCCGGGAAGCGGCAACACCTCTTCGTCCGGATCGTCGATCGCCGCCATGCGCTCGCTCATGCGATATTCCCGCATGAAACGGCCGGACAGGGCCACATCCGTCATCGCATTGCAGCGAGAACAGGAGAGGCGCACCGTCACCCGCCATTCGCCGACCAGGTGATAGCAATCGCCCTTGCGCTCCAGCGATCCCTGCCATGCCATGTCCGATGCGTCATCCGGCAAGGCATCCACCGAGCCGCGATCAACGTCGGCAAGCGTGCCGGTCGGGACCGATTCGTTCCAGCGCCAGCCCGAAGCCGGCATATTCCGCAACTGAATCTTCAGGGAATCACCCATGCCTTTCTCCCGACCGCCGCAGCCCCCGGTCAAAGGGTTGCGGCATTATGGTGAAGCAACCTTGCGGGTCAAGCCGCACCGCGCGTCATCCCGTGGTCGCACAGTCGTCTATACTATCACCGAACCC
>CAYQMA010000114.1:0-3612 GCA_964418535.1 uncultured Zetaproteobacteria bacterium | reverse complement strand
TTGGGCTGGGCGTTGGCCACTTCCCAGATGCGATCGGTATGGCCGGTATCCGCCGTGTAGATAAATTGCTGTCCGTCCTGATCGAGCAGGAAGCCGGTGCAGGGCACCGGATGGTTGACCGGGATCGCGGTCACCGTGACACCATCGGCTTCCACTGGCTCTTCGGGATGAATGGGGTGGAACGCCAGAATCGGATCATCTTCGTTGGGGATCTTCGTAAAATCCGGCCACACGCAGTCGTTCAGGAAATGCTTGCGCAGCACTTCCAGATTCTCGGGCAGGGAATGAATCACGATCTGACGGTTCTCTTTTGCGCCGCCCAGGCGCTTCAGCGAGCGATTGTCGGCCAGGAAGGCGATATCCTTGATATGATCCAGATGCGTGTGCGACAGGAAGATATGGCGGATGCCGAATTGATCCTCCAGATCCAGCCCCTCGGTGGGCGATCCGGCATCGAGCAGAATGGAATCGTTGACCAAGAACGAGGTCAGGTGGAAGCCCAGCAGTTGCCCGCCGTAGCAACCCAGCACCTTGATTCTCACGCTGCGTCCCCGCGTTTCATGGCCGCGCGCATGGATGCCGCCAGATCGTCCATCGCTTCAATCATGGCACATTCGTCGGACAAATGCGCGTCAATCTGTCGCACCAGTTCGCTGCCGACCACCACGCCGTCGGCAAATGCCGCCACGCGCGCGGCCTGTTCGGGCGTCTTGATGCCAAAGCCGACGCAGACCGGCAGCCCGGCCTCCTGGCGCAAGGCTTCCACCTGCGTGCGCACGGCTTCCATTTCGCCCATCTCGGCGCCCGTAATGCCGGTCAACGAGACATAGTAGATGAAGCCGCTGCCGTGTTTGGCCGCCAGACGGCGACGTTCCGGCGAGGATGTGGGTGCCACCAAGCGAATGTTGTGCAGCCGGTGCGCCGCCAGCGCCTCATCCACCGCATCGGATTCCTCGACCGGAATGTCCACCAGCAGCACGCCATCGGCGCCGGCCAGGGCCGCTTCGCTGGCGAACGCCTCGAAGCCCATGGCATAGGCGGTGTTTCCATAACCCATCAGCACGATGCCGGCGGCCGGCGCGGCCTTGCGCACGGCGGCGGTGATGCGGAACACGTCGTCCAGCCGCGTGCCGGCGGCCAGCGCCCGTTCGCTGGCTGCCTGGATGACCGGTCCGTCGGCCATCGGATCGGAGAATGGCATGCCGATTTCGATGATGTCCGCATGGCGCGCCAGCGTCGAGAACAGGCGCGTCGAAATGTCGGGGTTCGGGTCGCCAGCGGTCAGGAAACCCACGAAGGCGGCTCGATTTTCCTCGCGGCAGCGGGCAAAGCAGTTGGCCAGACGATCCAGACTCATGCTGCGGCCTCCGTCCATCCCAGCGCCTTGAACACCGTGTTCATGTCCTTGTCGCCACGCCCGGACAGATTGACCAGCACATGCTGATCGGGACGCATGGTGGCGGCGATGCGCAGCGCCGCCGCCAAGGCATGGCTGGATTCCAGCGCCGGGATGATGCCCTCGGCGCGCGTCAGCTTCTGGAAGGCGTCCAGCGCCTCGGCATCGGTCGCCGCATCCAGCTCCAGTTCGCCCGCCTCCAGCATGGCCGCCAGTTCCGGCCCCACGCCGGGATAGTCCAGTCCGGCTGAAATGCTGTGGGTGCCCTGAATCTGGCCGTCCTCGTCTTCCAGCAAGAAAGTCAGGTTGCCATGCAGGATGCCCGGGCGCCCGGCCGCCAGCGAGGCGGCGTGGCGACCGCTGTCCAGCCCTTCGCCCGCAGCTTCGACCGCCACCAGCCGGATGTCGTCGTCGCGCAGCGGGTGCAACAATCCCATCGCGTTGGAGCCGCCGCCCACGCAGGCCACGGCCACATCGGGCAGGCAACCGGCCTGCGCCAGCATCTGCGCTCGCGCTTCCTGGCCGATCACGGCATGAAACTGGCGCACCATCAGCGGATAGGGATGCGGCCCGGCAACCGTGCCGATGATGTAGAAAGTGGTTTCGCAACTGGCCACCCAGTCGCGCAGCGCCTCGTTCAGCGCATCCTTCAGGGTCGCCGTGCCGGAATCCACAGCCACCACGTTCGCGCCCAAAAGCCGCATGCGCAATACGTTCGGCATCTGGCGCTCGACATCCTCGCGCCCCATGTAGACATCGCATTCCATGCCGAACATGGCCGCCACCGTGGCGGTGGCCACGCCATGCTGGCCGGCGCCCGTTTCGGCAATGACCCGCTTCTTGCCCATGCGCCGGGCTAAAAGCCCCTGTCCGATGGTGTTGTTGATCTTGTGCGCGCCGGTGTGCGTGAGATCCTCGCGTTTGAGCCAGATCTGGGCGCCGCCGTTCTCGCGCGACAGTCTGGCCGCGTGATACAGCGGTGTGGGACGCCCGACATATTCGCGCAGCAGACGAATGCGCTCGGCCTGAAAGTCCTCGTCCGCCCATGCCTCGGCAAACGCCTGTTCGAGTTCGGCCAGCGGCCCCATCAGCGTTTCGGCCGCATACCGGCCGCCGAAACGGCCAAAATGCCCGCCCGCATCCGGCGGATGGGTGATGGTGAAATCGTAATCGAATCCCTGCTCAGGCATGCTGCTCAATCGTCGCTCCCCGCTTCCCGGTCGGCCGCTCGCACGGCGCGCACAAAGCGCCTGAGCTTGTCGGCATCCTTGAGACCGGGCATGGCTTCCACGCCGGAGGATACATCCACCGCATCCCATTGGCGAATGGCCAGCGCCTCGCCCACGTTGTCCGCATTCAGCCCGCCGGCCAGAAGCAGCGCATGATCGTGCGTCACGCCCTCCAGCACCGACCAGTCGAAGGGTCGTCCGGCGCCGCCCCAAACGCCGTCCGGCGCCTTGGCGTCGAGCAGCACGGCGCAGTCAAAGGCCGGCAGCATTTTCAGATCCTCAGGCCCAGCCACATGCAGCGCCTTGATCACGCGCCGCTGTTGGGCTTCGCAAAACTCTGGCGTTTCATCGCCGTGGAGTTGCACCACATCCAGCGGGCAATGCGCCAGCACCGCGTCGATGTCGTCCTGTGAGGGATTGACGAACAAGCCCACGGCGCTGACGAATGGCGGCAGTGCCCGAATGATGGATGCGGCATGCGGCGGCGGCACATAGCGCGGCGACCGGTCGTAGAACACAAAGCCGAGGGCATCCACGCCGAGGCTCGCGGCCAGCATTGCATCCTCCAGCCGGGTGATGCCGCAAACCTTGATGCGCGTGCGGTGCGAGTCGTTTCCCATCGCCATTGGGGCAGGATACGAATCCGGTGCGGATTGGGAAGCGGGCGGTTAGACTGCGGCGAATGAACGACGCCGTCATGAACACGTATGCGCGCTGGCCTGTGCGGCTGGTGCGCGGCGAGGGCTGCCGCGTATGGGACGATGCCGGTCGCGAATATCTGGATTTTGTGTCCGGCATCGCCGTCAACACGCTGGGCCATGCTCATCCTGAACTGGCCGAAGCCGTCTGCGACCAGGCCCGTCGCCTGCTCCATTGCTCCAATCTGTTCCATATTCCCGAGCAACAGGCGCTGGCGGCGCGGTTGGCGGGGCTGTCCGGCCTGGATCGCGTCTTTTTCTGCAATTCCGGCGCCGAAGCGAACGAAGC
>CAYQMA010000113.1:0-3618 GCA_964418535.1 uncultured Zetaproteobacteria bacterium | reverse complement strand
ACTCCTGGTCGAGAAATACCGCCAAGGACGCGAAGGTGGATCGGGTTTGCGGCTGAAGTCCATCTTGCCTCGGTGTGCTCTGTGATTTTCTGTCCCGTGCGATTTTCACTACAGAGAACACAGAGGGCACGGAGATTGTTGGAGATTGAAAATCCTTGCACAGAAGAATTCCTTGGTGTTCTTTGCGGTTTTTCATTATCCCCGCCAAGGTCGCGAAGGGCGCGAAGGTGTTTGAGGGGTGATGCATCTTCCGGCTGGGTTTTCTTTGTGAACTCTGTGTGCTCTGTGGTTTTTTGCCCGGGGTAATTTTCACCACAGAGATCACAGAGGGCACGGAGATTGTTGGAGGTTGAAAATCCTTGCACAGAAGAATTCCTTGGCGTCCTTTGCGGTTCAACACTCACGCCGCAGACTCCAGGAAGTTTTTCAGCATCGCATGGCCGTGTTCGGTGAGGATGGATTCGGGGTGGAACTGCACCCCAAAGGTGGGGTGCTCGCGATGCGCCAGCCCCATCAGCTCGCCCTCGGCTGTCCATGCGGTGCGCCGCAACGCGTCCGGCAACGGCTCCTCAACGATCAGCGAATGATAGCGCGTGGCCGTGAACGGCGACGGCAGCCCCATAAACACGCCCGTGCCGTCGTGATGGATGGCGCTGGTCTTGCCGTGCATCAGGCGCGCGGCGCGCACCACGCGCCCGCCGAAGGCGGCGGCGATGGACTGATGGCCCAGACAGACGCCGAGGATCGGGATGCGTCCGGAAAAGCGCCGCACCGTATCCACCGAGATGCCGGCTTCGTTCGGCGTGCAGGGCCCCGGCGAAATCAGGATATGGTCGGGCGCCATGGCCTCGATGTCGTCCACGGTGATGGCGTCGTTGCGGCGCACCACCGGCTCGGCGCCCAGTTCGCCCAGATACTGGACGAGATTGAAGGTGAAGGAATCGTAGTTGTCGATGACCAGAATCATGCCGGTTCTCCATCCGGATGCTGGCTTTCGGCCAAAGCGACGGCGCGGAACATGGCCGTGGCCTTGTTCACGCATTCGCGATGCTCGTTCGCGGGCACCGAATCGGCGACGATGCCGGCGCCGGCCTGGATGTGCACCTGTTGGCCGTGGATGACGGCGGTGCGGATGGCAATGGCCGTGTCCATGCGCCGGCCGCCGAAGTCAATATAGCCGACGCAGCCGGCATACGGCCCGCGCGCCACCGGCTCCAGTTCGTGGATGATTTCCATGGCCCGCACCTTGGGCGCGCCCGAGACCGTGCCGGCCGGAAAGGTGGCGGCCAACAGGTCAATGGCGTCCACGTCCGGCCGCAACCGGCCCTCGACCTGCGAGACGATGTGCATCACATGCGAATAGCGCTCGATGACCATGGATTCGGTCAGGCGCACGCTGCCGAATTCGCAAACCCGGCCCAGGTCGTTGCGCCCCAGATCCACCAGCATCACATGCTCGGCGCGTTCCTTGGCATCGGCCAGCAACTCGCGCTCCAGCGCTTGATCCTCCTCGGGCGTGGCGCCGCGCGGCCGGGTGCCGGCGATGGGCCGGAGCACGGCCGTGTCGCCTTCCCGGCGCACCAGGATTTCCGGCGAGGAGCCGACCAGAATCGTGTCGCCGATGTGCAGATAAAAGAGATAGGGCGAGGGATTGATGTGGCGCACGGCGCGGTAGATGTCGAAGGGACTGCACGCCAGCGGGCTGGAAAAGCGCTGTGAGAGCACCACCTGGAAGATGTCGCCGGCATGGATGTATTCCTTGGCGCGGGCCACGGCGGCTTCGAAATCCTCGCGTCTGGTTTGCGGTGTCGGCTGCACGCCGGGCGTTGGCGCATCCAGCTTCATCGGCGCGGCCTGCTGGCCTTCGGAGAGGCTGGCCTCCATGCGGTCGAGCACCCGATGCGCCTCGGCGGCCTCGTTTTCCGGCAGGCGCACGCAGAAGGTGAGGGTGCCGCGCAGATTGTCGAACACGATGAAACGATCCACCAGCAGGAAGGCCGCTTCGGGCGCGCCGACCGGATCGGGCAGGTCGTGGGGCACGCGCTCGAAACGCGACACGATCGGATAGCCGAAATAGCCCACCGCGCCGCCGGTGAACGGCAGGTCGTCCGCCTCGATGCGCGGCGCGGCGATGGTGGTGGCGCGCAGCCAGTCCAGGATGTCGCCATCAAAGATTTCCTCGCGCCCGTCACGGTGGCGCAGGCGCGTGACCGAGCCCTCGTCCACGGCGCGGCAGGCGGGGCTGATGGCGAGGATGCTGTAGCGGCCCCAGCGCTCGCCGCCCTCGGCCGATTCCAGCAAAAAGCAGTCGCCGCGATCCTTCAGGCGCGAGAACACGCCCAGCGGCGTCAGGCAATCCGCCGACAGCACGCGACGAAACAGATGCGGCGTGCCGGTTGACAAGTCGCGGGCCTCGTGGCTCAATTCGCGCCCTCGCCGCCCTTGGCGGCGCGCATGGGGCCATAGCTCAGCTGGGAGAGCGCTACAATGGCATTGTAGAGGTCGGCGGTTCGATCCCGCCTGGCTCCACCAGACAGCAGCGGACGCGCGACGGGCGCGTCCGTTTTTTTTGTGCATGCGGCCGGGCTTTGGACGCTTGCCGGCAACGTTGCGACCGGCATCAGAAGCGCGCCAGCACGTCCTTGTGGATTTCGATGTCGTGGCGCGAGCGCACCGAGGACATCCAGCGCGCAAAGCGCACGGCGCCGGCCTGCCGCTTGAGGCGGGCGCGAATGCCCGGCGCGACCTTGGCGAAGGTCTTGTCATCGGCCGCGATCACCTGCTTCACATGCACGATGGCAAAGCCTTGCGGCGTTTCGATCACGCGCGACACCCAGGCGCCTTCAGACGCCTCAAAGGCGGCCTGCAACAGATTGTGCGCCAGCCACCCGGCATTGGCATCACCCGTGCCGTCGGCGCGCACCGGCTTGGAGACATAGAGCGGCAGGCCGTGCTGCTGGCCGAGTTTGGCGGCCGGCTGATGGTCGGCGGCTTTCAGCACCGCTTCCGCCTTCTTGCGCGCGGCCTTGCGCGCGGCATCGCTTCTGGCCTCGGCATAGACACGCTTGACCACCTTGGCGAACGGCAGGGTTTTGGGCTGGATGCGCTGCTTGATTTCCACCGCCGCGAAGCGGCCGTCGTTCAGTTCGTTGACCTCGATCGGCGCGTCCGGCTGCATGTTGAACACCTGGGCGCGGAACGCCGGATCCTTGCCCAACAGCGGGTCGGCCAGCGCCTCGTCGCGGCTGATCGGGCCGATCATGCGCACCTTCAGGTTCAGGCTGGCCGCGGCGGCTTCCAGGCTGTCCTCGCGGCCCAGCGCGTCGTCCAGATCCTGGGAGAGCTTGTAGGCCTCGTCGTCGGCCTTTTCGCGCGCCAGTTGCCGGCGCAGCTCGTCATGCACCTCGGCCAGCGGTTTGACGTGCGCTGGGCGGATGTCCACGAGCTGGATCACATGCAGGCCGAAAGGCGTTTCAACGATATCGCTGAGCTGGCCCTTCTTGAGCGAGAACACGGCTTGTTCGAACGGCTTGACCATCACGCCCCGGCCGAACCAGCCCAGGTCGCCGCCCTTGGCGGCGGTGGCGGCATCCTCCGAGTATTTCTTCGCCACTTGGG
>CAYQMA010000112.1:0-3648 GCA_964418535.1 uncultured Zetaproteobacteria bacterium | reverse complement strand
GCATCAGCATGGTCAGCACCTTCCGCACGGACTTCAAGCAGTCCGTCAGCCAGAAAGGGCTGGAAGGTTTCCTGGCCGACCTGAAGAAACGGGTGGACAAACTCCGGGAGCAAGACGACAAAGCCAAAAGCTGAACCCCGATGGGCCACTGGCGACATTCCAGGCCGGTGAGCGGCAATCCCGCATCAAGGCGCTTTCCGGATGGACAAGGCGCATGCCCCTTCATGGGAAGCAACGCCATCCGGGAATCCAGCCGATGCGGGGCCCTCTCGTTGTCTGTGCATGTGGCGCGTGGCTCCGATGAATGCCGCATAAGCTGAAGCGCCTGCTCGCCTCCTGCCGGCGCATCCTGCTGCTGCTCGCCCTGTGCGCTGCGGCAGGCGCCGCCTGGCTGTATTGGCGCGCACCGTCCATCGACACGCTACGCCCGGAACTGAAAGCCACGCTGATGGAACGCTGGCAACTGCGCGAATTGCACCTGGGACGCCTGTCCTGGCGCTGGGCCGGCCATGTGTGGCTGCAAGCCGACGATGTCAGCCTCACCGACAGTGCGGGGCATGTGCGCCTGAAACACGCCGCGCTGTCGGCGCAACTGTCGCTGTGGTCCTTGCTGGCCGGGCATGTGCGTCCGGTCAGCATTCGAGTGCAGGGCGGATCCATGTCCCTGCAACTGGCCAGCGCACCGCTTGCCAAGCCGCGGTGGAGCATTCCGGAAGCCCGTTTCGACATCCAGGACACGAATCTGACCCTGAACCTGAATGGCCAAACCTGGCATCTACCGGGATTCCGACTGCATCTGGACGGCAAGCGGCGCAAGGCAATGGCGGCCGTCGCCGGGGCACGCCTGGATCTCGAATGGGCCGATCTTCGCACGCCGGTGCACATTCACGCCCGCATGAACACCCTTCAATGGCTGCCGCCACAGGCACGGGGCTGGCTACGGGGCGATCTGACAGGCGGAATCTGGCTGGATCGTCATGGCGATGCCTGGCGTTTGCAAGCGCGGCTGCGCACCCCGAATGGCGCGCCCGCCTCGATCCGGCAGGGCGACCAGAGCCTGAGCTTTGACACGCTGGAACTGAACGCGGAGATCCGGGGTCGCGATCCCCTTCGGCCCGAATCCGTGGTCTGGAACGAGGCGCGCTGGCAAACCGGCAAACAGCAACTGATGCTGCGCGGCGAATGGAACAAGGGGGAGCTGCACCTTCGGATTCTGGACGGCCACCTGACCCTGCCGGCCACAGCCAACTGGGGCGCCCGGTTCGCCAATGACGACTGGCGGGCATGGCTGTTGCGCATCCGGCATGGCTGGCTGGAACAGGTGCAAGGCGAATTCACGCTGCCTCAGGCCAATCCCTGGCTTGCGCCGGATGTCCGCCATTGGGAACACCAGGCATGGTCGCTGAAAGCCCGTGTCCACAAGGCCGATGTGCCGCTGCCGGGCGATGCCGGCACGCTGTCGGGCCTGGAAGGTCAATTGTCCGCTGATCCCAAAGGACTGCGCACGGAGGTTGAGCACATTGCGCTCCCCGAACAGGCGGGCACCCTGCGCGGCAGCCTGCGCCTCGACGGATGGCAACAGCCCGTGCTACTCATCGCCGGTCAGGGCGAAGTGGATGTGGCCCGTTTCCAGTCCTGGCGCTCGATCCCGACACCAACGGGCTGGCGTTGGCGGCAATCGCCGGCGCTGGCTCGTTTCTCACTGCGCTGGCCGTTGCCAGGCAAGGCGCCGGATCGGGGATGGGTGGAACTGGCGCCCGACGTGGCTTGGGAAGGGGATTTCATGGATCGGCCGCTGCGCCTTTCGGGCGGCGCCTTGCGCTGGGACGCCGACGGGCGGGTGCGCATCCGGAACATGACCGTGCAAATCGGCACGGATTCGGGACATCTGGAGGCAACGCTGCACGCAAGCCAAAATCAGCCCGATCAGGCATGGACGCTGGATTCCCTGCACCTCCGGGCGAAAGCGTCCTTTCCCGGCCTGGTCAAACGCTGGCATCTGCCGCTGGATGAAGCCCGGGGCGAGGCGGGAATCGAGCTGCGTTTCGACCGCAACTGGCAATTGTCGCTCGACCTGACGAATGCCGGATGGCGCCATCTGCTGGGCGCGGACAAGCAGCCGGGCGAAGCGTGGCAGCTCAGCGCCCTCGCCATCCCGCACGGCGACAATCTGGACATCCGCCGGATTGCAAGCCAAGGCGGATTTCCACGCCTGCAAGGCTCGGGCGCCGTGCAAGCGGGCCTGGCATCGTTGAACTTTCGAACCATCCAGTCGCCAGCCTTCACCGGCGGCATCCGCCTTCGCATCCCCTTGGGCAAGGCGCAGCCAGACACGCCGCTGGAAGTGGACGTCCGTTCGGAGTTCCTTTCGCGCCAGGCGCTGCCGGAGCATTGGGCGTTTCTGGAAGAGATCGCCGCGGGCGACAGCGGCGAAAAAGGGCGATCACGCCCCTGGGTGCTCCACGGCGCATTCCAACGACTGCAATGGGGCGCGGCGAGCATGCAGGATGTGGAGGTGCGTTTCGCCTCGCAAACCCAGGGGGTGGGTTCGTTGCGCGCTGCCAGACTGGACGCCGCCAACCTTACCGCCCGCAAGGTGCACGGCTTTTTCCGCCTGCCCGGTCGGGGCGTGGTGGACATCCGCGAACTGGATGCGCGATTGCCGGGTCAGGATGTGCGCGTTTCCGGCACGCTGACGCCGGAAGGCGAGGATCGCCT
Organism: uncultured Zetaproteobacteria bacterium; assembly: GCA_964418535.1. GTDB lineage: Bacteria > Pseudomonadota > Zetaproteobacteria > Mariprofundales > Mariprofundaceae > JALVTX01. The sequence goes on along the minus strand of CAYQMA010000112.1, from coordinate 930 downwards.
GCACTGGCGCGGTTTCGCCATCATGGAAGGCGATTTCAGCAGCGTGATCCGCCGGCTGGATGCTTCAGGCCTGTTCCGGGGCGGCAAACTGCACGCGCTCTGGTCCGGCGAAGGCGTGCTCGATCACCGGCAACCGTGGTGGCATGACCTGCATGGACATTTGAGACTGCGATCCGACGAAGGCCGTCTGCTGGTGGAAAGCGGCACCATGACCAAGCTGCTGGCGGCATTGAACCTGCTGGATCTACCCCGTTTTCTGCTCGGCAAACGCAAGGACATGAGCGGCGAGGGTCTGTTTTACAAGCGCCTGCAACTGGAAGCGCATGTCGAGAACGAGATGGCGCACGTGGATCGGCTGGCCGTGCGCGCTTCGGCGTTGGACATGGCAGGACGGGGCAAGCTGAGCCTCGCCAATGGCACCATCGATCTGTATGCCACCGTGCGCCCTCTCCAGAACCTCGATGCGCTGCTGAACATGATTCCGCTGCTGCGCGATATCCTGCTGGGGCCGGCCCGAAGCGTGTTCCGCAAGGTCTATCATGTGTACGGGCCGCTTCAGAATGCCAAGGTGGAGCCGGTGGACGCCAAGGCTGCCGGACTGGCCGGCGGAGGCTTGCTTGAACAGTTGTTTGCACTGCCTGGGCGGTGGTTCGGGCAGGAGTAGGGGTTGCCCATGCGCAGCAGCCGCACTGAACAATCGGACTGCGGCAACCTCCAAACGCATCAGGCAGAGCTGTAGATGGCACGACAAGCCCGCCTTTTGCATGGAAAGCGTCACGTCATGGATGATCCGCCACTTGATTGGGCGCGATTGCCCCGCCCGGGGGGAGCGATTATCGTTGCGCCCATTGCGGGCCCATGGCGCAATTGGTTAGCGCTGCCGGCTCATAACCGGTTGGTTCCAGGTTCGAGTCCTGGTGGGCCCACCAT
>CAYQMA010000111.1:0-3654 GCA_964418535.1 uncultured Zetaproteobacteria bacterium | reverse complement strand
CCACGAACAGCACCTCCTCGATGCCGCTGTCCGGATGCGATTGCAGGAACTCCCGCACCGTATCCACCGCGATGCGCGCCGCGCGCCGCACCGGAAACCGATACACACCGCAGGAAATCGCCGGGAAGGCGATGCGACGCACCTGATGGGCCGCGGCCAGCTTCAGGCTTTCGCGGTAACAGGAGGCCAGGAGCGCATCCTCGCCCCGATCGCCGCCATGCCAAACCGGGCCCACCGTATGAATCACATAGCGCGCCGGCAAGCGGTAGCCCTTGGTGATGCGCGCCTCGCCCGTGGGGCAGCCGCCCAGCGTGCGGCACTCGGCGAGCAATTCGGGCCCGGCGGCGCGATGGATGGCGCCGTCCACGCCCCCGCCGCCGAGCAGGCTTTCGTTCGCTGCGTTGACGATCGCGTCCACGTCGAGCTTCGTGATGTCGCCGGAAACCGCCTTCAGTGTCGCCATTTGCTTGCCCTCCTTGCGGATATGTTCATTATAGCCCGCATCGAAGCGATGGAGGTGCACGATGCGCGCGTTGATGCTGTTTGCGATGGCCCTGTTCCTGTTCTCCGCCGGCTGCCAGGCCGGCCCGGACAATGCCAGACCTCACGACGAGAAGAACCGTCTGGAAACCATCCGGCACAACGTGGAACGCCTGTCGCCGACCCTGCGCGTGGATTCGGTGCGCCCCCTCAAGGAAATCCCGGGCCTGTATGAGGTTCGTGTCCGCCATCAGATTTTCTATACGGACGCCTCCGGCGAGCACCTGATCTCCGGCCATATCTTTCGCACCGCCGACCGCAAGGACATCACCGCCGCCCGGCTTGAGGACATCAACCGCGTGGACTGGAACGCGCTGCCGTTGCAGAACGCCATCGTCTCCGGCGATCCGAAGGGCACGCCCATCGCCGTGTTCACCGATCCCGAATGTCCCTTCTGCAAACGGCTGGAACAGGAGCTTCAACATGTGAAGGGCCTGAAGGTGTACACCTTCCTGTTTCCGCTGACCCAGTTGCATCCGAAGGCGCGCGTCAAGGCCGAGGCCATCTGGTGCGCGAAGGATCGCCACCGGGCCATGCTGGACATCATGCTGCGCGGCAAGTCGGAGCAGGACGTGGGCGCGCGGGCCTGCGCCACACCCATTGACCGCAACCTGGCTCTGGGCGACAAACTCGGCATCACCGGCACGCCCACGATCATCGCCCACGACGGCCGCAAGCACGCCGGCGTGATGCGGGCCGCCGAACTGGTCCAATGGGCCGAGGGCGGAACAAACTGAACCCCATCCACAACTGAAACAGGGAGAACCTTCATGCGCGAGGGACGACGAGCGGACGAACTCCGCCCGGTGCATATTGACACCGGCTTCAACATCCATGCCGAAGGCTCGGCGCTGATTTCCTTCGGCCACACGCGCGTGCTGTGCACGGCCTCGGTCGAGGACAAGGTGCCGCCATTCCTGCGCGGCCAGGGCAAGGGCTGGGTCACGGGCGAATACGGCATGCTGCCCCGCGCCACGCACACGCGGGGCAATCGCGAGGCCGCGCGCGGCAAGCAAGGCGGCCGCACGGTGGAAATCCAGCGCCTGATCGGTCGCTCGCTGCGGGCCGTGGTGGATCTGGACAAGCTGGGCGAGCGGCAAATCCAGCTCGATTGCGACGTGCTTCAGGCCGACGGCGGCACCCGCACCGCGGCCATCACCGGCGCCTGGGTGGCGCTGCGCATCGCCGTCAATCGTCTGCTGGCCGAAGGCGTGCTGGAGGACGATCCGGTCATTGGCCAGGTGGCCGCCGTCAGTTGCGGCTTCGTGGACGATGAGGCGCTGCTCGATCTCGAATACAGCGAGGATTCCCGCGCCCAAATGGACGCCAATTTCGTGATGACGCCCGAAGGCGACATCATCGAGGTGCAGGCCACGGCCGAAGATCGTCCGGTGCCGTGGGCGGCCATCGAACAGTTGCGCGCTTTAGCCGAGAGCGGCGTGCGAACGCTTGCGACGATCCAACAGGACGCCGTGGCATCGGCCGCGCGCTGACGGCCAGCCACATCCACAACGCCATGCATCTCGTCATCGCCAGCCACAATCCGAAGAAACGCCGCGAGATCGCGAGCATTCTCGAATCGCTGGGCGTGCGCGTCGTCCCGGCCAGCGAGACCGTGTTCGTCGAGGTCGAGGAAGACGCGCCGGACTTCGCCGGCAACGCCCGCAAGAAGGCCGAGGCCTTCCTCGCGGCCAACGGCCTGCCGGCGCTGGCCGACGATTCGGGCCTGTGCGTGGCGGCGCTGAACGGCGAGCCCGGCGTGCGCTCGGCCCGCTTTGCCGGCGAAACCGCCAGCGATGCGGACAACAACGCCCTGCTTCTGGCCCGCATGCGCGACGTGACCGACCGCCGCGCCCGTTTCGTCTGCGCCATCCATCTGGCGCTGCCCGACGGTCGGGCCCTCACGGCCGAAGGATGCGTTGCGGGCGAAATCCTGACGGCGCCGGACGGTTCGGGCGGTTTCGGCTACGATCCGCTGTTTTTCTGTCCTGAGTTGGGCAAAAGCTTCGCCGCCGCCACGCCGGAGGAAAAGGCGCGCGTCTCCCATCGCGGCCGGGCGCTGCTGGCCCTGCGCAACAAACTGGAACCCCTGCTTCGCCCGCAGCCAACGAACGCGTGAACGCCCCCTTCAATCCAGACTGTCGCGCCTGTGCACGGCTGGCCGCCTTTCTGGATCAGGTGCGAACGCGCCATCCCGATTATCATTGCGCGCCCGTGCCGGCATTCGGCGACCCTCGCCCGCGCCTGCTGATCGTGGGTCTGGCGCCGGGAATGCACGGCGCCAACCGCACCGGTCGTCCCTTCACCGGCGACTATGCCGGCATCCTGCTCTATCGAACATTGTTCGAACTTGGCCTGAGCAATCAGCCCGCATCGGAGGCGGCCGACGACGCGCTGCAACTGCGCGGCGTTCGCATCTCCAATGCGGTCAAATGTCTGCCGCCGCAAAACAAGCCCGCGACCGATGAAATCCGGCGCTGCAACCGGTTTCTCTCAGCCGAAATCGCGGCCCTGCCTGCCAAGACCCGCCTGCTGGCCCTGGGCCGCATCGCGCACGATGCCGTGCTGCGGGCATTGGGCCTGAAACTCTCGGCCTGGCCCTTCGCCCACGGACGCCTGCATCGCCTGCCCGACGGCCGGCAACTGTTCGACAGCTATCATTGCTCGCGCTACAACACGCAGACCGGACGGCTGACGCCGGCCATGTTCCGGCAAGTGATGGCCCGCGCCGCGGGCCTTGAGGATGCGTTATAAATCCTGCGCCGCCGCCTTGAACCGCTTCATCTGAGCATAAATCTTGGCCGGATAGCGGGCATGACCCAATGAGCCGTTGTAAGCGGCCAGCGCCTTCTTCAGGTTGCCGTGATAGCGATCCAGATACATCCGCAAAATGGCGCAGCCATAGCGGATATTCGTTTCGATTTCGAACAGGTTGTCGTCCGGACTGCCGAGCTTTTCCTTCCAGAATGGCATCACCTGCATCAGCCCGCGCGCCCCGACATTGCTGATGGCATAGTGATCGAACTGGGATTCCACCGCGATGACGGCCAGCACCAGCTCCGGCGACAGATTGAATCGCTGGCTGTAGATATAGACCCAGCGCGCCACCGTCGC
>CAYQMA010000110.1:0-3704 GCA_964418535.1 uncultured Zetaproteobacteria bacterium | reverse complement strand
GAACGTCATGTCGGACGTGTCGAAGAGGTGCTGGTGGAAAAGCCCAGCCGCAGCGAGGGCGATCTGCAGGGGCGCACGCCTGATTTCAAGATCGTGCATTTTCGGGGGCGGCCGCGCCAGATCGGACATATCCTTCCGGTTCGCATCACCGAAGCCTATGGTCAGTCGCTGCGCGGCGAACTGGTGCTGGCCGGCGACTGATGGCGAAGGCTTGAATGGGCGCGGTTCGACTCACGCTGGATGACGTGGACGCGGATGTCCTGCGCTGTCTGTGCGGCAGCGACGACCGCATCCTGCGGCGCATCGAGGAACGATTCGGCGTGCGTTTTCTGGGCGCGCCGGGTCGTTGGCGTGTGGAAGGCAGGGCGCCGGATGCGGCGGCGGACGTGATCCGGGCGCTGCTGCCGGCCGCCCGGGAGGGGCCGGTGGGCGATGTGCAACTGGAAGGCGCGCTGCGCACCCGCGTTGCGGAGGAAGCGGATGAGACCGCCGCATCCGTGCCGGAGGTTGCGGTGATGGCGGGGCGGCGGCGTGTGCGGGCCAAAACGCCCAATCAGCGGCGCTACCTGGCGGCGATTCGCGAGCATGTGCTGACGCTGGCGGTCGGGCCGGCCGGCACCGGCAAGACCTATCTGGCGGTTGCGATGGCCGTGAACGCCTTGCAGTCCCATGAGGTGGAACGCTTGATCCTGACCCGGCCGGCGGTGGAGGCGGGCGAGCGGCTGGGTTTTTTGCCCGGCGACATCCAGCAGAAAGTGGATCCTTATTTGCGGCCGCTGTTCGATGCGCTGGCGGATATGGTGGGGCTGGAGAAAATGAATGCGTTGATGGAGGCCGGGCGCATCGAGGTGGCGCCGCTGGCCTACATGCGCGGCCGGACGCTGAACGACGCTTTCGTGATTCTGGACGAGGCCCAGAACACGACGCGTGAACAGATGAAGATGTTTCTGACCCGACTGGGATTCTCCTCGAAGATGGTGGTCACCGGCGACACGACCCAGGTGGACTTGCCGGCCAAGCATCAGAGCGGCCTCTTGCATGCGCTTCATGTGCTCGAGGGCGTGGAAGGCGTGGCGATTTGCCGCCTGGGAGCGGGCGATGTGGTGCGCCATCCGCTGGTGGAGGCCATCGTGGCGGCGTATGAGCGCGGCGAGGCGGGGGAATCGTGATTGAGGTGATGGTGGATCGCGGCATCCCGGCCGAAGAATTGCCCTCGGACGGACGCATGCGGCAGGCGGCGGCCACGGCGGCGGCCTGCGCCGGGGTCAGCCGACGGATTACGATGTGTCTGCGGATTGCCGATGACGAAACGGTGCGCGAACTGAACCGCCGCTGGCGCGATGTGGATGCGCCGACCGACGTGCTGTCTTTCCCGATGCAGGAAGGGCCGGGGCTGGATTTCGAGGAGTCGCTCGGCGATGTCGTGCTGGCCTGGCCCTATGTGAAGCGCGAGGCGGCGCGGCTGGGGCTGGATGCGCGCGCCCATGCCCTGCACCTGATCGTGCACGGCGTGCTGCATTTGCTGGGGCACGATCATGCGGCGCCTGCCGAGACGGCGCGCATGCGGGGCATGGAGCGGCGGGCGATGCGGGAGTTGGGGCTTCATGATCCCTGGCCCGAGGAGGCGGGCCATGTTTGATCGCTGGCGGGAGCGGGTTCGCAAGCGCCTGATCGAGCGGCTTCGGCCCGGTCGCGACGAGGACGAATTGCTGGAGATTCTTGCGCGGGCGGAGGCCATTCGTTCCGAGGATCATCGCCGGATGTTGCAGAATCTAGTGATGTTTCGCGATGTGCGGGTGCGTGAATTGATGGTGCCGCGCTCCGAAATCTTCGCGATTGACCTCTCCATGTCGCTGGAGGATGCCGCGCGCGCTTTCGCGCAGCACAATTTTTCCAAGGCGCCGGCGCATGCCGGCAATCTGGATGAGGTGCGCGGCGTGATTCATGCCTGGGATGTGTTTTCGGCCATGATCGAGGGGCGCAAGCCGGTGCTGGCCGAACTGGTGCGTCCCTGTTTGAAGGCGCCGGAATCGCAACTGGTGCTGGGGCTGCTGCTGCAGATGAAGGAGCAGGGTTCGCATCTGGCCGTGGTGCTGGATGAATATGGCGGCACCGGCGGGCTGGTGACCATCACCGATCTGCTGACCGAAATCGTCGGGTCGTTGAACGAGGAGGAGGAAACCGGCGAGAGCGGCGAATGCGTGCGCGATGAGGACGGCTGGATTGTGAGCGGACGCATGCATGTGGAGGATCTGGAGGAGGTGCTGGGTCGCAAGCTGCCGGAGGGCGACTTCGACACGGTCAGCGGCATGGTGACCAGCCTGTGCGGTCGCATTCCGGCGCGGGGCGAGGTGCTGGAGGTGGCCGGACTGCGGGTGCGGGTGTTGGCGGCCGATCCCCGCCGGGTGATTCGGCTGCACCTTGCGCCGCTGGCCGATGCCGCCGGCTAGCGGCCTGTTTCGGGCCGACGCCATGCTGCGCAGCGGCGGCTGGCGGCTGGCGGCGGCGTTCGGCCTGGGCGCCCTGATGCCGCTGGCCTTCGCGCCGTGGAACTGGAAAGCGGTGGCGGTGCTGGCGCTGGCGGGCTGGCTGCTGGTGATGCGGCAAGGGCCCGCCTTTCTCATCGGTTGGGCCTTCGGATTGGGCTGGTTCGGCCTGGGCGCCTGGTGGCTGGCGCCAACCTTTCATCAGTTCGGCCCGTTGGCCTGGCCCTGGGCCGTGCTGGCGGTGGCGCTGACGGGCGCGGCATTGGGGCTGTATCCGGCATTGTGGGCATGGGCTTGCCGAAAGCTGGCAGGCGACGACGAGGCGCGGATGCTGATGCTGTTCCCGTTGCTGGCCGTGGGCGAGGAATGGTTGCGCGGGCATTTGTTCACCGGCCTGCCGTGGACGCCGTTGGGATCGTTGCTGCTGGACACATCGGCCGTCGGTTGGGCGGCCGTGGTGGGCGTGTATGGCGCGGCGCTGTTGCCGGCGCTGGCGGCCGCTGCCGCGGCGGGGCTGTTGTTGAACTGGCGGCTGGGTTTGGCGGGCGCGGTGCTGGTCGTATTGCTGACGCTGGTCGCGCCTGCACCTTGGCGGGCGGACGGGGCGGCCCACCAGGCGGCGCTGGTGCAGGCGAACATCCCGCAGCGACTGAAATGGGACGCCGGTTTCCTCAACGAAACGATGGCGCGTTATGCGCGCTTGTCCGGGGAGGCGGCCGATCGCGCCGAAGTGATTGTCTGGCCCGAGGCGGCCGTGCCGATGTTTCTGGAGCGCGCGCCGGGATGGCGGGCCTGGATGGCGGCACGTTTCGATACATGGGATCGGGAACTGCTGTTCGGCGGTTTGCGACTGAAACGCGACGGTCGGACAGCGGAAAACGGCCTCTGGATGTTTACGCCGGGAGCGCCGGACTGGGCCTTTGCGGCCAAGCAGCATCTGGTGCCGTTCGGCGAATATGTACCCGACTGGATTCCGTTGCTGCATCGGCTCGTGCCCGGCATCGCTGATTTCCGACCCGGGCGGGGATCGGGCGTGTTGCGGGGCGCGCGCTCGCGTTATGGTTCGCTGGTGTGCTACGAGGCCATTTTCCCCGAGGAGGCGCGGGGCCGCGCGCTGGCCGGCGCAACGGTGCTGGTGAACGTGGTCAATGACGCCTGGTATGGCCGCACGCCGGCCGCCTGGCAGCACTTGCAGGCGGCACGGATGCGGGCGGTGGA
>CAYQMA010000109.1:0-3707 GCA_964418535.1 uncultured Zetaproteobacteria bacterium | reverse complement strand
TGATCTACGTTCGCGGCGAGGGTGTCATACTGGACGAGCCTTCGGTGGTGGCCGTGCATGACGGCGACGGTCAGAAGAACCGCCGCGTGCTGGCCGTGGGTTCGGACGCCAAGCGCATGCTCGGGCGCACGCCCGGCAGCATCCAGGCCATCCGGCCGCTGAAGGACGGCGTGATCGCCGACTTCGTCGTCACCGAGGAAATGCTCAAACAGTTCATTCGCAAGGTTCACCAGCGCAGCTGGGGCTTGGCGCCGCGCATCGTGATCTGCGTGCCCTACGGTTCCACGCCGGTCGAACGCAAGGCCATCCGCGACACGGGCCTGACCGCCGGAGCGCGCGAGGTCTATCTGATCGAGGAACCGATGGCGGCCGCCATCGGCGCCGATCTGCCAGTTACCGATGCCTCCGGCTCGATGGTCGTGGACATCGGCGGCGGCACGACCGAAATCGCCGTCATCAGTTACGGTGGCATCGTCTATTCGCGCTCGGTGCGCGTGGGCGGCGACAAGATGGACGAGGCCATCATCAATCATCTGCGGCGCAAATACAGCCTGCTGGTCGGCTCCGCCACGGCGGAAAACATCAAGATCCAGCTCGGCACCGCCTATCCGCAGGAACAGCGGCGCGAAATGGACATCAAAGGCCGCGACCTGATCAATGGCGTGCCCAAGAGCCTGAAACTGGACGATTCCGAGATCCTCGAAGCGATTACCGAACCGGTCAACGCCATCATCGAGGGCGTCAAAGTCTGCCTGGAACGCACGCCGCCCGAACTGGCCGCCGACATTGTGGACAAGGGCATCATGCTCACCGGCGGCGGCGCCTTGCTCTCCGGCCTGGATCAATTGCTCCGGGAGGAAACCTCGCTTCCCGTCACCGTCGCCGAGGATCCGCTGCGCTGCGTGGTGTTGGGGTGCGGACGCGTTCTGGAAGAACTGGATCGCATGCGGGACGTGCTGTTCGAGGAATAAATGCCGCGCCGCCTCTGGGGCCGCTGGCGCATCCGCTGGTGGGCGGGCCTGCTTCTTGGCTTGGGTCTGCTGTATGCCATTCAGCCGCTGCCGCTCGGGCAGCGCATTGACCTCTACCTGTTTCCCCTGGTGGACGCGCTCCAGGCGCCGGCCCGCTGGTGGGACGATGCGCGCCTGTGGTTGACCCGCCAGCAGCAACTGACGGCCGAGAACCGACGCTTGCGCGAGGCGCTGGAGCGCCAGGCCGGGAACCGTCAGGAATTGCAGGCCCTGCGGGCCGAAAACCGCCAGCTCCGGGCGCTGTTGAAACTCAAGGACATCCAGGGCTTTCGCTGGCGCGCGGCGCAGGTGCTGGGACGCAGCCCCGATGAAATGAGTCAGCGCCTGCTGCTATTGGCGCCGGAACCGCCGGAGCGGGACAGCATTGTGGTCTCGCGCGACGGCCTCGTGGGTCTGGTGGCCGAAACGCAGGGCCGGCGTGCCACCGTGCGCACCATTCTGGACGCCTCTTTGTCGGTGCCCGTCACCCTGCCCGACGAGAGGCTGGCCGCCCTGGTGCGGGGCCAGGGCGATCGGTTGCGGGTGGATTTTGTTCCCCTGGCCGAGGCGCCGGCGCCGGGCCGGGTATTGGTGACCAGCGGCGCCGGCGGCGTCTTCCCGCCCGGCATCCCGGTGGCGCGCATCACCAGCGTGCGCCCCGTGGCGGGCAGTCTGTTCGCCGAAGTGGAAGCCGAACCGGTGGCCGCCTGGCAACGCGATGCCTGGCTGTCCATTGCGTCGCGCATCCGGTCGCAGACCGTTCCCGAAAAGCCTTCGCAATGATCTCGCCCGTTCCGGTTCTGATCTGGCTGCTCGCCATCAGCGGACTGGCGCTCAACCTGGCGGCCGGCGGCGCCGGCGCCCAGCCGGACTGGTCGCTGGCCCTGTTTGCAGCCCCCCTTCTGGCCCGGCGCCATGCCTGGCCCTGGACGCTGCCGGGCCTGCTGATTCATGACCTGGCGCTTTATTGGTCGCCTTGGGGCGCGTTCCCGCTGGCCTGTCTGTATCCCTGGGCCATCGCCCGGCTGGATGCGCAGATCGGGGCGGGCCTGCCGCAACGTCTGGCAATGATGATGATTTTGACCATGCCCATGCTCGGACATGGCTGGACGTTCTCCAGCTGGCTGTTGACCATGGCCTGCTGCGCTCCGATCTGGCATGGCCTGGTGGAAGCGATCGAGCATGAACACGCCTGAAACGCGGCAGGTCTTCGAACGCCGCTTGCTGGTGCTGCAGCTCTTCGGCCTGCTGCTGCCCTTGCTGCTGACGGCGCGGCTGGTGGATTTGCAATGGATACGCCATCAGGGGCTGCTCCGGCAGGCTGAACACAACCGCGTCAACATTGTGCCTGTTCCGCCCACCCGCGGAGAGATCGTGGATCGTCACGGGCAAGGGCTGGCCGTCAACCGCATTTCCTGGCGGCTGACCCTGATTCCCGAGCGCGTCGAACATCCGGACAAGCTCCTTGAACAGTTGCGACCCTGGCTTGGCTGGAGCAAAACACGCATTGAACGGCTGCGCCAACGCATCCGTCGTTTCCGGCCCGACCGGCCGGTGCTGCTGGCGGACAAGCTGACCTGGCAGCAGGCCGCGCCGATCGCCGCCCGCCTCCATGAAATGCCGGGGCTGGACGTGCGCGTGGGCACGCATCGCTTCTATCCCTTCGGCGCCCTGACCTCGCATGTGATCGGCTATCTATCCCTGGCCGGGCCGGAGGACGTGCGCGCAGGCGTGTTGCCCACGGAAAAAGTCGGGCGCAGCGGCGCCGAGCGCCTGTTCGAATCCGAACTGCATGGCAAGCCGGGCGCGCAATACGAGGAAGTGGACGCCCACGGCCGGCGCGTGGACGTGTTCAAGCGCGTGCCACCGGTCATGGGCCGACGGGTGCGGCTGGCGCTGGACGTGAATCTGCAGGAGGCCGCATCGCGCGCGCTGGGCGATCGTGTCGGCGCCGTGGTGGCGCTGGATGTGAACACCGGCGGCGTCCTGGCGCTGCTCAGCAAACCGGGTTTCGAACCCAACCGTTTCATTACCGGTCTGGAAGCCGAACAATGGCGCGCCTGGGTCAACGATCCACGCCACCCCCTGCTGAACCGGGCTTTGCAGGCCGCCTATCCGCCGGCCTCCACGTTCAAGCTGCTGGTCGGCCTGGCGGGGCTGCGGCGCAACGCACCGCTCGCCCTCGGCGCAACGCAATGCCCCGGCTTCCTGCAACTGGCCGATCGCAAATTGCGCTGCTGGAAACGCATTGGCCACGGCCGCGTGACCCTTCACAAGGCCATCGTGCAATCCTGCGACGTCTATTTCTATGAGCTGGGCGATCAACTGGGCATGCCGGCCATCGGCGAGGAGGCCGCGCAATGGGGGTTTGGCCAGCGCACCGGCATTCGCTTGGGGCCAGAAGCCACCGGTGTGATTCCGGGACCCAAAAAGCGGGCGGGACGACGCTGGCGTCGCTGGTTCCGGGGCGAAACCATGATTACGTCCATCGGCCAGGGACAAGTCGCGGCCACGCCGCTGCAATTGGCACGTTTTGTCGCCGCCATCGCCAACGGCGGTCGCTTGCTCGTGCCACATCTGGCGGCCGATGCCGAACCGCAGGTGGCGCGGGTGCTGGACGTGAATCCGGCGCATCTGGACATCATCCGTCGGGCCATGCGCGATGTCGTGGCCGACGTGCACGGCACGGCCCATGCG
>CAYQMA010000108.1:0-3716 GCA_964418535.1 uncultured Zetaproteobacteria bacterium | reverse complement strand
GGCCACCCCTTCACCAGCGCCGACTGCGCCTTCACGCTGCACCTGATTCAGGATCCGCATACGCAAAGCGCCTACAAATCGGACTACGAAAAAGTCACCGGCGTGGAAACGCCCGATCCGCTCACCTTCATCGTGCACTACGCCGAACCTTTCTCGCCGGCGCTGGCCTCGTGGGCGAGCCTGTCCATTCTGCCCAAACACGTGTTCGAACACGAAGACATCATGCACACGAAACTGGCGCGCCATCCGACCGTGACCATCGGCCCCTACCGCCTGGCCGACTGGCAACCGCAGCAATCCATTCTGCTGAAGGCCAACCGCGATTATTTCGACGGCCCGGTCTGGATTGCCGAGCGCCTGACGCGCATCATCCCCGATTCGGCCACCCAGTTTCTTGAACTCTCCGCCGGCCGCCTGGATGCGATGGGCCTGTCGCCGCTCCAGTACTCGCGCCTGTTTGAGATGCGCCCCTTTCTGAAGCGCAACTACCAGCGCTACAAGTATCTGGATTTTGTGTACACCTACCTGGGCTTCAACCTCAAGCGACCGCTGTTCAAAGACGTGCGCGTGCGCCGCGCCATCGCCTATGCGATCAACCGGCAGGAAATCGTGGACGGCGTGCTGCTGGGCCTGGGCGAGGTCATCGCCACGCCCTACAAACCGGGCACGCGCTGGGTAAATACGCGCATCCATCCCCGGCCCTTCGACCCCAAGCGCGCCCGCGCCCTGCTGGCTGAGGCCGGCTGGCGCGACCGCGACGGCGACGGCTGGCTGGACAAGAACGGCCGCCGCTTCGCCTTCACCATTCTGACCAACAACGGCAACAAGCAGCGCGAAAACGCCGCCGTCATCATCCAGCAGCGTCTGAAGGCCATTGGCATCCAGGTGCATGTGCGGCTGGTGGAGTGGTCGGCCTTCATCGCCCACTTCATCAACAAGCGCAACTTCGATGCCGTAATCCTGGGCTGGTCGCTGTCGCCGGAGCCCGACCAATTCAGCATCTGGCATTCATCGCAGACCGGCGAGCGGCAGTTCAATTTCCTGACCTACAAGAATCCGGTCGTGGATCGCGTGCTGGTCGCCGCTCGCCGCACCTTCGATCCCGACGAACGCAAACGCCTGTATGACATCATGCAGGAAGAGATCCACAAGGACGTGCCCATCGTCTTTCTCTACGCCCCGTATTCGCTGCCGGTCTATCACCGCCGCATTCACGGCATCGAGCCCGCGCCGGCCGGCATCGGCTGGAACAGCGAGCACTGGTTCGTGCCGGCGTCGGAGCAGAAATACCGGGTCGAAATCCAGCCCTGATCGAAGGCAATGGGGCGCCCGGCCCTGCCTGCCGGCGCTCAACCCTCCTCGTCCACGCAGACCGCCCCCGTTTCCGGTTGCAGCGTCGCATGCGCCACGCCCGCCTCGCGCAACCGGGCCAGCAGATGCGGCAGCAAGGCCGGCCATTCGGCCATGTCGTGCACGCAGACATGCGCTGAAAGCGACAGCCGGCCGTCCGGCAACGTCCAGACATGCAGATGATGGGCATCATGCACCCCGGCCGCTTCCGTCAGCGCCCGTCGGATCGCCGCCATGTCGGCCCCGGGCGGCGCAGCCTCCATCAACTGCAGTGTCGTTTCCCGCACCAGTCGCCAGCCGCCCCAAGCCAGGATGGCCGTCACCAGCAGCGACAACAGCGGATCGGCCCGCACCCATCCCTTCCACAGCACCAGAATCGCGGCGCAAACCGCCGCCACCGAGCCCAGGGCATCGCCCAGCACATGCCACCAGGCCGCACGGGTGTTCAGATCATGGCCGCCGTGCAGCCAGCGCAGCACCACCAGATTCACCACCAGGCCCAGCGCCGCAATGCCCAGCATCAGCGTCCCGTGCACGGCCGGCGGCGCAATCAGGCGGCCCATCGCCTCCCAGGCAATCCATCCGGCCACGAACCAGAGCCCGAAACCATTGGCCTGCGCCGCCAGCACGCGCGCCCGGCCATAACCGTAGCTCATGCCCTCGTGCGCAGGTCGGGCCGCGATGCGCCCCGCCACCGAGGCCAGCGCCAGCGCCGCCACGTCCGACACCATGTGCGCCGCATCGGCCATCAGCGCCAGCGAATCGGCCAGCCAGCCGCCGCCCAGCTCCACAACGGCGAACAGGGCTGTCAGCGCCAGCGCCCGATCCAGATGTCCGTGACCGTGATGCGAATGCGCCCCGTGCATGCGGGCCAGTATTCCCTCAGGCTCGCGGCTTGTCATCCCGCGCGCCCTGTAGCATCCTCCGCAGGCAGACGCGCCAGGGGCGCAGATTCCGGGGGAGATGACGCATGATGGATTTCGAAACCGCCCGTCACAACATGGTGGAAAGCCAGATTCGCTGCTGCAACATTCACGATCCGGCCTTGCTGGACACCTTTGAAACCATGCCGCGCGAGGCCTTTCTGCCCGACGAGGTCAAGACGCTGGCCTACATGGACGGTCATGTGCCGCTGCCTGCCGGACAGGAGATGCTCACGCCGCTGCAGGATGCGAACGTGATGAAGGCGCTGGATCTGAAGGGTGACGAGCGCGTTCTCGACATCGGCGCCGGCAGCGGCTACCTGACGGCGCTGATGGCCATGCATGCCAAAGAGGTGGTCGCCTTCGAGCTGCACGAGGAACTGGCGGAACTGGCGCGCCGCAATCTGGAACAGCATGGCGTGGCCAACGCCACCGTCATTCACGGCAACGGCATGCTGGAAGAATCGCTGAAGAATCAAGGAAAGTTCGATGCCATCGTGCTGGAAGCGGCAGTGAAAGAGGTGCCCGATTTCTTCTTCGATCACCTGAATCCGGGCGGGCGACTGGTCGCTTTCGTCGGCGAGAATCCGGTCGTCAAGCTGGTCTCCATGCGCCGGAAGGAAAACGGCGAACTGGAAACCCGTGAATGGATGGAGACGCTGCTTTCGGGCATGGAAGGCCTGCCTGAAAAGCGGGAGTTCGTATTCTGAAGCCGCGCATCATTCCTCCCGGCGGCGCGCCGGCCGGAACCGGGCCGGAACAAGCCCCTCCCTCCCTCCATGTCTCCATACCGACCGATGGCGCGCGCCGGGCGTTCCTGCAACGCGGAGGGCTTGCGCTCGCTCTTTCGGCGCTGATGCCCCTGCACGCCGCCGGCGCTTGGGCGAAGGCGGCACAAACGGCGATCCGGCCATCGGTTTCCCGGCGACAACTGGCGGCGATGCTGGCGCGCGAGTTTCACCTGAACGAAAACGAAGTGCGGGCGGTGCTGAACCAGGCGCGATTCACGCCCAGCGTCATCGAGCGCATGGAAGCGCCTTATGAGGCGCGGCCGTGGTATGCATACCGCCCCCTGTTCGTCACCGATCGCCTGGCCGCCCAGGCCCGCGACTACATCCGCGCCCACCGGCGCGATTTCGACCGAGCGCTGGCGCAATACGGCGTGCAGCCCGAAATCATCGCCGCCATTCTCGGCATGGAAACGCATTTCGGCCACAACCGGGGCCGCGACCGGGTGCTGGATGCGCTCTACACGCTGGCCTCGGGCTATCCCAAGCGGGCCGACTTCTTCCGCAAGGAACTCGGGCATTTCATCCTGCTCTGCCGCGAAGAAGGGCTGCATCCCGATGCAATCAAAGGCTCCTATGCCGGCGCCTTCGGCACCACGCAGTTCATCCCGTCCTCGTATCGCGCCTATGCCGTGGACGCCGACGGCGACGGCCG
>CAYQMA010000107.1:0-3727 GCA_964418535.1 uncultured Zetaproteobacteria bacterium | reverse complement strand
CAATGCGTTCTTGCTCATATTTTTATCCTGCACGATTCTCGCGCGGGAATCAAATGTCCGTTGCGCCAACGGCGCGATGGGCGCATGTCGTCTTGGCGCGCGCGCTGCCGATGGGGCAGAGTGCGGGCATGAGCGCACTGGCCGGCAAACGCATCCTGATCACCCGCGCCCGCGAGCAGGCCGACACGCTCGCCCGCCTGGTTCGCGAGCGCGGCGCGCAGCCCGTGCTCTTTCCCTGTCTGGCCATTGGGTGCCTGCCCGATGCCATTCGCGGCGCCGTGCCGCTTCTGAACGCACCGGGGACCCAAGCGCTGTTCACCAGCGCCAACGGCGTGCGTTGCGTGGCGCGCGCGTTGGGCGACGCTCTGGTTCCGCTGCTCTCGGGCTTGCCGGTAGTGGCGGTGGGAAAACGCACGGCCGAGGCTTTGGCCTCGCTCAGCATCCCGGTGGCATGGACGCCGTCGGAAGCCTCACAGGCAGGGCTGGCCGAGGCCTGGCGCGCACACGGCCTGCCCGAGCGCCTGGTCTTCTTTCGCGCCGAAACGGGCGGCGACGCCGTGATTCGGGCGCTGGAACGCGAAGGTGCAACGGTGCATTTGATTCCGGCTTACCGCGCCGTCTGTCCCGCGGATGACGCCAGCTCCGTGCGGGCCATGCTCGCCCGCAACGAAGTGGATGCGGTGCTGCTGGGCAGCGCCCGAGCGGCCCGGCATTATCTACAACGTATCGGCGATGCGGGCCTGGCCGGCCGGCCGGCGATTGCGGTGATCAGCGACCAGGTGGCGCGCGCCTGCCGCGAGCTGGGTCTCGGCGTGCAGGTTGTGGCGAAAGAAGCTAGCTTTGCCGCGATGCTGGACGGTCTGGAGGCATGGTTCGCCGCCGCCGGCAACATTCGCCTGGGAGGTTCCGATGCATAAGCCCGTCATTCGTCCGCGACGCAACCGGCAAAGTCGCGCCATCCGCGACATGGTGCGCGAAACTTCGCTGTCGCCGCGCGATTTCATCTATCCGCTGTTCGTGGACGAAACGATCGAGGAACCCGTGCCGGTCGGCAGCATGCCGGGCGTATCGCGTCTTCCCGTTTCCGGCGTCGGAGCGGCCGTGCGCGAGGCCGCGTCCCTCGGCATTCCGGGCGTGATCCTGTTTGGCATTCCCGCCCGCAAGGATGCCGTGGGCAGTTCGGGCTGGGATGCGAACGGCGTGGTGCAGCGCGCCATCCGCGAGGCCAAGGACGCCTCGCCGGAAACCTGCGTCATCGCCGACACCTGCTTCTGCGAATACACCGATCACGGCCATTGCGGCGTGCTGCATGATCACACGGTGGACAATGACGCCACCCTGGAAAACCTGCAAAAAGAAGCAGTTTCGTATGCCGAGGCGGGCGTGGATATGGTGGCGCCTTCGGGCATGATGGACGGCATGGTGGCCGCCATTCGCGAGGGGCTGGACGGCGCCGGATTCAGCGATGTGCCCATCATGTCCTATGCGGTCAAGTATGCCTCGGCCTATTTCGGCCCCTTCCGCGATGCGGCCGATTCCGCGCCCAGCTTCGGCGATCGTTCCACCTACCAGATGGATCCGGCCAACGCCCGCGAGGCGTTGCGCGAGGCGCGTCTGGACGTGGAGGAAGGCGCGGACATCCTGATGGTCAAACCGGCGCTGGCCTACATGGATATCATTCGCGCCGTGCGCGAGGCCACGGAACTGCCGCTGGCCGTTTACAATGTGTCGGGTGAATACGCGATGGTGAAAGCGGCCGCCGAACGGGGGTGGGTTGATGAACGCCGGGTCACGCTGGAAACCCTGCTGGGCTTCAAGCGCGCTGGCGCCGACATCATTCTCACCTATCACGCGCTCGAGGCGGCGCGCTGGCTGGCCGATGCCTGACAAGCCTGAACACGAGCCCAAACACGATTCTTCGCCGCCACAAGAGGCGGCCGAAGGTTCGCAAGTGATTGGCGGGTCGCAAACCGCCTCCGCCAGCGAAAGCAAGGCAGCCACGCCGCCGGCCGGAGAGAAGCAGGCGAAATCGCGCAAGCGCGGTCGCGGATGGCTGATCGGGATTGTCATTCTGGCGCTCGTGCCGGCCGGCTGGCTGCTGTTGCCCGCCGAAACGCGTCAGCACCTGATGGCCCTGCTCCCGGCATCCACGCCCTCGGTTTCGCAGTCGCCCATGCCGGCCACGCCCGAACCCGCGCCTCGGGAGGTTGCTGCCACCCCGTCCGCCGGCGAACCGGCAGCGCCCCGGCCTTCGGTTGCGCCGGCCAGCCAGCCTGCGCCCGAACCCGGCCCGGCTCCAGCCAAATCCGAAGAGCCTTCCGCGCCTGCTGCCAGCTCGGAGGAAGTGCAGGCGCTGATCTCGGAAATCCATGGCCTGCGCGACGATCTCAATGCGCTCAGGAACGAGAACGCGGCCTTGCGCCAGTCGCTGCGGCGACAGCAGGAACTGGAACTGCGCGACCGGCTGCGGCGCATCATGGATGCACGTACGAACCTGCCGGCGATGGCGGATGCCTGGCGTGATATTGCGCTGTTGCCGATGCTGAACGAGGACGACCGGCAACTCGCGCTACGCATGCGCGCCGGCGCCGAAAAGGACATGGCGCGCATTGCCGAATGGCGGGCGCAACTGGAGCAACTGGCCGCGCGACTGCCCCAATGGCGGGGTCGCGATGTCATTCCGCAACCCAAGCAGCCGGCGCTGGCATGGGTGGCCGGGCAGTTTCATCTCAGGCGCGCGCCGACCATGGATCAGCGCGCCCAGGCCCGGCTTCGGGCCCGCCTGTTGCGGATGGCGCATGCGCTCGCTGTGCAGGACTGGCCGGACGATGCCGCCTGGCGGCATCTGTTGATGGATATCCGCGAACAGTTCGGCGATCAGGTGGAACTGAAGCTTCCCGCGCAACTCGATGAAACGCGCCAGCACATCGCCGCCATGCGGAAAGCGGCTGCCGACTGGCTGGGGAGGCTGTGATGCGCGTGTTCATTTTGCTCGTTCTGACCCTGGCGCTGGCCGGATTGCTGGCGTTGTTCCCGGGCCTGGCCGATCAGCCGCTGCGCATCGAAGCCTTCGGCTGGGTATTCGAAACCCGACAGGGGCCGTTCATCCTGTTGTTGATCGTGCTGCTGGGGCTGATCTGGCTTGCACAGCGCGTGCTTACAGCCATTGCCGCCGGGCCTGGGCAGGTCTGGCAGGCCCTGCGTTCCGGCAGCCGCAAGCGTCGCGAAGCGCGCCTGCGCGAGGGCTTGGCGGCGCTGGTGGACATGCGCGGCGATCAGGGCGCGCGCATTTTCCGCAAGACACGCGGCATCATTCCCCGCTGGGGCAACCCGCTTCTGGGCGCGTTGGCCACACCGGCGACCGAGCAGCCCGCGCCGTCGCCGGAGGATGACGACCTGCTGGTGGCGCTGCGCGCCCGCATCGCGACTGATCCGGATGCACGGCACCGGCCCGATCTGGCCACGCGCAAGTTGCATGTCGAGGCCTGGTTGAAGGCGCATCCGGGCGCGCCGTTGGCGCTGGAGCGCAAGATCGAACTGGCGGAAGAGGAAGGCGATTGGGCGACGGCGGCGCGGTTGCTGGAAGATGTCTGGAAACGCGGCGGTCGCGCGGGCGCAAGCGTGCGCCCGAGGCTGGCGCGCGCCTGCATGAACCTGGCCCGGGAGAAGCCCGAACAGGCACTGGAATACATGCGCAAGGCCCACCGGCTGATGCCCGAGGATGGCG
>CAYQMA010000106.1:0-3755 GCA_964418535.1 uncultured Zetaproteobacteria bacterium | reverse complement strand
CGGGCACGGTCAAGGCCATCCATGTCCGGGAAGGCGACAATGTCAATCCGGATGAGTGCCTGATGGAAATCGAATAAGCGTTTGGTGCGCCCGCCGGCAGGATGCCGTCGGTTTTTCAGGGCAGGACGCCCGCGAGGGGAAACCAGCAACGATGAGGAACGCTCGATGAAGCCCGCCGGAACTGAGCCGGAGCATCGGGAGAGCCGGAACATGCGGATTGCCCAGGCGCTCTATATGCTGCCCGGTTGCGCCTGGATGGCCGACGAGCAACTGCGCTATATCGAATTCTATTCATCGCCCGAATCCTTGTTCGGCTGCACCGAGCAGCAACTGATCGGGCAGCCTGTCTGGAGCTGGGTGCAGGACGCCTCGCGGGCCGAAAGCTTGCGCACCTCGCTGGAGCGGGCCATCCGGGAACGACAAACCCACCTGCATCTCACATGGGAAACAAAAACGGCCGATGGCGCGCCGCGTTGGCTGGATGAAAGCCTCTATCTGCATTTTGATTCCCGCAAGCGGCCGGATTGCGTGGTCGGCCTTTCAACCGACATCACCAAACGCAAACTGCGGGAGCTGTCGCTGGCCCGCATGCAACAACATGCGCGCAAGATGGAGGCCGTGGGCACCCTGGTCGGCGGCATCGCGCATGAATTCAACAACATATTGGCCGGCATCGTGGGCAATGCCTACCTTCTCAAGAGCGATCTGAAGGATCAGCCGAAGCAACTGCAACGACTGGAACGCATCGAGTCGCTGAGCCGGCGCGCCGCTTCGCTGATCGAGCAAATGCTTGCATTCGGCCGCAAACGTCCCGCCAAGCTGCGGCGCGCATCGCTGGACGCCTTGGTGCGCGACTATCTGGCGCTGGAGGAAAAGCGCCTGCCGCCGGATATTCGCCTCGATGTATCGCTGGATACGGATGTGACGGCATGCGTGGATCCGACCCAGATCCGTCAGGTGCTGGCCAGCCTGCTCTCCAATGCCGTGGATGCCGTCGAAGGCCGGAAGGATGCGCGCATCACGGTTCGCCTTCAGACATGCAAGGTGGATGATGCGTTGCGCGAGCGGCATCCCAAACTGGCCCATGTGGCCAAGGTCGCGCATTTGCAGATCCGGGACAACGGCCCCGGCATTCCCCGCAAGCTGCTCGGCAGGGTCTTCGACCCCTTCTTTACGACCAAAAGCGTCGGCCAGGGAACAGGCATGGGGCTGTCGATGGCGTACGGGATTGTGGACTCCATGGGCGGCGTCATCGAACTGGAAAGCGAGGAAGGCCAGGGCGTGACCGCTCATGTCTGGCTGCCGCAGAGCGGCAAGGAGCGGCCCGACATGGTGCGGAAAGATGAGGGCGAAGCCTTGCTGGGTCAGGGCGAAACCCTGCTGCTGGCCGACGATGAGGAACTGGTGCGCGAGGCGGCGAGCGGCGTCTTGCAGCGGCTCGGTTATCAGGTGGTGGCGGTGGCCGACGGCGAGGATGCGTTGAATGTGGTGCGCGAACAGGGCGACGCCATTGATCTGGTTCTGCTTGATCTCATCATGCCCAACATGGGAGGAATCGAAGCGGCCAAACAGATCCGCGCCGTCAAACCGGACATGCCGATTCTGTTCATCACCGGCTTTGATCTGAACGAGACTCTGGACAAGCGTCTGGATATGGCACAGGCCGATGTCGTAACCAAACCCTTCGATATCGGCGAACTCAGCCGCGCCATCCGGCGCCTGCTCGCAGATCAGACGCCTGAGAGCCCTTCTTCCCTATCGTGATAATCGGCGCAATTGCTCCATCAAATGACGCGCCGCCTCAGGCGCCCGCGCCTTACCTTCGAACAGAATGGCGCGCGACGACAAGGCCTTGCCGTAAAAGGCCTTGTTGTATTCCGGCAAATCGTTGAGCTTGGAGCCTTCAAGCGAAACCCCGATAAATGCGCCGCGCGAGCGCGAATAGGAATAGATGGCGCTCTTGAGCTCCAGATCCACATTGGCCTGGGCCTTGCGCCCCACCGGCCCGGCCGCCACCGAGGCATCGCCGCCCAGGGTGAACTCGCTCTTGACGATGCTCTTCATGCCGCGGCGATTCATGACAACCAGGATCAGATCGGTGGATTGCCCGCCGAACTGGAATCCCCACGACGCCGCCGCAATGGAATAGAACGCAGGCGGCGACCAGCGATTACTGCTCGTATCATGCCGCAGGATGACGCCCTTGCCGTATTTGCCGCCCACAAAGAAGCCTCCCTTGATCACGCCCGGAAAGATCGCCACGCCGGCGGCCTTGCGCAGCAGATCGCGGGGAATGCTCTTGTCCGGACTGTTCATGACCTGACGCAAGACATCATCGGCATCCTGCACCAATTCCGTCGCCTTGGCCTTGAGCCCGGCTGCCAGCGCCGGGCCGCCCGATCCGCCCACAAGCGCCAATCCAAGACATGCCAGACTGACGAGACGGACAAGATGACGGCAGACAAGATGACGGCGAACAACATGATTGAAGCGTCTCATCGCAACCCTCCCGATTCCTGTGGTGGTTCGTCCGCATTGTCCGTGCAGTTCCACCCGATGGATGGATCATAGCAGAAAATCCGGAACATCGCGTCCGGCGGACATCCCGGCTATAATGGCGTTGGAGAGTCCGTCGCGGAGGAAACCGACATGGCATGGCATCGCATTCTCGCACCCACCGATTTTTCCGAACCCGGCGATCTGGCCGTGACACGGGCTGCGCGCATGGCCGCGCGGGCGGGCGGGGAATTGCATCTGGTTCATGTGATTGCGGCCCGAATCGGCTATGCCGAGATGCCGGAAATGATGCTCCCGCCCATGGAAGACCTGGTGGAGGAAATGCGCGCCTCAGCCAGGGAACGCCTCGAAACCATGGCCAACAAACTTGAAAACGCGCCGGCTGCGGCCATTCATGTGGAGGAATCGTTCGGTCGCCCCGCGGATGCCATTGTGGCGCTGGCGCGGCAGATTGACGCCGATCTCATCGTGATGGGCAGCCATGGCCACACGGGCTTGCTGCATGCGTTGCTCGGCTCCACGGCCGAGCGCGTGGTGCGCGAAGCGCCGTGCGACGTGCTGGTCGTCAAGCCGGAAAAAGAGCCCGAGAACGACAAGGAGACATGACACCGCCCTATCCGGACAGGTAGCCTTGCGACATGTCCGGACCCGATCTGTCTGTTTCCTTTGCCGGCCTCTCGCTGCAAACGCCGCTGGTGCTGTTGTCCGGCTGTGTCGGTTTCGGCGAGGAATACACCCGCGTCGAGGGCTGGGACAACCGCCTGATTGGCGCCGTCATCCTCAAAGGCACAACCCTTGAGCCGCGACTCGGCAATGCGCCGCACCGAGTGTATGAAACGCCGTCCGGCATGCTCAACGCCATCGGCCTGCAGAATCCCGGCGCCCGCTACGTTGTGGAGCATATCCTGCCCCGCCTGCCGCACGATGAAACCCAATTCTGGGCCAATGCCAACGGCGCCACGCTGGAGGAATACGCCGAGGTGGCGCGCATCTTCGATGATTCGCCGGTCACCGCCATCGAGATCAACATCTCCTGCCCCAATGTCAAGGCCGGCGGCGTGCATTTCGGCAACGACCCGGACATGGCGGCGCGCGTGGTCGAGGCGATGCGCCCCGCCACGAAGAAACCGCTCATCACCAAGCTGTCTCCAAACAATGCCGACATCGCTCAAACGGCCCGTCTTGTCATCGAGGCCGGCACGGACGGCCTGTCGGTCATCAACACCCTGGTCGGCATG
>CAYQMA010000105.1:0-3778 GCA_964418535.1 uncultured Zetaproteobacteria bacterium | reverse complement strand
AGGGGCCGAGCGAGGAGGAAGCAGGGGGCGTGGTGGCGCAGGCGGCGAGCACCAGCATCAACAGCCATGCCAGGGGCGCTCCGCCGGGGCGCAGCTTCGTCTTACAGCCCCGTTTCAAGCTTTTTGCGCAACGCATCGGGATGCTCGTGCCCGAGTTTCAGCGCCTTGCGCCAGGCTGCTTTCGCTTCGTCATGTTTGCCCGTGCGCCAGAGGATGTCACCCAGGTGCTCCTGCATCACGGGATCGTCGCCGACCTTGGCGACGGCTTTTCGTTGGATACGTTCGGCTTTGCGATAGCGGCCTTCCTTGTAGTAGGTCCAGGCCAGCGAATCCAGATAATAGCCATTGTCCGGTTTGAGCTTCAGGGCCTTGCGGATCAGGCGTTCGGCCTCTTTCAGGTGAGCGCCCTGCTCGGCATAGAGATAGCCCAGAAAGTTCAGTGCCTCGGGATCGTCCGGATGCTGTTTCAGCAGCTGGCGGATGGCCGCGGCGGCTTCGTCGTAGCGCTTCAATCCCTCGAAGGCGGCCGCGCGGTCGTACAGCAGCCGGTCGGCGGGCGCACCGGGCAAGGCCAGAGCCGTTTCCGTTTCCTTCAGCGCTTCCTTGAAGCGTTTTTGCTGCACCAGAATGGAGGCGAGCAACGCCCGCGCATCGACGAGGCCGGGATGGTCGCGAAGCAGGTCGCGGAGCCGGGATTCGGCCGCATCCATGCGCTTGGCTTCGATGTCCATGGCGGCCAGGCGCATCTGCGCCCGCACGAATGTGGGCGACCGACGATTGATGTTCGCATACAGCGACTTGGCCTCGGCCGCCTTGCCCTGCGCATCGAGACTGGCGGCCAGATAATAGCGAGCGCGATCGGAATCGCGGTGTTTCAGGGCCTGGCGAAAGCGGTCGGCGGCATGAGCATAGTCTTTCTGCTGGTAATAAAGCAGGCCAAGCGCGATGAGCACTTCCGGATTGCCGCCGGTGCTTTGCGCAATGTCCTCATAGACGGGAATGGCTTCACGGGCGCGGCCCTGACCGACAAGCAGGCGTCCCAAGGCATTGCTGACGCTCAAGTGGTGGGGGTGCGAAGCCAGAAAATCACGCAGCAGACGTTCGGCCGCCGCAGGCTTGCCGGCCCTGATCTGCATCCTGGCCAGCATCAGCACCGGCCCGGCATCATCCGGACGCATGCGGCGCAGCTTGTTCAGGATGCGCCGGGCTTTGGCGTCCTTCTTCTGCTGGATGTAGAGCTCGGCATCGAGGCGCATCCAGCGGGCGCGGTCGCCCTGCTTGATGCCTTCGCGCACAGCCTGATGCGCCTCGTGCCAGCGACTCTCTTGCTGGAGCAGGCGGATGAGCATCGTGCGCGCATCGGCATCATCCGGCCGCCGTTTCAGGATGATCCGGAGTTTCCCGATGGCGTCGTCCCGTTTGCGTTCGGCGAGATAGACTTGCACTTGCAGCATGTCGGCGCGGTCGCGCAATTCCGCCGGCAACGCGGCTTCATCCAGTCCCGCAATCAGCTGGCGCGCCCTGTCCGTTTGTCCGTTGCGCGCCAGCAGTTCCGCCAGTTCGATGCGCGGCAGCATCGCTTTCGGGTCTTTCTGGACCAGGATCTCCAGAAAGCGCATAGCCAGCGCCGGCTGGTCGCGCAGCAGCGCATCCTCGGCCGCCAGATAGAGAAAGGAGGGGTTCATGGCCTGGATGGCTTTGACGTCCACGCGGTTTGCGGCATGTTGACCGGCTTTGGCGGCGCCTGCCGCCTGCGCGATCGGGGCGGTCGTCAGCGCCAGCAGGAGGGCAAGCATGCGGGATGTCCGGCTCGCCCGGGTGAATGAATTGGATCGCTTCATGCCTGCAACTCGCGGATGGCAACGGACTGGAAGCGCTCGCCGGTCTGGTTCAGCGCCCAGCATTCGAGGCCGGCAACGCGGCCCTCATGGACGCTGACGATGACATAGGCGAAGCCGTCCCAGGCGTTGGCCAGGTCGGTGGGAGAAGGACGGGCGGGGCAGTCCGGATGACTGTGCCAGATGCCGACGATTTCGCGTCCGGTGCCGTGCAGTTCGGCGTCCGTGCGCTGGTAGGCCGCGGGGTCGAGAATGAACCGATCCGCGGCGCGCTCCGTATTCAGGTTGGGCGCTTCGCGTGCTTCATCCACAAGCCAGCCTTCGGCATCCGCGCATCCGATGAGCAGTCCGCAGGCTTCGTTCGGGTAGCGTTGACCGGCAGCCTCGGACATCACGCGGATGGCCGCGGCGGACAGGCGGCACACGGTGCCAGCAGGCTCGGCGTCAATCACATTGCGGTACTCCGGACTGTTGAATCGTTCGGGAACGGGATATTCGGTCGTCCGCGCGTCAGGTTCCAGCATTTCCTCTCCGGTTTATCTTGCGTTTCGGGAACACTAGCGTGCAGGCCTTCGATGCCAAGCGCATGTTGGCTGGCGAATCTGAATCGGAGGTGAAACATGAGAGCAATCACGGCATGGATGATGGCGTCTGTTCTGCTCGGCTTGTCGGCGGGGCAGGCCTGTGCGCACGAGGAAGCGAGCGGGCATTCCACCAGCGGCGTCTGGTTCGAGGCTCCGGTCGATGGTGCGACGGTGGCGCGCACGTTTGAGGTGAAGATGCGGGTGGCCGGCATGAAAATCCGCAAGGCCGGCGAGCTTGTGCCGGGCACCGGACATTTCCATATCATTGTGGACGGCGGCTGCGTGAAGCGGGGCGAGGTTGTGGCCAAGGACGCCGCCCATATGCATTTCGGCAAGGGCCAGGAAGAAACAACATTGACCTTGTCCCCGGGTGCGCATGCGCTGAGTCTGCAACTGGCGGACGGTCATCATGTCTCCTACGGCAGGGCCTGGTGCCAGACCATTCATGTCCGGGTGAAGTGAAGGGTTCCGCAGATTTTGACTATGAGGTGATTCGCCGGCCGCGGCGCATGCGGCCGGCGATCAGCGTTTCGCCCGACCTGACCGTGCGGGTGTTGTTGCCCGCATGGGCGCCCGAATCGGTGGCGCATGAACTGGTGCGCGACAAGGCCGATTGGGTGCAACGCAAGCTGGCCGGGTTTCGCGCCCGCCACCGGCCTGAACGTCAATGGGTGGACGGCGAGACCCTGCCCTGGCTGGGACAGGAATTTCCGTTGCGGATTCTGCCTGGGGCCGAGGATACGGCCAGGTTGGAAGACGGCGTCTGGGAGGTGTTGCTCGACACGGCGCCCGCTTCGTTTGGGGGATCGTCCGAAGAAACGCGCCAGCGCCGCGTCGTGCAGGCGCTGCGGCATGCGGTCATGGCGATGGCGCAGGACTGGTTGGTCCGTCGCACGGCGCATGTGGCCGAACGCATTCGGTTGCGGCCGGCGTCGGTGGGCATCAAGAACTACCGCAGCCGCTGGGGAAGCTGCCATGCCGACGGGCGCATCTGGTTCAACTGGCGTATCGCGATGGCGCCGGCCTGGGTTGCGGACTATGTGGTGATTCACGAACTCTGCCATCTCAGGCATCGCAATCACTCGCCGGCGTTCCGCGCCCTGGTGGCGCAATGGATGCCGGAATGGAAGGCGGCGAGAGCCTGGTTGCGCGAGCACGGCCACACGCTGGATGTGCTGGACGACGTGGATGGGGGCGATCGGCGACGGCCTTGATTCGATGGGATGGATGCGTATGTTCCGGCCTGCCGATTTCCGGACAAGGAGTGTTCGATGAGCGTGAGCATCGAAGATCAAATTGCAGGCTTTCGTGCGCGGGCGGAGGATTATGCCGCGCGCATGGATGCGCTGCGGAGGT
>CAYQMA010000104.1:0-3778 GCA_964418535.1 uncultured Zetaproteobacteria bacterium | reverse complement strand
TCCTGTTTGCTGCGCGGCTTGAAGGTGGAAACATCGCCGGGCTTGCCGAAGGTGCCGCCGACGATGGCAGCCACGGAAATCCGGCGAATGCCGCCCGCCGGCACGATGCGGTGCTCGGTGGTCGTGCTGATTTCATAGTTCACGGTGCGATCGGTGCGGCTGGCCGTTTCCTTGGGTCCGGCGCCGGCTTTGGGCATGGCCGGATTGGCGCCGGGGGTGTTTGAGGCCGTGCCCGGCACGCCGATGGGCGCGGCATCGGTGCTCTGGCGGCTTTCGCTGATTTCCTTCTGGCTGCGCACCACCTGTTCATCCGGATTGAAGCGCTTGCTGTTGGCTTCCAGCACCTCGCGATTGATGTCAGTCGTCACGCGCACCACGGCCTGGCCGGGGCCGACCACCTGCTCCAGCATGCCGGTGAGCCGCGCTTCCAACCGTCGTTCGATGCGCGCCTGGGCGTCGGCCAGCGACTGGCCGGCTGTCATGGGCGCTTCCTCGTCGTTTTCCGACAAAAGGTTGCCGCTGGCATCCACCACGGTCACGGCCTTGGGTTCCAGTCCCGGCACGCTGGAGGCGACCAGGTTCTGGATGGCCAGCACATTGCGCTTGTTCAGGCGCTGGCTGCCGGCAAGCTTGAGCATGACCGAGGCGCTGGCCTTGCGGTCGCGGTCGGCGAAAGCCGAATCCTTCGGCAGCACCAGTTGCACGCGCGCCGCGGCCACGCTGGGCATGACCTCGATGGTGCGCGCCAGCTCGCCCTGCAACGCCCGCTGGTAATTGACCTGCTGCGTGAAATCGCTGATGCCGAACTCGTTTTGTTTGTCGAACAGCTCAAATCCCATGCCGCCGCCCGGCGTGATGTCCTGACCGGCCAGCTTCAGCCGCGTGGCATAGACGCGATCGGCCGGCACCAGCACCGTGCCCGCGCCTTCCAGCTTGTAGGGGATGTGCTCTTTCTGCAGAAAGTCCACCACCGCCGAGGCATCCTTCGGATCCATGCCGGCATACAGGGGCTGGAAGGATGGCTTGGCCGACCAGGTGACCAACGAGACGAAGGCAGCCAGCATCAGCACGGCGGCAGCAAACAGCAGCCAGCGGCGATGACTGGCGATGCGGGCGGCGAAGCTCCGGGCGGCGTTTTCGGCGCCCGGCGCGGCTTCGGCTGCGGCGGGGTGAGGCGCCGCCTGCCCGGGAGCGGCGGGATTCGGAGCGGAGGGAGTCAGCGACGTGGCCATGATTCAGCGCCTCACACCTGCATGCGCATGACTTCGCGGTAGGCGTCCACGAGCTTGTTGCGCACGCTGAGCATCAGTTGGAACGAGACTTCCGCCTGTTGCAGCGCCAGCAGCGTTTCCGACACGTTGTGGTTCTTGCCGGTGGCCAGATCCACGGCCGCTTTGTCGGCGGCGTGTTCCTGGGCGTTGACCTGGTTGACATAGGCCTTGACGAGCTCGCCGAACCGGCCGGGCGCGGCAGTGGTGTCCGTCGCCGGTTTTTCCGCCATGCCGGCAGCGCGGGCGTAGGCGTTCAATGATACGGGGTTGATGGCCATCGCAATCCTCCTTAGCGCAACAGTTCAAGGGATTTCAGGAACATGCGCTTGGCCGCTTCCATGACCGTGACATTGGCCTCGAAGCTTCGCGCCGCCGATTGCATGTCCACCATCTCTTCGATGGTGTTGACGTTCGGCATTTTCACCATGCCGTTGGCGTCGGCGTCCGGGTGCGAGGGGTTGTAGACCTCGCGGAACGGGCGCGGGTCGCGCACCACGCCGGCCACGCGCACCTTGTGCGTGCCCGGGTGTTGAAACGAGGAGCGGAAGATGTCGTCGAAGCCGGTGCGTTCGGGCACGGCCTGGAAGACGATTTCGCGCCGGCGATAGGGGCCGCCTTCCGGCGTGCGGGTGGATTCGGCATTGGCAATATTTTCCGCCACGATATCCATGCGCGCGCGCTGGGCGGACATGCCCGAGGCGCTGATGCGCATGGCGGCAAACAGGGTGTCGCCCATTTAGCGTCCTCCTTCCTTGATGACGTTGGCCAGGCCGGTCAGGCGCCCTTTCAGCAGGCGCAGCGTCAGCTCGTGCATGAACTGGTTTTCGGCCATGCCGGCCATTTGGTCCTGCATGTTGACCGTGTTGCCATCCATTCGTTCCATGGCATCGGAGTGGCTGGATGCCGTCAGATTCAGCCATGAGGGCGGCGGCGGACTTGCGGCCTCCATGTGGCCGGGGTTGGTGCGCGCCAGCGGCGCGCTGCCCGGGCGCGCCATGCGGAGCTGCGCCGCCAGAAAATCGTTGAACGTGCGGGTGTCCGCCTTGTAGTTCGGCGTATCCGCATTGGCGATGTTGGCGGCAAAGACGCTCTGCATGCGTTCGCGGGCCGAAAGCGCCGCCGCCAGGGTCTGAAAATCCCGGCCGAACAGCGGGTTCATCGAAACGCCGTGATCGCCCATATCAACCTCCGCGGACGCCCGCGTTCACTGCGGGCATGCTGCCGGCCGGGGATTCCGCGCCGGTTGCTGAAGATTCAGCAAGGGGCGTGCCAGCATTCATTGAGGCGTTCATCTCGTTCAGCTTGTTGCGCAGGGTGCGAATACTGATGCCGAGCAGGCGGGCCGCCTCGGTGCGGTTGCCTTGCACATGCTTCAGGGTTTCGCGAATCAGGGCGCGTTCCATGTCGCGGATGCTCATGCCGGCGGTGATCGTCGCGCCGCTGCCGCCGGCAGCCGGATCCGATCGCGATGCGGCCGGCGCTTCGGGCAGGGCCAGATGCTCGGGTCGGATGCGGCCGTCCACCGCCATCAGGAAGGCCCGGTGCATGCAGTTCTCGAGCTCGCGCACGTTGCCGGGCCAGCGATGAGCGGTCAGCGCCGCCACGGCGGAGGCGTCGAGCTCGGGCGCGGGCTTGCCATACATGGCGGCAAACCTGTCAAGAAAATGACGGGCCAGCGGTTCGATGTCGCCCGGCCGGTCGCGCAGCGCCGGCAGCCGCACGGTGACCACATTCAGGCGATAATAGAGATCCTGACGGAACTTGCCCTCGGCCACGGTCTGTTCGATATCGCGGTTGCTGGTGGCGATGACGCGCACGTCCACCTTGACCGGCGCGCGGCCGCCCAGCCGGTCCACCTCGCCTTCCTGCAGCACGCGCAGCAACTTGGCTTGGAGGTGCAGCGGCATTTCGGTGATTTCGTCGAGCAGCAGCGTGCCGTGGTGCGCAAGCTCAAACTTGCCGGGGCGTGCCTTGTCGGCGCCGGTGAAGGCGCCTTTTTCATGGCCGAATAATTCCGATTCGAGCATGCCTTCCGGAATGGCGGCGCAGTTGACGGCGACGAACGGCTTGTCTTTGCGGTTGGAGCACTGGTGAATGAAGCGCGACAAGCGTTCCTTGCCGGTGCCGGATTCGCCGGTGACCAGCACCGAGGCCTGACTGGGCGCGATCAGCGCCACCTGATTGAGCAGGCGGCGCGTTTCCAGATCGTGGGTGACGAAAATCTCCGCCTGCTGTTGTTGGCGGGTCGCCTGCCGGGCCAGCGCCGCCTGATGCCCGGCCTTGCGGGCATAGATGGCAAAGGCCTCGTCGGGGCAGGGGAGAATGCGATAGTCCATTGCGCCCAGCCGCATCAGTTCGGCCGCGCGTTCGCGACAACCAGACTCCGCCAGAATTACCACATTGGCTTCGGGTGAGGCGGAAAACAGCCGCATCACCGTCGCCTCGGCGGTCACCGAATCGCGAATGAAGATCAGCGCCTCGGCATGGCCGGCCGCATCCAGCATGGT
>CAYQMA010000103.1:0-3801 GCA_964418535.1 uncultured Zetaproteobacteria bacterium | reverse complement strand
AGATGGTGAACCTGACCCGCGACGGCAAGCCGGTGCGCATGTCCAAGCGCGCGGGCACGTTCGTGACCTTGCGGGAGGTGGTGGACGAGGTGGGCGCGGATGCGGTGCGCTTCAATTTCCTGACCCGTCGCGCCGAGAGTCAACTGGATTTCGATCTCGAAACAGCCAAGCAGCAGAGCGATGAAAATCCGGTCTATTATGTGCAATATGCTCATGCGCGGGTGTGCGCGATCATGCGCCGGGCGGCGGAGGCGGGGCTTTCGCCGGCTGAGCCCGATGCGGTGGATACGAGCCGGCTGACGGCGGACGAGGAGGCCGATCTCATCAAGCGGCTGCTTGCCTGGCCGGAAGTGCTGGAAACGGCGGCTACGCGCCTGGAGCCCTATCGGGTGGCGGTCTATCTGATGGATCTGGCGGCTTCGCTGCACCGCTGCTATCACCGGCACCGTGTGATGGTGGAAGATGAAGCGCTGGCGCAGGCCCGGCTGCTCTTGATGCGCGCGGTGCGCACGGTGCTGGCGAACGGTCTGCGCATATTGGGCGTGCGCGCGCCGGAGACGATGTAATGGCGCCAAAGGATTTCGCCGAGGTGGCCGGGCCCGCGCCGCAACGCTCGGGCGGCATCAACTGGCGCGCCATGCTGGTGGTTGCGGCAGGGCTCCTGGTCGTGGCGGGCGGTTTCGTGGCCGGCTATTCCCTGGGTGTGAAACGGGGGCGGATGCTGGCCGAACATGCGGACAAGCAACGCCTGCTGGATGAAATCCGCAAGCAGAAGGAAGAGCTTGCCCGCATCAAGCAGCAAAGCTCCAAAGCGAAGGTCGAGGATCATTCCACCGAGGTGGGCGAACTGACCTTCTACAACGACTTGCCGAAGCAGGCGGTGACGCCGGCGCCGCTGTCGGAAGCCAGCGCTCCCCCAACGCGATCTGGGGCTACGGCTGCGCGACGCAAGGGTGCGGATTCGGATGTGGGCGACATCATCCAGCATCATCTGGCGCACTCAGGCGCCGGACGGCAAACCTCGTCAAACGCTGCCGCGCATGCCGCGCGCCCCGCTGCGGGCGGCGACTGGCGGGTGCAGGTGGGCTCGTATCAACGGCGGGAGGATGCCGAGGCGCTGGCCGGCAAGACGCGCGGGCAGGGATTTCCTGTCATGGTGGAACAAACGAATGTGCCGGGGCTGGGAATGTGGTTTCGTGTTTATGTCGGCCCGTTCGCGGCCCGTTCGGAGGCGGAGCGGGCGCAGGTGAAGGTGCGAAAGGTCATGCATATCTCCGGCTTGGTGTTGCATGCCCGGAAATGACGCCAGCGCACGGCTGGCAGCCGCGCGACATTTCGTGGCTGGAGCGTTGGGATTGCAGGCGGATGCGCCGAGCATCATTCCGTTGGCGGGCGATGCGTCGTTTCGGCGCTATTTTCGCGTGCGGGCGGCGGGCGAGGCCACCTGGGTGCTGATGGATGCGCCGCCGGGCAGGGAAGATGTGCGTCCGTTTCTGGCGGTGCGCGCCTGGCTGGAGCAGGCCGGCGTGCGCGTGCCGGCGCTGGCGGCCGCCGATGCCGGGGCAGGCTTTCTGCTGCTGGAGGATTTCGGCGATGTCACCTGGGCGGCGCACCTGGCAAAGGGCGGCGAGGCGGAGCCGCTGGTGGCGGATGCGTTCCGCCAGTTGCGGCGCATGCAGGCAGCGCCGCAAACATGCGATTGGCCTGTGTTCGATGTGGCGCGTATGCGCGCCGAATGCGATTTGTATCTGGACTGGTATCTGCCGCGTGTCGCGGGCTATGCGCCAAGCGCGGATGAACGGCGGGCCTTTCATGCGGCGTTGATCCCGTTGCTGGAATCGCTGGTGGCGTTGCCGCGCGTGCCGGTGCATCTGGACTATCACAGCCGCAATCTGATGCTGCCGCCGGACGGCCTGCCGCTGGGGGTGATTGATTTTCAGGATGCAGTGCTGGGCCCGGTGACCTATGACGCGGCATCGCTTCTGTATGACTGCTATCAGGATTATCCGGAATCGCAGCGCCGCGACTGGAGCGCGGAGCTATTTGCGGCGCTGCCGGAAGCGACGCGCGCGGCCTTCGATGGCTTCGAGGACTGGCATCGCGCCCTGCGACGCACGGCGCTGCAGCGGCATATCAAGGCTATTGGCATCTTTGCTCGACTGGCGCATCGGGATGGCAAGCGCGCCTTCCTGAATGAGATTCCGCTGACACGCAAGCATCTGATGGAGGAAATGGCGGCGTTGGGCGGTTTGCCGCCAGCCGCTTCCAGGCTACTTGCGATGCCGCCAGCCGCCGGATAGGTCTTCTGGATCGGGGGCGAATCAGGCCGGGAGATTGCGCTCCAGGCCCAGGTTCCGCACGATGGCCAGCGTCGCCGCCGATTTGTTCAGGGTGTAGAAATGCAGCCCGGGCACGCCGGCATCGAGCAGGCCCCGGCATTGCTCGGTGGCGATCGCGATGCCTTCGTTCATCATGGCTTCAGCATCGTTCTCGAGCGGCTCCATGCGCCGGCGCAGCCAGTCCGGAATGCCGGCGCCGCACATGGCCGAAAAACGCACGATTTGCGGGAAGTTCACGATGGGCATGATGCCCGGAATCACCGGGACCGTGACCCCGGCCGCCGCCGCCTCGTCCCGAAAGCGGAAGAACGCGTCGTTGTCGAAGAAATACTGGGTGATGGCGACATCCGCGCCCAGATCCTGCTTCATTTTCAGGTAGCGAATGTCGTCGGCGACGCCGTTCGGCGATTCCGGGTGCCCCTCGGGGTAGGTGGCGCAGGCGATCGAGAAATCGCCACGGCTGTGGATGAACCGGATCAGATCGGTGGCGTGCGAAAAACCGCCGGCCACGGCCTGAAAGCGATCCATGCCCTCGGGCGGGTCGCCGCGCAGGGCCAGGATGTTTTCGATGCCGGCGGCGCGGTATTCGTTCAGCAGTGCGTCGATGTCGTCGCGCGTGGCGCCCACGCAGGTGAGGTGGGCGACCGGCGTCAGCGCGGTTTCCCGGCGGATGCGGGTGACGATGCGGCGGGTGCGATCCTGCGTGGAGCCGCCGGCGCCATAGGTGACGGAAACGAAATCAGGCCCGATCGCGCTCAGTTCCTCCAGGCAACGCCAGAGCCTGGCCTCGCCCTTGTCCGTCTTCGGCGGGAAGAACTCGCAGGAAATCAATGGGCGGCGGCCGGCCGCCAGAATCTCGCTCAGCCGCATGTGTCTTACAGCCGGGGCACGGTGACGCCGGTCTGGCCCTGATACTTGCCGGCCTTGTCCGCATATGAGACTTCGCAGACCTCGTCGGATTCGAGGAACAGGAACTGCGCCACGCCCTCGCCGGCGTAGATGCGGGCCGGCAGCGGCGTCGTGTTCGAGAACTCGAGCGTCACATGCCCCTCCCATTCCGGCTCCAGCGGCGTGACGTTGACGATGATGCCGCAGCGCGCATAGGTGGATTTGCCGAGGCAGATGGTGAGCACCTGCCGTGGAATGCGGAAATACTCAATGGTTCGCGCCAGCGCGAACGAGTTGGGCGGGATGATGCAGACATCGCCCTTGAAATCCACGAAGGATGAGGGGCAGAAATTCTTCGGATCCACGATGGCCGAGTTGATGTTGGTGAAAATCTTGAACTCATCGGCGCAACGCACGTCGTAGCCGTAGGAGGACAGGCCGTAGGACACCAGCCCCTCGCCGCGTTCGTTCTTCTTGATCTGGCCGTCCACGAACGGTTCGATCATGCGGTGCTCCAATGCCATGCGGCGAATCCATTTGTCCGACTTGATGGCCATGATGCTTGCTCCCCCTG
>CAYQMA010000102.1:0-3838 GCA_964418535.1 uncultured Zetaproteobacteria bacterium | reverse complement strand
AATCGCTTCATAACAGCGAACGATAACCATTATCACTCTCATTGCAAGCGGGAGCGTCGGCGCCGGCTGGCCTCAGGCTTCGTCATCAACCTCCGGCTTGTCGGGACGATCCAGCAGCTCGTCGCGCAGCACACGCACCTGTGCCGGCGCCTGGATCCCGATCTTGACCTGCGAACCCTTCACGCCCAGCACTTCCACCCGCATGTCGTGCCCGATGGCCATCGCCTCGCCGGTCTTGCGCGTCAGTATCAGCATGGCTCGCCTCCAGTCCGTGATGGCGAAGGCTTACGCAAGTTTGGGGCCAGATTGTTCTGGTGGTCTATACTGCGGTTATGACAACAACGCTGATGCCTGAAGGCGAGCGGTTGCGCAAGGCCGTGCGTTGGCTGGCCGAGAAGCCCGAGCGAACAGTAGCGACGATCGAAGCCGCCTGCCGCGAATTCGACCTGTCGCCGGCCGAGGAGGATTTCCTGCTACGCCATTTCCTGACACCCGCGCATCGCGGGAATTCAGGCGCGACCCGCTAACCCTTGGCGCGCAGCGCCTCGAAGGCCTCGCGATATTCGGGCCGGCGGCCCAGCCACAACCTTGCCAGCGCCAGCGAAATGCGTTGCAGGCGGAACAGCAGTGCGATCATCACCAGCGACGAGCCGATCTGAAACCACAGCACGCCCATCATGCCGCGATTGATCACCTCCGCGAAGGTGAAGAAATACGCGCACATGGTCACGCCCATCGCCGTGCCCAGCACCACCGCGATGCGCGATTGCAGCCGGGAGATGCGCTCGATGCGGGCTTGCAGCCCCTCGTCCGTCATGTCTCTTCCCGATCCAGGCCGAAGGCCGCATGCAGCGCCCGCACGGCGCGATCCACTTCATTCTCATCCACCACCACGGTGATCTTGATCTCGCTGGTCGTGATCATCTGGATGTTGATGCCTTCCTCGGCCAGGGTTGCGAACATCTTGCGGGCCACGCCGGAATGCGAGCGCATGCCTACGCCGATGATGGAGACCTTGCCCACCGTATCGTCGCCCTTCACGTCGCGCGCCTTCATCTTGCGGCATACGCCTTCCAGGATGCGCATCGCGGCCGCGAAATCCCCGCGCGGCACGGTGAACGTGATGTCCGTCGTGCCCTCCTCGCTGACGTTCTGCACGATCACGTCCACGTTGATGTCGGCATCCGCGATCGGGCCGAACACCTCGCTGGCGATGCCCGGGTGATCGGGAATGCCCCGAATGGTGATCTTGGCTTCGTCGCGATTGTAAGCCACGCCGGTAATGCTTGCTCGTTCCATGGTTTCATCCTCGCTGGTGACCAGTGTGCCGGGCACATCCTCAAAACTGGAGCGCAGGTGGATCGGCATGCCGTGCCGCATGGCCAGCTCCACGCTGCGGTTCTGCAACACCTTCGCGCCCTGGGAGGCCAGCTCCAGCATTTCCTCGTAGCTGATGCGTTCGATCTTGCGCGCTGTCGGCACGATGCGTGGATCGGTGGTGTAGATGCCGTCCACATCGGTGTAGATGTCGCAGACATCGGCTTCCAGCGCCACCGCCAGCGCCACGGCCGAGGTGTCCGAACCGCCGCGCCCCAGCGTGGTGATGTTGCCGGACTCATCCACGCCCTGGAAACCGGTCAGTACCGGCACCTCGCCCGCTTTCAATCGCTCAAGCAACCGCTGGCTGTTGATGCGCTGGATGCGGGCGCGCGAATGACGCGAATCGGTCAAAAAGCCGGCCTGGGCGCCGGTGTAGGAGCAGGCGGGAATGCCTCGACGATTGAGCTCGATAGCCAGGAGCGCCGCGCTCACCTGCTCGCCGGTGGCGACCAGCGCATCCAGTTCGCGCCCCGGCGGATCGTCCGACAACTCGCGAGCCATGCCGATCAGGCGATTCGTTTCCCCGCTCATCGCGGAAACCACCACCGCCGTCTCATGACCCTCGCGCACCGATCGTTCCACCAACGAGGCGGTGGCGCGAATGCGATCGAGGCTGCCGACGGAGGTGCCGCCAAACTTCTGTACGATACGCATCGGGATTCGTCAGTCCTTGGCCTGAACCGTGGCGATGGAAACCTTGCCCATGCCGAGCTGCCGCAGCACATCGAGCACGCGCACCACGCGTTTGTGACGCGCCTCGGCATCCGCCCGAAGCACCACGCGCATGTTCGGATCGCCCTTGGTGACCTTCAGGATGCGCTGGCGCAAATCGTCATCGGCCACCCGCTCGTCACCCACATAGAAGCGCCCTTTCGCATCAATGCTGATAACCACTTCCTTGACGTCGTTCAACTGCTGCCGGGAATGACTGGCCGGCAATTCCAGCTTGAGACTGCTGGCGACCTTGAAACTGGTGGACACCATAAAAAAGATCAGCATCAGGAACACCACGTCCACCAGCGGCGTGATGTCCACCGTCACATCGCGGCGGGCGCGCTTGCGCAATTGCATCAGATGGCCTGCCGTTCGCCCTTCAGCAGTTCGACAAAGCGCAGCGCATGCTGCTCAATCTCGACCACGAAGCGATCCACACGCGCTTCGAACAAGCGATAGGCGACCAGCGAAGGAATGGCCACCGACAAACCCGCCGCCGTCGTATTCAGCGCCTTGGAAATGCCGCCGGCCAGCACATCGGCCTTGCCCACGCCTTCCACCGAAATCACCTGAAACACCTCGATCATGCCAATCACCGTGCCCAGCAGGCCCAAAAGCGGCGCAATCGCCGCAATCAGACCCAGCACGCCGATGAACCGCTCCAGATGCGCGACTTCCTGCCGCCCCGTCTCCTCCAGCACCTCTTTGAGCACCGGCCGGGAGACGCCCCGGTTCTGCAGCGCCACCCAAAGGATGCGCCCCATCGTCGAGGCGCTGTCGCGGCAAATGGTGAGCGCCCGTTTCACATCGCCGTCGCGCACGGCCTGCTCCACGGCCTGAATGTCCTTTTCGGGGATCACCACCGAACGGCGCAAGCTCCAGGCGCGTTCAAAGATGATGGTCAGCGCCAGAATGGAGCAGCCCAGCAAAATGAACATCACCGTGCCGCCCTGCATCAAAAAATCGTACACACGCACCTCCAGATTCCGGCGCCATCCAAAATCCGACCACATGCCGGTTGCCGCGAAACCAAACCACGCCCCGCCACGCGGCGCGCGGATTATAGGGGACACGGACATCGAAAGTCATCCTCGCTGCCACAGTCGCAAGGCCCAGGCGCGCCGCGCCGATTGCACCGGCGGCGCATGTCGCCATGTGGCGCGCGCACCCGAGAGATCGACCAGCACCGCACCATCCGCCGTATTGATCACCGTCGCCCCAATGCCCTGCCAACGCCGGACGACCTCGGGATTCGGAAATCCGTAGCGATTGCCCGCGCCTGTCTGGGCGATCGCCAGCGCCGGATGCACGGCGCGCACAAAGGCCGGGGTGCTGGAAGTGGCGCTGCCGTGGTGCGGCAACAACGCCAGCGTATGCCGCTCGATCCCTGCTCGAACCATGCTTCTCTCGGCGCGCGCCTCGACATCCCCCGGGAGCAGCAGCCGCTTGCCGTCCGGCATCGCAAGCGACAGCACCAGTGAGGCATTGTTCGGATTGGCCGGCGCATGCCTCCGGGGCGGCCACAATGCCCGCACCGTGATCGAACCCAGACGCACGACATCGCCCCGCGCCAGCCAGCGCACGACCACACCCTGTTTTCGGGCCGCCGCCACCAGCTCCCGCGCCATGCGACGACGCCGGGCGGCCGGCACATCCGGCAACCACAATTCGCCGACATGGTTCAACCGGGCAATCAAGGCGGTCATGCCGCCCATGTGATCGGACTGGGCATGGGTCGCCGCCA
>CAYQMA010000101.1:0-3912 GCA_964418535.1 uncultured Zetaproteobacteria bacterium | reverse complement strand
TCCCTCAAAAAGGTGATGCAATACAACTTTTGCATTCGCACGAAACCGGTTTGAAAAATCCCGGGAAGACGTTCGCCAACTGACACAAGCCCGGTTTTCGGCATTGCACGGCCAAACGCGGCCCAACACACATGGCCGGCGAAACATCCGTTTTCTCGCAATGCCACGGCGCATCCCTCTTTCGAGACAGCCGCCGATTGACCGGCCGCAGGCCCGCCCTACAATGGCCGGGCGACGCAAGGGTGTTGCGCCAAGGGGGCATGCGTGAATCCGACCACATCCGATGAAACCATCAACCAGCTCAGTTTCGAGCAGGCGCTTCAGCGCCTGACCGCTCTGGTCGAAAAACTGGAATCCGGCCGCCTGTCACTGGAAGAAAGCGTGGCCGCGTTCGAGGAAGGCGTCAAACTGACCCGTCGCTGCGAGGCGCTGCTGGATCAGGCCGAGCAGCGTTTGCAAGTGCTGGACGAAGACACATCCCGATGAACACTGCCGCAACCGATCTGGCGGGACGCCTGACCCGCCATGCCGAAGCCGTGAATCAGGCCTTGGAAACCATGCTGGCGCGCCATCACACCGGCACGCCCGCGCGGCTCTGGCAGGCCATGCGTTACAGCCTGCTGGCAGGCGGCAAGCGCATCCGGCCGGCGCTGATG
Organism: uncultured Zetaproteobacteria bacterium; assembly: GCA_964418535.1. Classification (GTDB taxonomy): domain Bacteria; phylum Pseudomonadota; class Zetaproteobacteria; order Mariprofundales; family Mariprofundaceae; genus JALVTX01. Next base: position 3,256 of record CAYQMA010000101.1, on the reverse strand, counting down.
CGCGAATGCTTCGAAGCCTGCGGCGGCCGGGGCGACATCATGCCGGCCATGCTGGGCGTGGAATGCATGCACACCTATTCGCTGATCCACGACGATCTGCCCTGCATGGACGACGACGATCTGCGCCGGGGTCAACCCACCTGCCACAAGCAATTCGATGAGGCGACGGCGATCCTGGCCGGCGACGCCCTGCAGGCGCTGGCCTTTGAACTGACGCTCGAAACCGGGTGCGCGGATGGCCTGCGGGCGGAGCTGGCACGGATGCTGGCGGCAGCGGCCGGCGCGCGCGGCATGGCCGGCGGCCAGATGCTGGACATGGAAGCCGAAAACAAGCCGCCGGCCGACGTGCTGGCCATCGAACGCATCCATGTCCACAAGACCGGGGCTCTGATCCGCTATTGTTGCGAAGCCGGCGCCCGGCTGGCGGGCGCGGATGCGGCGCATATCGAGTCCTGCTCCCGCTACGGCAAGGCCGTGGGGCTGTTGTTCCAGATCGCCGACGATATCCTGGATGCCACCGAAAGCAGCGAAACGCTCGGCAAGAGCGCCGGCAAGGATGCCGCCCAACACAAGGCCACCTATGTGTCGCTATTGGGCCTGGAGGGAGCGCGGGAAACGGCGCGCGAAATGCGCGATCTGGCTCTCGAGGCCATCGCCCCCTTGGGCGAAGCCGGGCAGCACTTGGCGGCGCTGGCCGATTTCATTTTGGAGCGCCGTTCATGAGCGGCTGGCCTTTGCTCGAAACCATCCGCGGGCCCGAAGACGTGAAGCGCCTGCGCGAAGACCAGCTCCCCGAGCTGGCACGCGAGATGCGCGATTACCTCATCAAAACCCTGGCGCCGATCGGTGGTCACCTGGGCGCGGGGCTGGGCGTGGTGGAGCTGACCATCGCCCTGCACCGTCTGTTCGATTCGCCACGCGACCGCATCGTCTGGGACGTCGGACACCAGGCCTATCCGCACAAGATGCTGACCGGCCGCCTGGATCGCATGCCCACGCTGCGCCAGCACGGCGGCCTCTCCGGCTTCACCAAGCGCGCCGAATCCGAGCACGACCCCTTCGGCGCCGGTCACGCCTGCACCTCGATTTCCGCCGCCTACGGCATGGCCGTGGCGCGCGACCTGAAGGGCGAGGACAACCATGTGGTGGCCGTCATTGGCGACGGCGCGCTCACCGGCGGCATGGCTTTCGAGGGGCTGAATAACGCCGGCGGCGGCAAGCGCCGGCTGCTGGTCATCCTCAACGACAACGAGATGTCCATTGCGCCCAATGTGGGCTCGATGTCCGCCTACCTGGCGCGGCTGATCACCGGCAAGCCCTATGTGAACATGCGCGAAGCGGCCCGCAAGGTGCTGGAAAAGGCGCCGGCGGCCTTGGAAGCGGCGCGGCGGCTGGAGGAGCACGTCAAGGGCATGGTCACGCCGGGCACGCTGTTCGAGGAGCTGGGATTCCGCTACATCGGCCCCATCGACGGCCACGATTTCGATCACCTGTTGCCGACGCTGGAAAACTGCAAGCATCTGGACGGCCCGATCCTGCTGCATGTGGTGACCCGCAAGGGCTTCGGCTTTGCGCCGGCCGAGGAAGACCCGGAAACCTGGCATGGCTTGGGCCCCTACAATGTGGAGACCGGCAGACCGGTGAAGAGCGTGGAGGCCGCGCCCAGCTGGACGCAGGTGTTCGGCGACACCCTGGCCGATCTCGCCGACGAGGACGACCGCATCGTGGCCGTGACCGCGGCCATGCCGGGCGGCACCGGTTTGGCGCGCTTCGCCCGCCGCCATCCCGACCGCTGCTTCGATGTCGGCATCGCCGAGCAGCATGCGGTCACCTTTGCGGCCGGCATGGCGGCCGAGGGGCTGCGGCCGGTGGTGGCCATCTATTCCACCTTCATGCAGCGGGCCTACGACCAGATCATCCACGACGTCTGCATCCAGAACCTGCCGGTTACCCTGTGCATGGATCGCGCCGGCATCGTCGGCGCCGACGGCGCCACGCATTCGGGCAGTTTCGACATCGCCTTCCTGCGCTGCGTGCCGAACCTGACCGTGATGGCGCCCAAGGATGAGGCGGAGCTGGCGGACATGCTGGTCACGGCGCTGTCGCTGGACGGCCCGGCGGCCATTCGCTATCCGCGCGGTGCCGGATATGGCGTGACGCGCAAGGCGCCCAAGCCGCTGGAGTTTGGTCGCGCCGAGGTTCTGACCGAAGGGCCGGACGGCCTGGTCGTGGCCGTCGGCAGCCGCGTCCGCGACGCACTGAAGGCCGTGGAAGCATTGCGCGAACAGAACGGCGTCCATTTGGCGCTGCTCAATCTGCGTTTCATCAAACCGCTGGACGAGGAGGCGATTGCCCAACGCCTGATGGAGGGCAAGCCGTTGCTGGTGATCGAGGAGGGCTCGTCAGCCGGCGGCGTGGGCGAGGCCATCGCCAGTCTGGCGCTGACGCATGGCTGGCGCGGGCCCTTCGCGCACATGGGCATGCCGGACGCCTTCCCGCCGCAGGGCACGCAGGCCGAGGTGCTGCGCGATCTGGAACTGGATGCCGAAGCCATCGTGGCGAGGTTGCGCAGCCTGCTGGACGCCGCCAAGGCATAGCGGCAAGGCGCTGCCCCTTGTTTCCCCCATGCTCAGGGGTAAGGTTCCGCTTCATGCATCGGGATAACTGGATGACTGTCGCATGATTCGCTGCACCAACCTTTGCAAGCGATACGGCGACGTGGCGGCGCTGGATGGCGTGGATCTGCATGTGCGCGAAGGCCGGATCACGGTCATCATGGGCGGCTCGGGCTCGGGCAAGACCACCCTGCTGCGCCTGATCGCGGGGCTGGAAAAGCCGACCTCGGGCGACATCAAGTTCGCCGGCGAGGATTTCGTCAACATTTCGCGCAAGCGGCTGTATGAGCTGCGCGAGATGATGGGCATGGTCTTCCAGTATTCGGCCCTTTTGAACTCGCTGAACGTCTATGAAAACGTCGCTTTTCCGCTGCATGAACATACCGATCTGGACGAGGACGTGATTCGCACCATCGTCACCATGAAGCTGGAGCAGGTGGGGCTGCGCGGCATGGAAGGCCTGATGCCGTCCGAACTCTCAGGCGGCATGGCCAAGCGCGTGGCGCTGGCGCGCGCCATTGCAATGGATCCGGCCATCGTGTTCTACGACGAACCCACCTCCGGGCTGGACCCGATCTCGGCCGGGGTCATCACCACGCTGATTCACGATCTCAGCACCAAATCGCACCGCACCTCCGTGG
>CAYQMA010000100.1:0-3948 GCA_964418535.1 uncultured Zetaproteobacteria bacterium | reverse complement strand
TGCGCCGTCATCGTCAAGAAGGTGGACGAGAAGACCCGATCCAAGACCAGCATCACCGAACTGTTGCGCGAATAAGCCGCCAGGAGGCTTGGTATGCCGTTGAGCAAGCTGCAATCCACCATTGAGATCAACCGTCCCGTGGCCGAAGTCATCGCGTTTGTCGATGACAACGCCAATGATCCGCTCTGGCAAAGCTCGGTGCTGGAATCCGAAAAGCTGACGCCGGGCGATCCGACAATCGGCACCAGGTATCGGGTGAAGGAAAAATTCCTGGGTCGCGTCATCGAACAGGAATGGGAAGTGACGGCCCGCAATGCCGACGGCTCCGAGTGGTCAGCGCGCACAGTGACCGGGCCGTTCCCGATGGAGACGACCATGAAGTTCGAGCCGGTGGATGGTGGCACGCGCATCGTGCGCACGCTGTCCATTGATGTGGGGCGCTTCTTCAAGCTGGCCAGCCCGGTGGTGGCGCATATCGCCCAGCGGGAGCTGGACATGGATTTCGCCAATCTGAAGGAGTTGCTCGAAGCCGAAGCCTGACCGGCATCCGGAACCGGTCGCGGCCCCTACCGGCGCTACCGCTGCAGCTCCACCACGAATACGGAAACCTTCGCGCCGGCTGCCGGATTGGAATTGGAGATTTCGACAATCAGATCGTCGGCGCCCCGGGGATTGTCGAACCGCACCTGAAACTCATGCGATTTCACGTGGTAGCTGCGCTTGCGGCGAATCACATGCTCGGCGTCTCCATGGGCGCGCAGCACACGAAAGGTCAATGGCCCGATGGCTTCGGACACCATCGTCACCAGATAGGCGCCGGGGCGATCGGGCATGTCGAAGAACTCGCGCAGGGTCTGGAAAGCGGGCACCTCAACATCGCGCTGATACAGATATTCCTTGTCCGCAGCATCTGCCGCCATCGGCCATGCCAGCAGCGCCAGCCACATCCACATTGCGATCATCACTCGCCTGCGCATCAGTCCTCCGTCGTTCCAGGTTGAATGCCGTACTTGTCGCACAGATAGCGCATCTTGTCCTTGGCGCGGTCGCCAAAACCCAGCCATCGGCCGGCACGCACCTTGACCTGCCCGTTGCGGGCCAGCGCCGTGAGCACCAGCCGCCGTTCCACTTCGTCCAGCAAGCGATCGGCATTGACGCCTTCTTCAGGCAGCCGGTTCAGCCAGTCCTGCAGCAGATCCTCGGGCCGAACGCGGCTGCCCGGCCCTTCCAGGGCCGGAATGCGTTCAATGACCGGACCTTCCGCAAGCACCACGGCCCGCTCGATCACATTTTCGAGTTCGCGCACATTGCCGGGCCATGAATAACGCATCAATTGCGCCATGGCCGCATCCGAGAAGCCTTCCACGGTTTTGTTGCACAGCAGCGCCTTGCGTGCCAGCACATGCTGCGCCAGCAGCGGGATGTCTTCGGCATGTTCACGCAAGGGCGGCACGTCGATGCGCACCACATTGATCCGGTAATACAGTTCCTCGCGGAATGCGCCCTGCTCCACCAGTTGCTCCAGCGGTTCGCGCGAGGAACAAATCAGCCGCACATCCGTGGCCAGTTCGGCATCGCCACCCAAGCGCGAGAAGGTGCCATGTTCCAGCACCTGCAGCAGCTTGCCCTGCACCCCGGCGGGAAGGCTTGCCACCTCGTCCAGAAACAGCGTGCCGCCGCTGGCCCGCTCCAGCCAACCCAGCTTGCGCCGCGACGCGCCGGGAAAAGCGCCCTTTTCATGGCCGAACATATCCGATTCCAGCCGCCGTTCGTCCAGCGCGGCGCAATTGATCGCCACGAACGGCCCTTTGGCGCGCGGGCTGGCCGCATGCAGCAATCGCGCCACCAGTTCCTTGCCGCTGCCTGTTTCGCCCCGAATCAACACCGTGGACGGCGCGCCGGCCACTTGGGCAATCATGGCCCGCAACGCCTGCATGGCCGCCGATTCGCCCAACAATTCCCGACTGGTGCGCCCCTCGGCCATGCGCGCCAGTTCCTGCTCCCGCATCTGCCGGGCACGAGCTTCCATGGCCGCATCGATGGCCTCGCGCACCTCGTCCGGATCGAACGGTTTGCCGAAGAACCCGACAGCGCCGGCGCGGCGCGCCCGCGCCGCGAGCTTGCGCTGATCATGGCCGGTGACGACCACCACCGGCACATCGGGATTATCCTGATGCAAGCGTTCCAGATAGCGCAGACCGATGTCCGGATTGTCCGGCTCCGGCGGCAGCGCCAGATCCAGCACCAGCAAATCCACGCGGTGGGCGGCCAGTTGCGCCTCGGCCTGCTCCAAGTCGCCTGCTTCGAGCACCTGATAGGCGTCCTTGAGCAGCAGCCTCAAGTTCAGACGATTGATTTCATTGTCATCGACGACCAGCACGACCGGTTTCACGCATCATCCTCCTTGCCCCCAGCCTGCCACAGCGGCAACCACACGTGGAAGGTGCAACCTTTCCCCTCTCCCGCGCTCTCCGCCCAGATGCGCCCGCCATGCGCGTTGATGATGCGCCGGCTCAGATACAGGCCGATGCCCAATCCGTGCTCCTTGCTGGTGGAAAACAGCCGGAACAAACGTCGTTCCATGAATTCCCGGCTCATGCCGCAGCCGGTGTCCGCGACGAGAAACTCGATGCCGCCCGCCGTTTCAGATGCGCTCACACGCAACTCGCCCTGCCCCTGCATGGCCTGCACCGCGTTATCGAACAGAGTTTCGAACACGCCGGTCAGCAAATCGGCATCGGCCGCCACGGGCGGAAGCGAGGGCAGATCGCTTTGCACGCGAACGCCTTCAGGCCACAAGCGCGCCTGAATGGCGCGGCGCACCAGTTCGCCGGCATCCAGCGGTCGCAGCTCCGGATGAATCGGCGCCTGAGGATCGGCCAGACGCTGCATCAGCATCTGCATCCGGCCGGTGACCTTGCGAATGGCGTCCACCAGCCGTGCAGCATCCTCCGCATCCACCTGCCGGCCTTCCAGATTGTGCGCCAAAAACTGGAGATCGTTCAGCCGGTTTTTCAGATCGTGCGAATGCAGTTGCCCCGCCACGCGGGAAAGCGAATCCAGCCGCGCCCGATCGGCCAGTTGGCGGCTCAGCCGCGCATGCTCCAGACTCATCGCGGCGAACCGCGCCACGCCTTTCAGCGCCTCGACTTCATCGTCCTCGGTGGGCTGGCCGTCTTCGTGTGGCCCGAGCCACAACCAGGCATGACCCTGGCGGCGCGGCAACGGCACGCACAGCTCGTAGCCCGCCACATCTTCCAGTCGCAACGGGGGCGTCTCCCAGGCCGGCGGCATCGGCGCCTCGCCGGGCCACACCGTCAAACCGCCCCCGCCGTCGCCGCGTTCGTCCAGCGCCGCCGCCACCCGGTGACAGGCCTTGCAGATGCGCTCCAGCAACGCGCGCTCCATATCCTCCACGGGCAAATCGGCCAGGTCTTCGGCGCCCAGTTCGCGGATGGCCTTGAGCGCATCCAGATGACGGCGAAAGAACAGCCGGTCCATGCCGCGCTGGAGCATGCGGACCGTGGGATAGAACAACAGCGCCGCCACCAACGCAGCGACGATAAGCGCCCAGGTGGACAGCGGCCGGCCGGTGACGGCGTAGAATGAGGATTCCGCCAGCAGCAGAGCGATGAAAAACACTGCCAGCACTGCCAGCACTGCCAGCAGCCAGGCCGAGGAATGCAGCAGGCGCCGCCATGTCCAGCGCCCGGGCCGGAAACGGCCCGCGTGCGACTCAGGGATGGACGCGCTCCGGCGCAAGCCCCGCTTCCCGCAGGGTCGCATGCAACCGCTCGCGCTCCGCCGGTGGCAGCACGGTGAGCGGCAGGCGGATCTCCCAATCCATCCAGCCCATCATCGCGCAGGCGGCCTTGACCGGAATGGGATTGGATTGCATGAACATGGCCGCGTTCAGCTTTGCCAGCTCTCGCTGGATGGCGGCGGCGC
>CAYQMA010000099.1:0-4012 GCA_964418535.1 uncultured Zetaproteobacteria bacterium | reverse complement strand
TGGCCTACATGCCCGATCGCAGCTACTACAGGGTGCTGCGCGGCAAGTTGCACTGGACGGGTCGGGAGGACGACGCCGGGCGATGCTGAGAGAACTGCATGTCCGCGACTTCGCGCTGATGGCCGATGTGCGGCTGGAGCTGGAGCGCGGCATGACCGTGTTCACCGGCGAGACGGGCGCCGGCAAGTCCATGCTCGTGGACGCCCTGGGTGTGGCCTTCGGCGCCCGCGCAAGCCACGAGCAGGTGCGGCACGGCGCCAGCCGCGCTGAGGTGAATGCGGTGCTGGAGCCTCGGGATGCGCGCTTGCGGGCGCTGCTGGCCGAGCATGAGCTGGATGGCGACGACGATCTGATCCTGCTGCGGCGGGTGATCCGCGCCGACGGCGGCTCCCGCGCCTGGATCAACGGCGCCCCGGCGCCGGCCCGCTTGCTGAAATCCATTGGCGATCTGATGCTGGACATGCACGGCCAGCACGAACACCAGTCCCTGCTGCGGCCGGCGTTCCAGCGGCAACTGCTGGATGCGCGGGTGGACGCATCGCTCCTGGCGGCTGTCGGGAAGGCTTGGGACGCATGGCGCAAGGCCGTTCGCGAGCTGGAGGCGTGCCGCGATGCGCGCGCCCGCGATGCGCGCGAGGAAGCCTGGATGCGCGACGAATTGGCGCGGCTGGAGGCGCTGGACGTGCGCGAGGGCCTGAGCGAGGAACTGGATGCGCGCGTGCGCGCCGGGCGCAACTTCGCCCGCATTCAGGAGGCGGCGGCGCTGGCGCTCGATGCGGTGGAAGAAGCGGACGATTCGGCCCGCGTCCGGCTCGGCCGGGCGCTGCGCGAACTGGAAGCCATCGCCGACATGCGGCCGGAAGCGGCCGAGGCGCTGGAGCTGCTGGCCCAGGCCGAGACGCTGATCGGCGAGGCTGCGCCGGCGTTGCGGGCGATGATGGAGGCGTCGTTCGATGCCGCGGCGCTGGAAGCGGACGAACAGCGCCTGATGGATCTGCACGATGCGATGCGCCGCAACAACACCGACGAGGCGGGGCTGGTGGCCCTGCGCGCGGAACTGGCGGACAAGCTGGCCAGGCTGGATGCCGGCGGCTGGGACGAGGCGGCGCTGGCCCGGCGCGAGGCCGAGGCCCGGCGGGAATATCTGGCGGCGGCGGAAAGCCTGTCGGCGGCGCGACGGCAGGCGGCGGAACAGTTGGCTCATGAACTGCGCCCGTTTTTGGACCGGCTGGCGCTGGCCGGCATGCGCGTGCGCATCGGGGTGACGCCGCAAGCGGAGGATGCGGCCTGCTGGGGCGCGGAGGGGTTTGATACGGTGCGCTTTCAGGTCTCCTCGAATCCCGGCGAGCCCTTCCGCGATCTGGCCGATGTGGCATCCGGCGGCGAGCTGTCGCGCCTGACGCTGGCGCTCAAGGGTTGCGGCGCACTGCGCAACGCGCCGGCCATTGCGGTGTTCGACGAGGTGGATTCGGGCATCGGCGGCGAAACGGCCTGGGCCGTGGGCGAACTGCTGGCCGAGATGGGGCGCGAGCGGCAGGTGCTGGTGATTTCGCATCTGCCGCAGGTGGCGGCCTGCGCCAGCCATCATGTTCACATTCGCAAGGAGGTGGAAAACGGCCGCACGATCACCCGTCTGGAGGTGCTGGACGAGGCGGCGCGCCGGCGCGAGATTGGTCGGATGCTGGGCGGTGTGGGCGAGGAAAGCCTGCGCCATGCCGAGGCGCTGATCGCCCGCGCGGCGCAGGCGGCCGGAGCGGCCTGATGCCGCATCGCATTCGCGTGCGCGCGGCCGAGGTGGCCGATGTCGAGGCGATTGCCGCGCTGCTGGCGCCGTTCGCCGAGGCCGGGGTGATTCTGCCGCGATCGCGCGACGATATCTTCGAGCACCTGCAGGAATTTCTGGTCGCCAGCTATGACGGCGACCTCGTGGGCGTTGCGGCCATGCATATCTACGGCTCGAATCTGGCCGAGGTGCGTTCGCTGGTGGTGGACGAATCAGCGCGCGGACGCGGCATCGGCGGCCTGCTGCTGGATGCCTGCGAACGCTGGGCCGCGGGGCTGGGCGTGGCCTGCATCTTTGCGCTCACCTATGTGCCCGAATTCTTTGCGCGCCACGGCTATGAGCGCGTTCCGAAGGAAAGCCTGCCGCACAAGGTGTGGACGGTGTGCGTGCACTGCCCGCGCTTTTCCGAATGCGACGAGGTGGCGGTCCAAAAGCGGCTCAGCGACGCTCCGATCGAGCCAATGCGGCTGGCGCCGATTCTGGAAGTGGAGCAGCCGTAGCGCCCGGCTGGCTCAGCCGATCAAGCCGATCAGAACGATCAGAAGGGTTTGACCACCACCAGAATCACGACGGCGACCAGAATCAGCGTCGGTATTTCGTTGAACATGCGGTAGAAACGGTGGTCGCGGCGGTTCTGTCCGGCCGCAAAAGCGCGCACGAAACGACCGCAAGCCAGGTGAAAGCCCACCAGCGCCGTCACCAGCGCCATCTTGGCGTGGAACCAGTAACCATCGGCAATCAGGTCGCGCTCGATCCAGGCCAGCCACAATCCGAGCGCCAGCGTTGCGAGCATGGCCGGGTTCATGATGTAGCGATAGAGCTTGCGCTCCATGACGCAGAACTGCGCATGCACCGGGCCGTCGGCGTGACCGGCGTGATAGACGAAGATGCGCGGCAGATAGAACAACCCCGCGAACCAGGAGACGACGGCAATGATGTGAAAGGCCTTGATCCAGAGCATGTCAGTCCTCGCCGTCCTCATCGTCCACGTTCATTTGCAATTCGGTCACCGCATCCAGCGGCAGGGAGAAGGTGCGCCCGTCCGCTCCACGCCACAAGCCCCATTCGCGACCGCCCCGCACCGTCCAGTCCAGCGGCACGGCGCAGATGCGGCGCGTTTCGCCCCCGGCGCGCCAGACGATGCGGCAGGAGCGGCCGAGCGTGGCGGCGGCCTCGAACACGTCGTGCATTCCGCAATCCATGACCATGCGGCAAGCCTAGCCCCTTTTGGCGTCTTTTGCGCTAGCATGCACGCATGCGACGCATTGACGCCATCGAACCCTTCCGCGTGATGCAGCTTCTGGAGCGCGCCAGGGAGCTGGAAGCCCAAGGCCGCCACATCGTGCACATGGAAATCGGCGAACCGGATTTCCCGACGCCGGCGCCGGTGATTGCGGCCGCGCACCGAGCGCTGGACGAGCTCGGTCAGTTCTACACGCCGTCCACCGGCCTGCCCGAATTGCAGCAGGCACTGGCGGACTGGTATGCGCGTGAATACGGCGTGCGCGTGGATGCGGACCGCATCCTGATCACGCCCGGCACCTCCGGGGCCTTTGCAATGCTCTATGCGGTGCTGCTGGAAGCCGGCGAATCGGTGCTGTTGCCCGATCCCGGTTATCCCTGCCAGCGCAATTTCGTCCGCCTGGCCGGCGGCGAACCGGTGAACGCACCCGTGGGGCCGGAAACCGGCTATCACCTCTCGGCCGGGCATCTGGAACGCCACTGGCGGGACGGCATGCGCGCGGCCGTGGTTATCAATCCGGGCAATCCAACCGGCACGCTGATGGACGAAGCGATGCTGGCGGCCATGGCGCGCGCCTGTCGGGAACGCGGCTGCTGGCTGATTTCGGACGAGATCTATCACGGCCTGACCTATGGCGCGAAGCCGCCGACGGCGCTGGCATTGGATGCGGACGCCATCGTCGTGAACGGCTTTTCGAAGCGCTGGGCCATGACCGGCTGGCGGGTGGGCTGGATTATCGTGCCCGAACAGCTGGTGGATGCCTGCCGCCGCGTGATGCAGAACATCTTCATCGCGGCGCCGACACTGTCGCAATATGCGGCGCTGGCGGCGCTCGAGTCCGAAGCCGAGGTGGAAACGATGCGCCGCGCCTACGACGAGCGCCGGCGATTCCTGCTGGCGGCGCTGCCGCCGCTGGGCTTCGATATCGTGGTCGAGCCCAGGGGCGCCTTTTATATCTATGCCAACGTGTCCCGGCTGACCGACGA
>CAYQMA010000098.1:0-4055 GCA_964418535.1 uncultured Zetaproteobacteria bacterium | reverse complement strand
CTGCCTCTGACCGTCCACTATCAGGAAAAAACCTATGCCGCCGGCCGGTTCCTGGGCGGCTTCTTCAAGCGCGAGGGGCGCCCCTCGGAGAAGGAGACGCTGACCAGCCGCTTGATTGACCGGCCGCTGCGTCCGCTGTTCCCCAAGGGCTATTTCCACGAAACGCAGGTGATTGCGACGGTCATTTCCGCCGACGAGGACAATAATCCGGATATCGTGGCGCTCAATGGCGCCTCGGCCGCGCTGGCGATTTCGAACATTCCGTTCGGCGGGCCGATCGCTGCTGCGCGTGTGGGCCTGATCAATGGCGAGTTCGTGCTCAACCCGACCTACCAGCAGATGGAGGAGTCCGATCTGGATCTGGTCGTGGCCGGCACGCGCGATGCGGTGCTGATGATCGAGTCGGAGGCCAACGAGCTGTCCGAAGAACAGATGATCGAGGCGGTGCTGTTCGGTCAGCAGGGCTATCAGCCGGTGCTGGATGCGATTGACGAGCTGGTCGCGCAAGCCGGCAAGGAAAAGATCGCGGTGGAACTGGCGGGCGGCGAAGAGGTGCAAAAGGCCGTGAACGAGGCGTTTGAGGCGCGCGTGCGCGAGGCCTATGCTATTGCCGACAAGTCCACCCGTTCGGCTGAGCTGGAGGCCTTGCGCGCCGAGGCGCAGGAGCGTTTTGCCGGCACCGAGGAGGAGCCGGGCGAGTTCGCGCCGAACGATGTGGCCTCGGCGATGAAGAATCTGGAAAAGGACGTGGTGCGCCGTTCGATTCTGGCCGGCAACCCGCGCATTGACGGACGCCGCACCGACGAGGTGCGTCAGATTGACTGCCAGGTGGGCGTGTTGCCGCGCACGCATGGCTCGGCGCTGTTCACGCGCGGCGAGACGCAGGCTTTGGTGACCATCACGCTGGGCACCGAATCGGACATGCAACTGGTCGAGTCGCTGGAAGGCGTGGAGAAGCAGCGTTTCATGCTGCATTACAACTTCCCGCCGTTTTCGGTGGGCGAAGCGCGTCGCATGGGCCCTCCGGGACGACGCGAGATCGGGCACGGGCGCCTGGCCCGCCGCGGCGTTGAGGCCGTGTTGCCGAGCGAGGACGAGTTCGGCTACGCCATTCGTGCGGTGTCGGAGATCACCGAGTCCAATGGTTCCTCTTCGATGGCCTCGGTCTGCGGCACGTCGCTGGCGCTGATGGATGCCGGCGTGCCGGTGAAGGCGGCGGTGGCCGGCGTGGCCATGGGTCTGATCCTGGAGCCGGACGGTTATGCCGTGCTCACGGACATCCTGGGCGATGAGGATCATCTGGGCGACATGGACTTCAAGGTGGCCGGCACGCGCAAGGGCGTGACCACGCTGCAACTGGACATCAAGATCGGCGGCCTGACCCGCGAGATCATGCGCGAGGCGCTGGCCCAGGCGCATGCGGCGCGGATGCATATCCTGGACGAAATGGACAAGTGCATCAGCAAGCCGCGTCCGAGCATCGCCGCGCACGCGCCGCGCATGTTCACGATGAAGATCAATCCGGACAAGATCCGCGAGGTCATTGGCCCGGGCGGCAAGGTGATTCGCGGCATCGTGGACGAAAGCGGTGCCAAGGTGGATATCGAGGACGATGGCACAGTCAAGATTTTCGCCACTTCGGCCGAGGCCGGCGAGAAGGCACGCAAGATGATCGAGGACATCGTGGCCGAGGTCGAGGTCGGCAAGATCTACACCGGCAAGGTGGTCAAGATCATGGATTTCGGCGCCTTTGTGCGCATCGTTGGCAACACCGACGGCCTGGTGCATATCTCGCAGATCGCGAACCATCGGGTCGAGAACGTGGCCGACGAGCTGAAGGAAGGGCAGGAAGTGCGCGTCAAGGTGCTGGAAGTGGATCGCAACGGACGCATCCGTCTGTCCATGAAAGCGCTGCAAAGCGAGGAGGCCGTCGAGTAGGCCCGATGCCCGGTCGGCGGTTTCCGACAAAGGGGAGGCGGGAAACCGTCTCCCTTTTTGCTGATGGTGCGCGATGCGTGAGCCGGTGATTCGCGAAAGCCGCGTGCCCGACGGGCCGCTGCTGCTGACGCAGGCCATGCCCGGGGCGCAGACGGTGGCGCTGGGCGTGTTTGTCGATGTCGGCAGTCGGGACGAGCCGGATGCGCTGGCCGGCATCGCCCATGCGCTCGAGCATATGGTGTTCAAGGGTGCAGGGGCGCTGGATACGCGAGCGCTGGGCGAGGCGCTGGACGAACTGGGCGGCACGGCCAATGCGTTCACCACCCGCGAACGCACCTGCGTTCATATGCGCGTGCTGCGCGAGGACTGGCAACGAGCGTTGGACATCCTGTGCGACATGGTGCTGGCGCCGCATCTGCCCGAGGATGAATGGCGGCGCGAGCGCGAGGTCATTTTCTCCGAAATGGCGATGACCGAGGATGCGCCCGAGGATTGGGCGTTTGATCGTCATGTCGAGGCGCTGTTTCCCGGCCAGGCCGTGGGTCGGCCGGTGCTGGGTCGTCGGGAGGCGCTGGCGCGCATCGGTTGCGACGATCTGGCGGCGTTCCGGGAATCCCGATACCGGCCGCCGCGCATGCTGGTGGCGGCTGCCGGGGCGGTGGATCACGAAGCGATGCTGGCAAGACTCACGGAACGGGACTGGCCGGCGCCCGGCGACACCTGCCCGCGTGCGCCGGCCCGCATGCAGGGCGGCCTCCAGCGTCTGCCGCGTGAAGACGAGCAGGCGCACCTGATCGTTTCTTTCCCGGGGATTGCGGCAGCCAGCGAAGAACGTCCCGCGGCCTGGCTGGCCAATCAGATGTTGGGCGGCGGCATGAGTTCGCGCCTGTTCCGCGAAGTGCGTGAAATGCGTGGTCTGGCCTATGGCATCGCTTCCCACCTGTCCAGTCTGAGCGATACCGGCACCTGGAGCGTCAGTGCCGGCGTGGAGCCGGATCGGCTGGGCGAATGCGTGACGGTGGTGCGGGATGTGTTGGCCCGTTTTGCCGATTCCATCGAAGCGGAAGAGCTGGCGCGGGCCCGCCGGCAGCTCGAGGCCTCCATGCGCATGGGTATGGAATCAGTCGAGACGACCATGATGCAATTGGGGGCAAGGCTGGACGAAGCAGTGGTGCATCCGCAGTCGTGGTGGGTGGATCGGCTGGCGCGCGTGGAGCTCGATGAGGTGCGCGCATGGGCGGCGCAACGGCTGAGCGGGGAGGCTTTGTGGACGTTCAGCGGGCCGGAACAGGCCTTGAACGCGCTGGATGCGGATTTGCAGCGATAGCTCCCCATGGCTACAGTGCCGCGCCATGACGATCAAGGCGTGGACTTACCTGAAAGAAGACATCGCCAGCGCATTCGACCGCGATCCAGCAGCGCGCTCGACGCTGGAAGTCATCACCTCATATCCGGGGCTGCATGCGATCTGGATGTATCGGATCGCTCACTGGCTTTGGGAGCATCGGCTGCGTTTGCTGGCGCGATTGCTGTCGCATATCGCGCGATGGCTCACCGGCATCGAGATTCATCCGGGCGCGCGCATCGGCCGGCGTTTCTTCATCGATCATGGCATGGGCGTGGTTATTGGCGAGACGACCGAGATCGGCGACGACGTCACCCTGTATCATGGCGTGACGCTGGGCGGCACGACCTGGGAGAAGAAGAAGCGCCATCCGACGCTGGAAAACGGCGTGATTGTCGGCGCCGGGGCCAAGGTGCTGGGCGCCATCACCATTGGCGAGCAGGCGCGCATCGGGGCCAACTCGGTGGTGCTTCGGGATGTGCCGCCGCATTCGACCGTGGTCGGCATTCCCGGCATGGTCGTGGGCACGTCCGACACCATCATCGAGGGCGGCAAGATCAACCTGGATCATCATATGATGCCGAATCCGGTGGCCGAGGCCTTGCGCCATGTGCTGAAACTGATTGATGATCTGGATGCGCGCATTGAGGCGCTGCATGCTCGCCCCAAACGCCAGCGGGATCTGGAGGAAGTGGAAAAGGACATGGAAAAAGAGCGCTCCGAGATTGACCGCTTCCTGGGCGGTGGCGGCATCTGATGCGCGATGGCCGCG
>CAYQMA010000097.1:0-4100 GCA_964418535.1 uncultured Zetaproteobacteria bacterium | reverse complement strand
ATCATCTGGATGGCATCCTGTTTACCGACCGGGTGGTTTCCACGCACGATCTGGTGCGGCGGATGGGCTGAGGGACGGGGTGGGCGCCGGTTTCGTTCTTGGCATCGGAGCGCGCGGCCATAGGATGCGCCCATGTCCAGCGCACCGACTGTCCGATTGATTCTGTTGTGGGGCGAAGAGGCCCTTTCCGATTTCCGTATTCAAAAGCTGCTTGAGGCCATGCACAGCCGCGGCTTGCGGGCAAGCAGCGCGCGCGCCCGGTTCATCCATGCCGCGGAAGTGGATGAGGCCTGGTCGGATGCCGATACGGAGCATCTGGCCCGGGTGCTGGGTTCGCCGGTTGAGCCCGTTGATGATGCGCGGGAATGGATGTTGGTGTCGCCGCGCATCGGCACCATCAGTCCCTGGTCGTCCAAGGCCACGGAAATCGCGCGCCTGTGCGGGCTGGAGCATCTGGTGCGTCTGGAGCGTCTGACCGCCTGGGCGTTCGACGGGCTTGAGGGCGTGGACGAGGTTGCGGCACTGATTCACGACCGGATGACCGAATCGGTGCTGTCGGATGTGCGCGACGTGGCGCGCCTGTTCGAGCATCCCGATCCCGCGCCTCTGGCGGTGGTGGACGTGCTGGGCGGCGGCCGCGAGGCGCTGATGCGGGCCAATCGCGAGATGGGGTTGGCGCTGGCCGACGACGAAATGGACTACCTGCTGGACTGGTTCGCCCGGGCCGGGCGTAACCCGACCGATGCCGAGCTGATGATGTTTGCGCAGGCGAACTCGGAGCATTGCCGCCACAAGATCTTCAATGCCCGATGGGTGATCGACGGCGAGGAGAAGGAACGCTCGCTGTTTTCGATGATTCGTCACACGCACGAGTCGCATCCGGAAGGCACGCTTTCGGCCTATTGCGACAATGCCTCGGTCATCGAGGGCGGGATGGCTGAGCGGCTGTATCCGGATGCCGATCATCGCTATGCGCCGCATGCGCGCACGACGCATATCCTGATGAAGGTGGAAACGCACAATCACCCGACGGCTATTGCGCCGTTCCCGGGGGCGGCCACCGGCGCCGGCGGCGAAATCCGGGACGAGGGTGCGACCGGCACGGGCGGCAAGCCCAAGGCGGGTCTGTGCGGCTTTGCGGTGTCCAATCTCCGGATCCCGGGCTTTGTTCAGCCCTGGGAGCGGGATTTCGGCCGGCCGGGGCGCATTGCCTCGGCGCTGGACATCATGATCGAGGGGCCGATCGGCGCGGCCTCGTTCAACAATGAATTCGGGCGTCCGAACATCTGCGGCTATTTCCGCACCTTGGAAATGCAAGCCGGAGACACCCTCTACGGCTATCACAAACCGATCATGATCGCCGGCGGCGTGGGGGCCATCGATGCCGCCCATGTGCGCAAGCGCGAACTGCCGGAGGGCGCGCTGATCATCCAGCTTGGCGGCCCGGCGATGTTGATCGGACTGGGCGGCGGGGCGGCCTCCAGCATGGATGCGGGCGCCAATGCCGAGGATCTGGACTTCGATTCGGTGCAGCGAGGCAATCCGGAAATGGAGCGGCGCTGCCAGGAAGTGCTGGATCGCTGCTGGCAGATGGCCGAGGACAATCCCATCCTGTTCATTCACGACATCGGCGCGGGCGGGCTGTCGAACGCGGTGCCCGAACTGATCAACGATGCCGGCATGGGCGGCTGGATTGATCTGCGGGCGGTGCACAACATGGCGCCGGGCATGAGCCCGATGCAGATTTGGTGCAACGAGGCCCAGGAACGCTATGTGCTGGCCATCGACAAGGACGATTTGCACCGCTTCCGCGAAATCTGCGAGCGCGAGCGTTGCCCCTTTGCGGTGCTGGGCGAAACGACGGCCGACCGGCGGTTGGTGGTGCATGATCCGGTGTTTGACAACAAGCCGGTGGATATGCCGCTGGACGTGCTGCTCGGCAAGCCGCCGCGCATGCTGCGGCGTGTGTCCACGCGCGCGCCGGAGCTGGCGCCGCTGGATGCGGCCCGGCTGGATATGCGTGAGGCGGCGATGCGGGTGCTGGCGATGCCGTCGGTGGCGGGCAAGGAGTTTCTGATCACCATTGGCGATCGCAGCGTGACCGGGCTGGTGGCCCGCGATCAGATGGTGGGGCCGTGGCAGGTGCCGGTGGCGGATTGCGCGGTGACGTTGCGCGACTACGAGAGTTTTGCCGGCGAGGCGATGGCAATGGGTGAGCGCACGCCGGTGGCGATGCTGGATGCGCCGGCATCCGGGCGCATGGCGGTGGGCGAGGCGCTGACCAATCTGGCGGCGGCCGATGTGGGCGAGCTGTCCAGGGTGCGTTTGTCGGCGAATTGGATGGCGGCGGCTGGCCATCCGGGCGAGGATGCACGCCTGTATGCGACGGTGGAGGCCGTGGCCATGGAATTGTGTCCGGCGCTTGGCGTCTCCATTCCGGTGGGCAAGGACTCGCTGTCCATGAAGACCGTCTGGGAAGAGGCCGGCGAACGGCGCGAGATGATTGCGCCGCTGTCGCTGAATATTTCAGCCTTTGCGCCGGTTGACGATGCCCGGCGAACGCTGACGCCCGAGTTGGCGCGCGATGCCGGAGCAACGGAACTCTTGCTGCTCGATCTCGGATGCGGTCGCAATCGTTTGGGCGGGTCGGCCTTGGCGCAGGCTTGGAACGCCACCGGCGATGCAGCGCCGGATGTGGATGATCCGGCCCTGCTGGCGGCCTTCTTTGCCGCCATCCAGCGGCTGAATCGCGAGGGTTTGCTGCTGGCTTATCACGATCGTTCCGATGGCGGGCTGTGGGCCTGTTTGTGCGAGATGGCGTTTGCCGGCCGGACGGGTCTGGCGGTGGAACTGGATGCGCTGGGGCGGGATCCGCTGCCGGCGCTGTTCGCCGAGGAGCTGGGCGCCGTGGTGCAGGTGCGCGTCGCCGATCGCGAGCGCGTGCTGGCGCATCTGGCGGAGGCCGGGCTCGGACATGTGACGCACCGGATCGGTCAGCCGGCGGACGACGGCATGGTTCGCATCCGTCATGACGGCCGGACGTTGATCGAGGAGCAGCTGACGACGCTGTTGCAGGCATGGAGCGAGACCAGCTATCGGATGCAGGCCTTGCGCGACAACCCCGAGTGCGCCCGCGAGGGTTTTGAGGCGTTGGCGGATGCGGATCATCGCGGATTGTTTGCGGAGCTGACGTTTGATCCGGGCGAGAACGTGGCGGCGCCGTTCATCGCCCGCGGCGCCCGGCCGCGCGTGGCTGTTTTGCGCGAACAGGGCGTGAACGGTCAGGTGGAGATGGCAGCCGCCTTCGGTCGCGCCGGCTTTGAGGCCGTGGATGTGCACATGTCCGACATCGTGGCCGGGCGGCGGGATCTGGCCGATTTCAAGGGACTGGCAGCGTGCGGCGGGTTCTCGTTTGGCGACGTGATGGGCGCCGGCCGCGGCTGGGCCAATGCCATCCTGTTCAACGAGCGCGCGCGCGAGGCGTTTGCCGATTTCTTCCTGCGGACGGACACGTTTGCGCTGGGCGTGTGCAACGGCTGTCAGATGATGAGCCGCATCAAATCCCTGATTCCCGGCGCGGAACACTGGCCGACGTTCGCCCGCAACCGCTCCGAGCAGTTCGAGGCGCGGCTGTTGCAGGTGGAGGTCATGGATTCGCCGTCCATCTTGCTGGCCGGGATGGAAGGCTCGAAGCTGCCGCTGGTGGTGGCGCACGGCGAGGGGCGTGCGGCGTTCGATTCGGCGCAACAGCAGGCGCTGTCGTTGCCTTGCTTGCGCTATATCGAGCCAGACGGGCGTCCGGCCAGCCGTTATCCCTTCAAT
Organism: uncultured Zetaproteobacteria bacterium; assembly: GCA_964418535.1. Classification (GTDB taxonomy): domain Bacteria; phylum Pseudomonadota; class Zetaproteobacteria; order Mariprofundales; family Mariprofundaceae; genus JALVTX01. Next base: position 278 of record CAYQMA010000097.1, on the reverse strand, counting down.
CCCAACGGATCGCCGGATGGCGTGACGGGCTTCACCACGCCCGACGGCCGCTTCACGATCATGATGCCGCATCCCGAGCGATTGTTCCGCACCGTGCAGCATTCCTGGCATCCCGCCGGCTGGGGCGAGGATGGCCCGTGGCTGCGGATGTTCCGCAACGCGCGGGTCTGGATCGGCTGAGCGGGGTCGCGGTTTTCGTCTGGCGCGAGGGGCGGGCTTCTGCTACCGTTCCGGCCCGTTGTGAGCAGCCCTGATACCCGATTCGTTTTCGTCACTGG
>CAYQMA010000096.1:0-4118 GCA_964418535.1 uncultured Zetaproteobacteria bacterium | reverse complement strand
GTGCCCACGGCATCGAATGAAATGCCGGGCGGGGAAGGACGCACCTCCGGCATCAATCCGGCGGCGTCACGCCATCCAGCATCAGCTTGTATTCGATGGCATCCACCAGCGCCTGATAGCTGGCGTCGATGATGTTCGTGGACACGCCCACCGTGCCCCATTTGCGCTGCCCGTCGGTGGATTCGATCAGCACGCGCACCGCCGCCTCGGTGGCCTTGCGCGTGGAGAGCACCCGCACCTTGTAATCCACGAGCCGAAGCTCGGCCAGCGAGGGGTAGAAATCGGTCAGCGCCGCGCGCAGCGCCCGATCCATCGCGTTCACCGGGCCGTTGCCCAGACTGGCCGTGTGCGCCACGCGGCTGCCAACGCGCACCATCACCGTGGCCTCGGCCAGCGGCGTTTCATCATGCGTCCGCTTCTCGTCGATCACGCGGAAGCCTTTCAGGACAAAGAAATGCCGGAATCGCCCCTTGGCCTTGAGCAGCATCAGGTGGAACGAAGCTTCGGCGCCCTCGAAGGCAAAGCCTTGATCCTCCAGCTCCTTGACGCGCCGCACCAGATCGGCCACGGCCGGATCGTTGGCATCGAGCTTCAGTCCGAAGCCGGCCCTGGCCGCCATCACCAACACGTTGCTGCGGCCGGCCTGATCCGAAACGGTGATGCGCTGACGATTGCCGACGGACTCCGGCGGCACATGCTCGTAGAGCCTGGACAGCTTGCGCACGGCCGAAACATGCACGCCGCCCTTGTGCGCAAAGGCATTCTGCCCCACGAACGGCTGATGCCGCCACGGCAGGCGGTTCGCCATCTCGTTGACGAAATCCGACAGCGATTTCAGTTCCTTCAGTTGATCCCGACTGATGCCGCAATCCACGCCCATCTTCAGCACCAGATCGGGAATGACCGACACCAGATTGGCATTGCCGCAGCGCTCGCCGATGCCGTTGATCGTGCCCTGCACATGGGCCGCGCCCGCCCGCACGGCCATCAGCGTGTTCGCCACGGCCAGCTCGCTGTCGTTATGGGCATGGATGCCGATGGTCATCTCCGGAAAGCGGGCCGCGACCTCGCCGGTGATCCGCGCCACGTCCCACGGCAGCGATCCGCCATTGGTGTCGCAGAGCACCAGCGCATCCGCGCCGCCCTCGGCCGCCGCCTCCAGCACCCGCATCGCATAATCGGCATCGGCCGCAAAACCATCGAAGAAGTGCTCGGCATCGAACAGCACCTCATCGGCATGCCGTTTCAGGTAGCGCACCGAATCGCGCACCAGCTTCAGGTTGGCCTCCAGGGAAATGCCCAATGCCTTCTCGACATGCAGATCCCAGGCCTTGCCGAACACGCAGATGGCATCGGCGCCAGCATTCAGCAGCTTGCGCAGGCCGGCATCGCGACTGGGCGGGCCGCCCGGCCGCGCCGTGGCGCCAAAGGCGACCAGCCGGCTGTGAGGCCATTGCCGCTTGCGGGCCAGCTCGAAAAAGCGATCGTCCTTGGGGCTGGCGCCCGGCCAGCCGCCCTCGATGTAGTCCAGCCCGAACGCCGCCAGCCGCTGGGCAATGCGCCATTTGTCCTCGGCCGAGAAATGAATGCCGGCGGTCTGGCCGCCATCGCGAAGCGTGGTGTCCAGCAGCCGGACCCGCGCGGGCGGATTGTGCTTGGTCATGGCTTTCATGATACTTGCCGCAAGCGGATTGGCCAGAGGAGGATGACATGAAAGCCATGGTGATGACCCGCCCCGGCGGCCCCGAAGTCCTGCAACGGGCGGAGGTGGAGCGGCCCGCCATTCGCACGGCGCATGATGTGCTGGTGCGCGTGCATGCGGCAGGCGTCAACCCGATCGACACCAAGTTGCGGGCGCGCGGCACCTATGGGCCGGCCAACGAGAACGTCATTCTGGGTTGCGACGGCGCCGGCGTGGTCGAGGCAGTGGGCGAGGCCGTGACAACCTTTGCGCCGGGCGACGAGGTGTTCTGGTGTTATGGCGGCATTGGTCTCGCACCGGGCACCAATGCCGAATATGCCGTCGTGCCCGAACATGCCCTGGCGCCCAAACCGAACAGCGTGGATTTCGCCACGGCGGCGGCCGCGCCGCTGGTGTTGATCACGGCCTGGGAATCCCTGTTCGACCGCGCCCGCATCCGCGAAGGCCAGCGCGTGTTCATCCACGCCGGCGCGGGCGGTGTGGGGCATGTGGCCGTGCAACTGGCCCGCATCGCCGGCTGCGAGGTGGCTGCCAGCGTCAGCAACGAGGACAAGGCGGAACTGGCGCGCGAACTTGGAGCCTCGGAAACCATCCTGTATCGCCAAACGGATGTGACCGAGGCGCTGCTGGCGTGGACGAGCGGCGAAGGCGTGGATGCGGCGCTGGATACGGTGGGCGGTGCGGCCTTCCGGCAACTCGTGCCGGCGGTGCGGGTGTATGGCGATCTGGTGAGCATTCTGCAATTTCCGCCGGAAACCGACTGGAAAACGGCACGCATCCGCAACCTGCGCCTGGCGCAGGAATTGATGCTGACGCCGATGATTCTCGGCTTGGATGACGGCCTCAAACATCAGGCGGACATCCTGCGCCAATGCGCCACCTGGATGGATGAAGGCCGCCTGCGCATCGTGGTGTCGGAAACACTGCCGCTGGATGAGGTGCGCCGCGCCCACGAACGCATCGAAGCAGGCGGCATGACCGGGAAAATCGCGCTGATCGTGCGTTAGCCCCCGCAAGAAACACATGCATCGGCGGCGAAAATGCGCAGCATGGGGCGCATGAACGCCGATTCCTCCGCCATCATCGAACATCGCGAGCAATTGCTGGAGCCCTTCGTTTCCGGCTGCAAGCCTCGCGAGCAATGGCGCATCGGCACCGAACACGAAAAAATCGGCTTCTGCGTCGAGACATTGCGCCCCATCCCCTATGAAGGCGAGCGCAGCATCCGCCGCACGCTGGAGTTATTGGCCTCCGAAGGATGGGAACTGGAATACGAGGGGCCGAATCCGATTGCGCTGAAACGCGGCGCCGGTTCGATCACGTTGGAGCCGGGTGGACAACTGGAGCTGTCCGGCGCGCCGGTCGCCACCATTCATGAAACCTGCCAGGAAGTGCGCGACCACCTGCGGCTGTTGGCCGAGGTGCGCGAGGAGCTGCGCATCGGCTTCCTGGGACTGGGTTTCCAGCCCAAATGGCCGCGCGAAGCCATCCCCTGGATGCCCAAGGGCCGCTATGAAGTCATGCGGCGCTACATGCCGAAGGTCGGCCGGCACGGCCTGGACATGATGCTGCGCACGGCCACCATCCAGGTGAATCTGGATTTTTCCGACGAAGCGGACATGGCCCGCAAGATGCGCGTGGGCATCTGCCTGCAACCGCTGGTGACGGCGCTGTTTGCGGCCAGCCCCTTTGTGGACGGCCGCCCCAACGGCTGGCTGAGCAACCGCGCCCGCTGCTGGCTGGACACCGACCCGGCCCGCACCGGCGCGCCGGCGATGGTGTTCCGGGACGACTTCGGCTTTGCGCATTATGTGGAATGGCTGCTGGATGCGCCGATGTATTTCGTGATTCGCGATGGGCGCTATGTGGACTGCGCGGGGCAGAGCTTTCGGGATTTCCTGGCCGGCAAGCTACCGGCGCTGCCCGGCGAACGCCCCACGATGGCGGATTGGGAACTGCATATCACCACCGTGTTTCCGGATGTGCGGCTGAAAGGCTTTCTGGAAATGCGCGGCGCCGATGCCGGCGGCAAACCGTGGATCTGCGCCCTGCCGGCGCTGTGGAAGGGCCTGCTTTACGACGAGGCTGCGTTGGATGCGGCCGCGGCCCTGGTGGCCGACTGGACGCATGCCGAAGTGCTCGAACTCCGCCGGCATGCAGCCCGCGAAGGCCTGAATGCGCATTTCCGGGGCGCGCCCCTGTGGAACCTGGCCGAACGGATGCTGGACATCGCCGCCGGCGGCCTGGAGCGCATGGCCTGCCATGACGAACGCGGACGGGACGAACGCCTGTTCCTGGCGCCGATGATCGAGGTGCTCTCCCGCCGCCAGACGCAGGCCGAATACTGGCTGGAAGCCTGGCGCACGCGCTGGAACGAAAACATTGATCCGGTCTTCACCGAGGCGGCGTTGCCGTA
>CAYQMA010000095.1:2518-4122 GCA_964418535.1 uncultured Zetaproteobacteria bacterium | reverse complement strand
TCGTGCCAGTCGCGAATCAGCGCCGCGTCGCGGGACAGATCCAGCAGCCGGAAACCGACGTCGCCGCTCTGGTTCACGCCGGTGGCATCGCCCGCGCCGCGCAGCCTCATGTCCAACTCCGCCAGTTTGAGGCCGTCGTGGCAATCGGCCATGCGATGCAATCGCGCCAGCGCCGCCTCCGGCGCCTCGCGCGAAGGCAGCAGGATGCAGAATCCCTGCGCTTCGCCCCGTCCCACGCGGCCGCGCAGTTGATGCAGTTGCGCCAGCCCATACCGCTCGGCCTGTTCGATCACAATCAGCCGCGCCTCCGGCACGTTCACGCCCACCTCCACGACCGTGGTCGAGACCAGCAGCCGGCAGCGCCCGTCGGCAAAGGCCGCCAGCGCCGCCTCCTTCTCGGCCGGCTTCATGCGGCCGTGCAGACCCAGCGCGCCCGCATCCGGAAACCGCGCCGCCAGCGCCTGAACCCGCTGGCTCACGCTGGCGCCGTCCTCATCCTCGTCCACACGCGGCACAATCCAGTAGATGCGTCCGCCCGCATCCAGCATTCGTCGCATGCCTTCCGCAAGCCTCCCGCGCGAGCGCACGACCTTGGTCTCCACCGGCTTGCGGCCCGGCGGCATGCCGCGCATCACGGTCAGATCCATATCCCCGTAAAGCGCCAGCGCCAGCGATCGCGGAATGGGCGTGGCCGTCATGGCCAGCAGATGCACGGCCGGGCCGCGGCTGGTCAGCGCCCAGCGCTGGCGCACGCCGAAACGGTGCTGTTCGTCCACGACGGCCAGCCCCAGATGGCGATAGCGGACATCCTCCGAAATCAGCGCATGGGTGCCCGCCACCATGCGAATATCGCCGCTGGCCAGCCCGTCCAGAATCCTGCGCCGCTCGGCTGCCGTCACCGCCCCGGTCAGCAGCTCCACTCGTTCGCCCCCTCGTTCGCCCCCCCATTCGCCCAAGCGTTCGAGCCAGGCATTCAAGGTCTCGGCATGCTGCGCCGCCAGCACCGAGGTCGGCGCCATCAGGGCCGCCTGCGCCCCATGCCCGACAGCGGTGAGCATGGCCAGCGCCGCCACCACCGTCTTGCCCGATCCCACATCCCCCTGCACCAGCCGGTGCATGCGCTGACCGCTGGCCAAGTCGGCCGCAATCTCCCGCCAGGCTTGCTGTTGCGCCGGCGTCAGCGGCCAGGGCAACGCCGCCAGAAAGCGCGATGCCGGTTCCTCCTTCGTCCATGCCGGCGCGGCCACCCGGGCCTTGTCGCGCATGCGCCGCATCAGGTGCAGATAGGTGAACAGTTCCTCCAGCAGCAGACGCTCGCGGGCCTTGGCATAACGCTCGCCCAGTGGCCCCGCCGGCGCCTGATGCAACTCGATCAACGCTTCACGCAGACGCGGAAAACCATCCAGCGCGGCATCGAACGGACTGGCCGCATTGGCCGGAAGCATGGCCAGCGCATGGCGGATCAAGCCCGCCAGCCGCGCGCCCGAAACGCCGGCAATCGAGCCATACACCGGCCGCCAGCCGCCTTCGAACCGCTCGGCCGGCATCCACTCGGGATGCAGCATCTGGCAACGTCCGCGCCACCATTCGGGCTTGCCGCGCAC
>CAYQMA010000095.1:0-2418 GCA_964418535.1 uncultured Zetaproteobacteria bacterium | reverse complement strand
TTGCACGCCGGCCCGCGCCAGTTTTCCGGCCAGCGCCGGGCCGATGCCGGGAATCGCCGTCAGTTCGCGCGCGAACGTCCGATACATTCGCCCATGCTGGCGCGCGGCCCCGAACCGGACAACCCGCGCTTGAGTTGCGGCGCAACTTCGCCTAAAGTGCGCGCCCCTTCGGGCGCGACCCGTTGAATTGAACACCGAAAGGAACAAAAGGCAGGAGAACAATCATGGCCAAGCGTTGCGAAATCTGCGGCAAGGGACCGATGAGCGGAAACAATGTCAGTCACGCGCACAACACGACGCGGCGGCGCTTCCTGCCGAATCTGCATCGGGTTCGCGCCGTGGTGAACGGCCGGACGGGCTATGTGCGCGTTTGCTCGCGCTGTCTGCGTTCCGGCAAGGTGCAAAAAGCTGCCTGAAGGGCAAGCGTTCTTTCCTCCTTGAATCGCAAGGGCGCCGCAAGGCGCCCTTGTCGTTTGCAAACCTGGCGAACTCCGCTCAGGCCTCGGGAAGCCGGGCCACAACATCCATCTCGATGCGCGCGCCCAGCGGCAGCGCCGCCACGGCCACCGTCGCGCGCGCCGGCCGGTGTTCGCCCAGCCATTCGGCGTACAGCGCGTTCAGCTCCGGAAAATCGTTCATGTCCGTCAGATAGATATTGACCTTGACGATATCCGAAAGGCTGGCGCCGGCAGCCTCCAACACCGCCGTCAAATTGGCCATCACCTGACGCGCCTGCGAGGCCAGATCCTCGCCCGCCAGTTCGCCGCGCTCGGGAACCAGCCCGATCTGGCCGGACAGCCAGACCATGCCGTTCGCCGTCACCGCCTGACTGTAGGGCCCCACGGCCTTCGGCGCCTTGTCCGTGTGAATCGTGTTCAATGCGTTCATCGCTCCTCCCGACATCCTGGATTCTTTGTATATCCGGCTTCAATCCTGTCCCATGCGCATCATCGAGCGCAGCGCCCGCCGCCAGCCGCCCTCCTGTTTCTTCTCCTCGGCCTCGGGCTCCATCGTGCGACGCACGCCGACCACGCCGTCAATCTTGCGCACATCGCGCATGACACGGGCCAGGTGCGCACGGTCGGACACCTGCACCAGAATGGTCAACGTCGTCATCGCGCCGGCCAGTTGCCGGATGCGCAGATCGTCAATCTCCGCACCGCAGCGGGCGATGGCGCCGGACACTTTCGAGAGCATGCCGCGCTGGTTGCGGGTTTTGACCTCCAGCAGCGTGGCGTACAGCTTGCCTTCGTCCGGCTGCCACCGGATATCCACCCAGGTTTCGTCGCCGGCGCGCGCAAAGGGACAATCCAGCTGATGCACGACCATGCCCTTGCCGTGCTCCAGGCGGCCGAGAATCCGGTCGCCCGGCAAAGGCCGGCAGCATCGCGCCGGCCGGATCAGCCCCTGATGCCCGCCGTGGAAACGCAAACCGGCCAGCGGCCCGCGCCCGGCGGCCTCCAGAAGCGCATCCAGCGGAATGTCGCCGCGCCCGAGGCGTTCCTTGAGTTCGTCCGCATCCCTGCATTCCAGCGCCTTGATCACCCGCGCCGGCGGTTTGGCGTCCTTGCCGAACACCTCATCCAGAATCTCGCGCCCCATGCGCATGCAGGCTTCCTTCTCGGCGCGGCGGAACCATTGCCGAATGGCCTGCCGGGCCCGCGAGGTGCGCACATAACGCAGCCAGCTCCGGCTGGGGGTCTGTTCGGGACTGGTCAGCACCTCCACCTGATCGCCGTTGCGCAGCCGCGTTTCAAAATCCGCCTCCCGGCCGTTGATGCGCACGCCAATGCAATGGTGGCCCACATCGGTATGCACCGCATAGGCGAAATCCAGCGGCATCGAACCGCGCGGCAGTGCGAACAGATCGCCATCGCGGCTGAATACATAGACCTCCTGCACGAACAGGTCGAGCCGCACGGTCTCCAGCAGTTCGCCCGGCTGATCGCTCTGCTGCAGCAGTTCGGTGAGCTGTTTCAGCCATTGCAGGTTGCGATCGCGCGCCTTCTCCGGCTCGCCGCTCTTGTAGATCCAGTGCGCGGCCACGCCATCCTCGGCGTGCCGGTGCATCTCCTCGGTGCGGATCTGCACTTCCAGCCGCAGATTGTCCGGCCCGATGATCGAGGTGTGCAGCGACTGATAGCCGTTCGGCTTGGGCAGCGCGATGTAATCCTTGAAGCGACCGGGCACGGGGCGATACAGGCTGTGAATCACGCCCAGCGTCTGATAGCAGGTCGGAATATCCTTGACGATGACCCGAAACGCCACCAGATCGTAGATTTCGTCGAAAGTGAGGCGCTTGCGCTCCATCTTGCGATAGAGACTGTAGATATGTTTCATCCGCCCCTGCACCCGGGCTTCCACGCCCTGGCGCGTCACCGCTTCCTGCAGGATGCGCTCCAGTCGCTCGCGGGTGGA
>CAYQMA010000094.1:0-4127 GCA_964418535.1 uncultured Zetaproteobacteria bacterium | reverse complement strand
AGCGGGAGCGACAATGGAACGACAGGTGGAACCGATACAGCCCCAGGCGGTATCCAGCGGCGAGGAACGCATCCTGAATGCGGCGGAGGAGCTGTTCGCGCGCCATGGATTCGATGCGGTGTCGATGCAGCAGGTGGCCACTCGTGCGGGCGTATCCAAGGCCAATATCTTTCACCACTTCAACGGCAAGCAGGAGCTGTATCTGGCGGTGCTGGAACGTGCCTGCGCGCGCAGCGTCGGGATGCTGGAGGCTCTGGATCAGCCCTCGTGCGTCAATGCCCGGCCGCTGCGCGAGTTTGCCCGCGCCCACTTGGAGCACTTGTTCGACAATGCCGATATTTCCCGCCTGATTCTGAGAGAGGTCGTGGATGGCGATCCGGAACGCGGGCAACTGATGGCCGGGCGGGTGTTTGGCGAGCATTTCAGGCGCCTGGTGGCGCTGGTCCGCCGAGGCCAGGCCGAAGGCGTGCTGCGCCCGGACATGGAAGCGGCGGATGCAGCAGCCTGTATGGTGGGGCTGAATGTGTTTCTGTTTCAGGCCTGGCCCGTGTTGCGGCATCTGCCCGAAGGCGCGTTTGATGAACCCGGCCGAACGGGCAAGCGCTGGCAGCGCCTGCTGCTGCTGGGCCTGGCGAACGCCGGGCAGCAGCCAGGAGTAGAATCATGAAGATCGAGCGCGGGCTGAGCATGGCGCTTGTGCTGCTGGCCTTGGTGTCTTGTGGGCAGGGCGCCGGCCAGCAGAAGGTGGAGGCACCGGCGATCCCCGTGACTGTGACGAGAGCCGGTACGGCGGATGTCGAAATCATGGAGCGAAGCATCGGGCGGATTCTCGATCCGGCGGCGACGCTGATTCCAGCGGAACTGGCCGCCAGGGTGGTCTGGCTGGGCGTGGATGTGGGTGATGCGGTCAAAAAGGGGCAGACGCTGGCGCGGCTGGACGATCGCGATGCCCGGGCGCGCGTGGCGGCAGCCAGGGCGGAGATGGCCCGGCTGGATGCCCGGATTCCGGCTCAGGAGCGCCTTGTGGCCCGCTACCGCAAGCTGGCCGCCGACAAGTTCGTTTCTCCCACGATGCTGGATCAGGCCGAAGCCGAACTGGCCGCGCTCCGGCGCGCCAGGGATGCCGCCAGGGCGGCATTGGATCGCGCCCGCCTGGCGCTGAGGCATACCGTTGTCCAAGCGCCCATGGACGGCGTGATTCAGAAGCGTTTCGTGGCTGCCGGGGATTTTGTCAAGGCGGGCGGCCCGCTGTTGCAACTGGTCAGCGCGGGCCACGGCGCCAAGCACGGAACCTTGAGTATCGCCATTCCGTTCCCGGAAACGCGCGCCGCGCGCATTCGGCCCGGACAACGCGTGCGTCTGCGTCTGCCGGCCGGCGGGCCGACGGTGTCTGCCACGATTGACGAGCTCAGCCCCATGATCGGCGCCGACAGCGGCGCCTTTGAGGCACGTGCGCACATCGAGAATCCGGGTGGCTGGCGGCCGGGCGGCAGCGTGGTGGCCGAAGTTGTGGTTGCCGTGCATCGCCATGCCGTGGTCGTGCCCGAGGCGGCGCTCGTGCAGCGTCCGGCGGGCAAGGTGGTGTATCGCATCGACGGGACGGGCGAGATGCGGACCGCTCATGCCGTGCGGGTGAAAACCGGCGAGCATCTGGATGGTCGGATTGAAATCACGCGGGGGCTTCGCGCCGGGACCCCGATCGCCGTGGACGGCGCGGCCTTTCTCACCGACGGTGCGCGCGTGCGCGTGAAATCCCTCCCCGAAGCCGGGAAATGACCTGGTGCGATCCAGAAACCCCATGGCGCCGTGGAGGATGATCGGGGCATGACGCTTCCCGAGCTGTCCATCAACCGCCATGTGCTCGCCTGGATGCTCTCCGGCGTGCTTGTTCTGTTCGGACTCATTGCCTATCAGCGCATCGGCGTGGATCGTTTCCCCAAGGTGGATTTTCCGATGGTGTCCGTGACCACGGTGCAGACGGGCGCCGATCCCGACGTGGTGGACGCCTCGATGACGTCCATCATTGAGGAGAAGGTCAACAGCGTGCCCGGCATCGAGCATGTCATTTCCTATTCCTCGCCGGGCGTTTCGGTCGTGACCGTCCAGTTCAAGCTGTCCAAGGACATCGATGTGGCCTTCAACGAGGTGCAGGCCAAGGTCAACCAGGTGTTGCGCGATCTGCCGTCCGGCATTGATCCGCCGGTGGTCGCCAAGGTCGAGGTTGGTGCGGCGCCGGTGCTGTGGCTGGCGCTCACGGGCGACCGGACGCTGCAGCAACTGAACCAGTATGCCCGCAACGTCATCAAGAAACGGCTGGAGAATGTGCCGGGCGTCGGCGAAGTGCAGATCGCCGGCGAGCGTGAACGCAAAATCCGCGTCTGGCTGGATCTGGAGCGTATGCAGGGGCTGGGCGTCGGCATTCCGCAGGTCATTGCCGCGTTTCGGCGCGAGCATGTGCAGTTCCCCGGCGGCTTTCTGACCGGCGATGCGCGGGAATACATGCTCAAGCTCGATCTGGAATTCCATTCGGTGGAGGAACTGCGCCGCATGGTGGTCGTCAGCCGGCACGGCGCCAACGTGCGGCTGGCCGATATCGCGCGCATCGAGGACGGGCTGGCCGATTTCCGCCAGCTTGCCCGCTTCAATGGCAGGCCCGCCGTGGGCATCGGCCTGGTGAAGGTCACCGGCGCCAATGTCGTGGCCATCGTCGATGAGGTCAAGCGGCGCCTGAACGACGAAATCCTGCCGCACCTGCCGGCCGGCATGCATCTGGATATCGCGATGAATGACGCCGACATCATTCAGGGCATCGTCAACGGTCTGAAGGAGCACCTGATCGAATCGGTGGTGCTGGCCACCCTGATCGTGCTCGTCTTTCTGCGTAATTTGCGCGCCACGCTGATTGTGTCCACCGCCATTCCGGTGTCCATGCTGGCTTCGATCGCGGTGGCCTGGTTCTTCGGCTTCACGTTGAACCTGCTGACCTTGCTGGCGCTGCTGCTGCTCATCGGCGTGGTCGTCGATGACGCCATCGTGGTGCTGGAGAATATCTACCGCCATCGCGAACAGGGTCTGGCGCCGGATGCGCGGACGGCGGCGATCCATGGCAGCCGCCAGGTCAGCTTCGCGGTGATCGCCGCCAGCCTGACGCTGGTGTCCATCTTCGCGCCCGTGATTTTCATGGAGGGCATGGTGGGGCGCTTCTTCAACGCCTTTGCCGTGACCGTGACCTTCGGGGTGCTGGCCTCGCTGCTGGTGGCGCTGACGCTGGTGCCGATGCTGGCCTCGCGTTACATGCGGGTGGAGCAGCGCCACGGTCATCTGCATGCCTTCTTCGGGCGCATGTTCGAGCGGCTGGATCAGGCCTATCGGCACTCGCTAGCCTGGGTGCTTGGCCACCGTTGGACGGTGCTGGCTGGCGCCATCGGCCTGTTCCTGGCCAGCAGCATGCTGTTCGGCGTCATCGGCAAGGGTTTCGTGCCCAAGGAGGATGAGGGCCGGTTCATGATCATCTTCAAGCTGCCGCTGGGCGCCTCGATCCACGACAGCGACATGAAACTGCGCCGGATCGAGCGGGTGCTGGATCAGGACAAGGATGTACGCAGTCATTTCACGATGATCGGTTCCGGAACGCGCGGGCAGGTCAATCAGGGCATGGCCTATGTTCGCCTTGCGCCCAAGAGCGAACGCAGCCGGCGCCAGTGGGAGATTCGCGCGGACATTCAGCGGCGGCTGGATGCCATTGCCGGCATCCATGCCTTTGCGGTCAAGATTCCGATTGTCGGCGGTCAGCGAGGCGAACCGCTGCAGTTCTCGATCACCGGCCCCAACCTGGGCGAGGTGGCGCGGCTGTCGCACGAAATGCAGCGACGCCTGGAAAAGATTTCCGGCATCGGCCATCTGGATCTGGATCTGCAGTTGCAACTGCCGCAACTGGCGCTGACGGTGGATCGGGAACGCGCGGCGCGGCTGGGGATCTCGGCGTTGGATGTGGCAGAGGCGGCCAGCGTGCTGGTCAGCGGCATGGATGTGGCCAAATACAATGACGTGCCGGGCGATGGCCGCCGCTACGATATCCGTCTGCAGGCCGAAGGCGGCGCGTTGCAGCATCCGGAAGATCTGCGGCG
>CAYQMA010000093.1:0-4136 GCA_964418535.1 uncultured Zetaproteobacteria bacterium | reverse complement strand
CACGCAACCAACCGCGTTCGGCATCGGACCACACCTGCCGCACCGGCACGGAAGGATCGACGAATCCCCACCAAATCAACGTCTCAACCTGACCACATAACTGGGAGGCATCGTTTATCACGCCCCAAGGTGCTGCCTCGCGTTCGTGACCCGGCGCGCGTCCCGGACCAATCACATCGTCAACAATCCGGTCCAGCAGCGGCTTGCCGATGCGCTCCATGCCCGAAAGGATCATGCGCAAATCGCGGCAATGCCCCATCGCCACCTCGGCCAGCTCACTTTCACTGCGCAATCCCGCTAGGTGGTGCTGCAAGCGTTCAATGGCGCGGATAACCAACGCCGTTGGGGCTTCCTGATCGCTGGCCACGCGATCCTGCCGCAGCCATTGATCAAGATCGTCAGCCAACCGTTGACCCGCCGCTTGCGCCTCGGCTTCCGCCATCCCTTGCTCCAGAAGCGCCTTGGCTTTCTGATCGGCAATGTGGCCAAGCGCCTCGCGCCACGCCTTTCCTTCCAGCCCAGGCTCCTTGGCCAGCGCGCGCACCAAATAACGCACCGCAAACGGCGGCACCGGCGAGTGCGGCACGCTCAAGAGCTCCATCAGGCTTTCGATACGCACGGGCCGCCAGAGGTTCTCAAGCACAAGGGGAAGAAGCTGCAACAGGCCAAGCTGCGCGCTTTTCTCCTCTTGCCCCGTGGCGGGCAATCCCTGCGCATGCAAGGCCTGATCCAGTTGCGCTGCATCAAGCTGACACAACAACGCCGCGCGCTCGGCGTCCGGCGCTTGGCGCAGCCAGGCCGCCACCGCCTGCGCCATGGGCCACAGTCGATCGCCGTGAAGCACGACGATTTGTTCCGGGCGGTTATCGCCCATATCCACTTCCGTCACGACCACACCGCATGTTTCGAGCGCTGAAAACAAAGCCCGCCACGGCCCCGGCAACAAGCGGCAAGGCTCCTGCAGGCAAATGGTGCGAATGGGCAGGGCTGGTCGTGTCTGCAACACCGCCAGCACGGCACGGAAACGATCGGCCAGCCCCGGCGCCAACGGCAAGTCGCGTGCCCGCTCGATTTCGGCCAGGGCCGCAAGCCGCTCGGGAGGATCGGGAAATTCCGGCGACCAACCGTAAAGCACGAGCTCATCGCGCCAGGCAAGCAACTCGCGCGCCGAGGCCCAGGCGTCGAACGCAAACGAATCGGTGTAAAAGCGCCTGGATGCGGGCAAGGACTGCATGCGGACCATGTATTGCCGGATCCTCAGCGCCGCCGCCGTTTCCGGCCCGCCAAGGCCAAGGTGGGTTTCAAGCATGCTAATCAGACCGGATGGTCCGAGGTTGACATCCCCAATCAGCGCATCGCGGCCCACTCCGAATTCCGGCCAGGTGCCTCCATCCAATCCCATTCCAAAATGAATCAGCATTTATCCCTCCATGTTCCGGATCTCATGCGGCCGCTCAACACCATCTTTCCCAAGGAAAAGCGACGCCATTTCTTGCGGGTAGGAATTTCAACCTCCGTAGACCGTCACCCAATTCCCTCAGCAAGATTCATTCATGAGCAACAACACCAGACAAATGATTGATCCAACCCCGGCATCATCCAACCATACAGCCATGACCCGCGCTCATCATATCAAGGCTCTCGGATCATGCGACATCTTGGGTCGCAATCAAATATCGCCGTTTCCTGAATAAACTCCAGCATGCGAACCATCGGAAAATGGCCAACTGCCATGTTCAGCGGCCGACATCCTGCATCAAGGATCGAACCGCCATGGTTGGCGCCGGCAGCAAGTCCATCGGCGCACGGCAAAGAGAGACCCATTCCGCGTGATCCGGCAACGTGTAGATACGGACATCATCTTCCCTTTCACGAATCACGCTCTGAATATTCTTTCTGATCGGTGACATCTCATGGGGACGGAGATATGCGAGATAAACCGACTGCTGCACCATCAACGCCTTTCGCGAGATGACCCGATGCAGACGCGCCAGGCGTTTGATGTCGGCGATATCGTAGCAAATCAGAAAGGTGCGCGGTCGATTCATCGCCATTGCTGCATCTCCAACAGCCACTTCTGGAATCGCCGTTGCAATGCAGCCGCGAGACGAATCAGTCGCGTGCGGCGCTGTTCAAAGGCCAGCGCCAGCTCGCGATGAACCTTATCCATTGGCATGGCGCGCACTTCTCGCCAATGTCGTTTCCGTCGCGCCAGATCCGCGGCCATGTCCATGCCAAGGCAGCCGCCCAGATCGATCACCGGCATCCAGGCAAGCGAAGGCTCCGCCAGCGCATCGGCAGGAATATCCCACTCGACCCAGCATTCCAGCATCAAGGAAACGGCCATCGCCTTCCATTGACGCATGGCCCATTCCGACCATTTGGCCCGCACCCCGACATGCGCCCAAAACAGCGGCCACCACCGATTCTCCGGACATTCCTCCCAGGCAAGTCCAAAGCGAACGGCCAGCGATCGAATGGCCAAATGCCGCTGTGCGCGACACCACGATTCATAACATGCGCGCCAGTCATCCCTGCTCAATAATCCCAAGACCCAATCTCTCCACCCCCATGGATCAGTGCTTGCAGGCAGACAAGTTCCGGCCAGCCCATGCTGATCCCGCCAAACCCAGGGAATGCCAGCGCGCATGCAGGCAATCAGAACCTCCCCTCCCAAGCGAACGGAACAGTCGGATACCACGCGCGAGCACCGCTCAATCGGCGCGCGAAGCGGAGTTTTTCCGGGCAGTTCCATCACCAGACTGGGACCATCGTCCAGCGTCACGCTGACGCCGGCGCCAATGTGCAAGGGAACGCGCGGAGTCATGTCTAAGCGGCCTCAATCGCTGCCCGCAGCATCAAGGCACCCCGCCTCAAGAGCGATCTTCTTGGGACTGCGAACTGCTCCCATGCAGCATAGAAATGCCCACGCCCGCTTTTGCTCAAGCGGCAGGCGCCCTGTTGCATCGAAAAGTGCTCCCTTCGCAAATCCCTGCGACGGAAAAGCGACAGTACGAATGCGTCCACCTGTGGCCTCAAGGGCTCAATCAAGTCGCAAGCCAGCGATTCACGGTTGTACTCCGGCTCATGCAGAAACCCGATTGCAGGATCGAGACCGACCTGATGAACCGCCCGCACCGCATCAAAATGCAGCAGAGTGTAGCCCAGCGAAAGCAAGGCATTGAGTGGATCGGGCGGCGGCCTGCGTTTTCGCCCGGAAAAGCCCAGCGACGCCGGGACATGTTCCCGCATGGCGGCGAAATACAACGAGGCCGCACCGCCTTCAATTCCGCGCATCTGGTTCAGATCGTGGGCATCACGGAGCGACATCAACATCTCTGGCCAGGTGGTGCACGCCTGCCGCCAGGATACGCCCCGTTTCATGCGGCGCAGCACCCGCCATTGCTGCTGCAATTTTCGACGCAGAATGACCCGGGCGACCTCGATCGCGAACCCAGAATCGGACGCTTGCCGGTACTGCGCCAGCCGGACCCGGTGCTCGCCTCCGAATGAGGGCAGCAACAGGGCGGTTCGACGATGATCGCGGGGAGAAAGAAACAACACGCCGGCGCCCTGCTCCGCGAGCGCGCCCAGCACATTGCTCTCCAAATGAATGCGGGAAAACACGACTAAGCGCTGAATCTGCGCAAGGGGAACAAAGCGGGCCCGCTCGCCCGCGCATTCCACCCTGAGCCGCCGGCCATCTAGAGCCAGGCGCGCATGCTTCCGGTCCACCACCAGAGTCTGCATGGCGCTATCCCAAGTACAACATGCGGGCATCCACCCAGGGCGCTGCCAGGCCAAAAAGTTCCGGCCGCTGCCTAGGATCGAGCCGAACGATAAAGAAATGATCGGCCTCGGGATGAAGCAGTCGCAACGTGGCTTTGAGCAGATGGCCTCGCTCGCTCTCCGTCAGCCAGCATTCGTAAACGGACTTCTGGCCGCCCGTCGCGTAGCGTTTTACTTCGCGCAGCATGCGACGGAGTCGCTTGGGGTTGGCGACGTCATAACCGACAAGATACAGATGCCGTTCCATGCGCCCAGCATGCCGGATTCCCCCGCCGACTTCCGCAGTGGAAAGCTTTCAAAGCCAGGAGCGACCCCATCGGGTCACTCCTGCTTTCCTGCATCCCCTG
>CAYQMA010000092.1:0-4215 GCA_964418535.1 uncultured Zetaproteobacteria bacterium | reverse complement strand
GGCGGCTCGGCGGATCTGGCGCCGTCCAACAACACCAAGTGGCCCGAAGCCGTCGCCTTCTCCAAGGATACGCCGCATGGCAACTACATCCATTATGGCGTGCGCGAGTTCGGCATGAGCCACATCATGAACGGTTTGAGCCTGCACGGCGGCGTGATTCCGTTCGGCGGCACCTTCCTGATGTTCTCCGAATATGCGCGCAATGCGATCCGCATGTCGGCGCTGATGAAGGTGGGCACGATCTTCGTCTACACCCACGACTCCATCGGACTGGGCGAGGATGGCCCGACGCACCAGCCGGTCGAGCAGATTGCAACGCTGCGCTACATCCCGCGCATGCAGGTCTGGCGTCCGTGCGACGCGGTTGAGTCGGCCGTGGCCTGGAAGGTGGCGGTCAAGCGGCGCGACCTGCCGACCACGCTGGTCTTCACCCGTCAGGGCCTGCCCTGCAACGAATACACCGATGCGCAAGTGGCTGATATCGAGCGCGGCGGCTACATCATCAGCGACTGCGAGGGCGAACCGGATGTCATCATCATCGCGACCGGTTCCGAAGTGCAGCTAGCGCTGGCCGCCCAGAAGGAACTGGAAGGTCAGAAGCAGGTGCGCGTGGTCTCCATGCCATGCTGCGAGGCGTTCGACGCCCAGGACGAGGCCTATCGCGAGTCGGTGCTGCCGTCCTCGGTCACCAAACGGGTGGCCGTGGAAGCCGGCGTCACGGCCTACTGGCGCAAATATGTGGGGCTCGAAGGCAAGGTCATTGGCATTGACCGCTTCGGCGAATCGGCGCCTGCGGCCGATCTGTTCAAGGAGTTCGGCATCACCACCGAGGCAGTGGTGGATGCGGTGAACGCGCTGGGCTGAACCTGTTACACGATTCAAAACTGAAGCAAAGGAGAGAAGTATGACCATCAAAATCGGCATCAACGGCTTCGGGCGCATCGGTCGCATGGCCTTCCGCGCCATTGCCAAGGAATTCACGGACATGGAGGTCGTCGCCATCAACGACCTGCTGGATCCCGAGTATCTGGCCTACATGCTCAAGCATGACTCGGTGCATGGCCTGTTCGACGGCGAGGTGGGCGTCGAGGACGGCAACCTGGTTGTCAATGGCAAGACCATTCGCGTCACGGCCGAAACCGACCCTGCGAATCTGAAGTGGGACGAGGTTGGCGCCGACCTGGTGCTGGAGTGCACCGGCTTCTTCCTGACCGAGGAAAGCTGCCAGAAGCACATCGCCGCCGGCGCCAAGAAGGTCGTGCAGTCGGCTCCGTCCAAGGATCACACGCCGATGTTCGTCTATGGCGTGAACCACGAGGATTATGCCGGTCAGGCCATCGTTTCGGCCGCTTCCTGCACGACCAACTGCCTGGCGCCGCTGGCCAAGGTGGTGCACGACAACTTCGGCATCAAGCGCGGCCTGATGACCACGGTGCATGCGGCCACGGCCACGCAGAAGACCGTGGACGGCCCGTCCAAGAAGGACTGGCGCGGCGGTCGCGGCATTCTGGAGAACATCATCCCCTCCTCCACCGGCGCCGCCAAGGCCGTGGGCAAGGTCATTCCGTCGCTGAACGGCAAGCTGACCGGCATGGCTTTCCGGGTGCCGACCTCGGACGTTTCCGTGGTGGATCTGACCGTGGAGCTGGAGAAGGAGACCAGCTACGACGACATCGTCGCGGCGGTGAAAAAGGCTTCCGAAACGCCGGGCATCGGCGACACGCTGGCCTTCACGGATGAAAAGGTGGTGTCCACGGACTTCCGCGGCTGCTCCTACTCGTCCATCTTTGATTCCACCGCCGGCATCGCCATTGACAGCACCTTCGTCAAGCTGGTGGCCTGGTACGACAACGAGTATGGCTACACCTGCAACATGCTGCGCTTTGCGCGCCACGTGGCCAACAACTGACAAGCGATGATCGCGGGCGGGCTGCACGACCCGCCCGCGTTTGTCATTGCCCGTTGCGGCCGGCAATGACAAACGCAAGCGACGTCGCGGATCCTGGCGTCAATCCCGTTTTTTCGCATGAAAGGAGTGAATCATGTCCGTAATCAAAATGACCGATCTCGATCTGAAGGGCAAGCGCGTCCTGATTCGTGAAGATCTCAACGTTCCCATCGTGGACGGCGAAGTGGGCGACGACACGCGCATTCGCGCCAGCCTGCCGACGATGAAGCATGCGATGGATGCAGGCGCCCGGGTGATGGTCATGGCCCATCTCGGCCGGCCGACCGAGGGCGAATATGAGGAGAAATTCTCGCTGGCGCCGGTGGCGCGCCATCTGTCCAAGGTGCTCGGCAAGGACGTCCGACTGGTCAAGGATTATCTGGACAATCCGCCCGAGGTTGCCGAAGGCGAGCTGGTGCTGCTGGAAAACATTCGCTTCAACAAGGGCGAGAAAAAGAACGATGACGAGCTGGCGAAAAAATACGCCGCACTTTGCGATGTCTATGTGATGGATGCGTTCGGCACGGCCCACCGCGCCCAGGCGTCCACCCACGGCGTGGCCAAATATGCGCCGGTGGCTTGCGCCGGCCCTCTGCTGGCCGCCGAGCTCGATGCCTTGAGCAAGGCGCTGGACAACCCCGCCCGTCCGATGGTCGCCATCGTTGGCGGTTCCAAGGTCTCGACCAAGCTCACGGTGCTCGAATCCCTGTCCCAGGTCGTGGATCAACTGGTGGTGGGCGGCGGCATCGCCAACACCTTCATCGCGGCCGCTGGCTACAACGTGGGCAAATCGCTCTACGAACCCGATCTGATTGACACCTGCAAGCGCCTGACCGAGGCCGCGCGCGCCCGTGGCGGCGACATCCCGGTGCCGACCGACGTGGTCGTCGGCAAGGAGTTCTCGCCGGATGCCGAAGCCACGCTCAAGAAGGTCGAGGACGTGGCCGACGACGACATGATCTTCGACATCGGGCCGGAATCGGCTCAGGCGCTGGCCGACATCCTGAAAAAGGCCGGCACGATTGTCTGGAACGGCCCGGTGGGCGTATTCGAGTTCGATCAGTTCGGCGAAGGCACCAAGGCCATTTCCATGGCCATTGCCGAGTCTCCGGCCTTTTCCATCGCCGGCGGCGGCGACACGCTGGCAGCAGTGGCCAAATATGGCATCGCGGACAAGGTCAGCTACATCTCCACCGGTGGCGGCGCCTTCCTGGAGTTCCTGGAAGGCAAGAAACTGCCGGCCGTTGCCATCCTGGAGGAGCGTGCAGCCCAGTGAGCGAGTTTCGTCGAACCAAGATCGTCGCAACCCTGGGCCCGGCCTCCGAATCCGAGGAAATGGTGGACAAGCTGGTGGCCGCCGGCGTCAATGTGGTGCGACTGAATTTCTCACACGGCACCCCGGAGGAGCACCGGCAACGCGCCGAGCGGGTGCGCGCCGCCGCCAAACGGCACGGCGTCTGCGTCGGCATTCTGGCGGACATGCAGGGGCCGAAGATTCGCTGCGGCAAGTTCCGCAATGGCAAGATTACGCTGAAACCGGGCCAGCATTTCATTCTCGATGCCGACCTCCCGCTGGAGGATGGCGATGAGGAACGGGTGGGCTTGACCTACAAGGAACTGGTCAACGATGTCGAACCCGGCGCCCGGCTGCTGCTCAACGACGGCCTGATCGTCATGGACGTCATGCGCGTGGAAGGTCACGAGATCCATTGCTCGGTGGTGGTCGGCGGCGAGTTGTCGAACAACAAGGGCATCAATCGTGCCGGCGGCGGTTTGTCGGCGGCGGCATTGACCGACAAGGACAAGGAAGACATCAAGACCGCCTGCGCCATCGGCGTGGATTACATCGCCATTTCCTTCCCTCGCGACGGCGCGGACATGGAATACGCGCGCAAGCTGGTGCGTGAAGCCGGTGGCCATGCCCGTCTGGTGGCCAAGATCGAGCGCGCCGAGGCGGTGGAAAACCTGGATTCCATTCTCGAAACCTCGGATGCAGTCATGGTTGCGCGCGGCGATCTCGGCGTCGAGATCGGCGATGCGGCCGTGCCGCCGGTGCAAAAGCGCATCCTTCGTCGGGCGCCGCGCTACAACTGCCCGGTCATCGTCGCCACGCAGATGATGGAATCGATGATCAACAACCCGATTCCGACTCGTGCCGAGGTCAACGACGTGGCCAATGCCGTGCTGGACGGCACCGACGCCATCATGCTCTCGGGCGAAACGGCGGCCGGCAAGTACCCGGTCGAAGCCGTGCAGGCCATGCACCG
>CAYQMA010000091.1:0-4248 GCA_964418535.1 uncultured Zetaproteobacteria bacterium | reverse complement strand
CGGCAGGGCACGACGCAGCCGGGAATCAGCGGAAACTTGGTGACCACCAGCACATCCACCGGATCGCCGTCCTCGGACAGGGTGTTGGGCACGAAACCGTAGTTGCAGGGATAATGCATGGCCGTGTGCATGAAGCGGTCCACAAACAGCGCGCCGGAGGCCTTGTCCAGCTCGTATTTCACAGGGTCGGCATGCTGCGGCACTTCGATGACGACGTTGATGTCCTCGGGCGGGTTCTGGCCCGCCGGAATCTTGCTGATGTCCAATGATGACTCCTTTGGAATGGTTTCGGTCAATGGAGGCGATTGTAGGGATGCGGGCGCTGCGCGCAACGACGGAACCGGTTAGCCTGCCGCGGATGATCTGGGTTTCCATTCACGAGCAACGGCTCTGGCAACGCTCGCCCGACGGCGTCTGGCGTTCATGGCCCGTTTCCACCGCCCGGCGCGGCGCGGGCAACCGGCGGAACAGCCTGCAAACGCCGCTGGGCGAGCACCGCATCGCGGCCAGGATCGGCGAGGGGCTGCCGGCGCTCACGGCCTTCGTGGCCCGCCGGCCGGTCGGCATCTACCGCCCGGATCGGGACGATCCCGAACGCGACTGGATTCTGGGGCGCATCCTGTGGCTGGAAGGCATGCAAACCGGTCTCAACCGCCGCGGCGCCGTGGATACGAAATCGCGCTTCATCTATATCCACGGCACCCATGAGGAATCGCGCATCGGCCAACCTGCCTCGCATGGCTGCATTCGCATGCGCCTGGCCGACATGCTGGAGCTTTTCGACCTCGCCCGCGTGGGCGAACGGGTGCGCATTTACGAACACGGGCCGGGCCGGTAGCATCCATCGCTCGTTTTTCGTACGAGAACCGTCAATACACGCAAGGGTCAGGGGGAGCTTCCAACTTGTTCAAACGCATCCTGGTCGCCAACCGCGGCGAATGCGCCATCCGCATCATCCGTTCCTGCCGCGAACTGGGCATCGAGAGCGTGGCCATCTACACCCAGGAGGATGCGCACGCCCTGCATGTGAAGAAGGCGGACAAGGCCGTGCTCATCGGCCCCGATCCGGTCAAGAGCTATCTGAACATCCACCGCATCGTGGACATCGCCATCGAACTGGGATGCGACGCCGTGCATCCAGGCTATGGCTTCCTGTCCGAGAACGCCGATTTTGCGCAGCGCGTGCTTGATGCCGGCATCGCCTACATCGGCCCCTCCCCCGACGCCATTCGCGACATGGGCGACAAGACCCGCGCCCGCGAAGCGATGATCGCGGCCGGCGTGCCGGTGGTGCCCGGTTCCGACGGCGCCCTGAGATCGCTGGACGAGGCGCTCGCGTTGGCGCGCGAGATGGGCTATCCGGTGATGTTGAAGGCGGCGGCCGGTGGCGGAGGGCGCGGCATCCGTCGTTGTAACGACGAGCCCGAGCTGCGCGAGAATTTCGAGATCACCCGGCGCGAGGCGGCAGCGGCCTTTGGCGATGACGCGGTCTTCATGGAGAAATGCATCGTCCAGCCGCACCATATCGAATTCCAGGTGCTGGCCGATGCGCACGGCCATTGCGTCCACCTGTTCGAGCGCGACTGCTCCATCCAGCGCCGCAACCAGAAGCTGATCGAGATTGCACCGAGCAATTTCCTGGATGACGAGTTGCGGGCGCGCATGGGCGAGGTGGCAGTGCGCGCGGCGCGCGCGGTGAACTATGTCAATGCCGGCACGGTCGAGTTCCTGGTGGATGCGGATCGCAACTTCTGGTTCATGGAAATGAACACCCGCCTGCAGGTGGAGCACCCCATCACCGAGGCTGTCACCGGCAAGGATCTGGTGGCCGAACAGATCAAGATCGCGGCCGGTCTGCCGCTGGATTTCACGCAGGACGACCTGCACCTGTTCGGGCATGCAATCGAGTTCCGGATCAACGCCGAGGATCCGAAAAACCAGTTCCTGCCCACGCCGGGCGAGATCACCCGCTATCATTCGCCGGGCGGGTTCGGCGTGCGGGTGGATGGCTGTGTTTATCCGGGCTATGTGATTCCGCCGCATTACGACTCGATGTGCGCCAAGCTGACGGTGTGGGGGCCGACCTGGCCGTTGACCGTGACGCGGGCCTGCCGCGCGCTGGAGGAATACGATATTCGCGGCGTGCGCACGACCCTGCCGCTGTATCGTCACATCGCGCGTTCCGAAGCCTTCGCCGAAGGCGTGTTCCACACCGGATTCCTCGACGAGCATCCCGAGCTGCTGGATTATCAGCCCTACGAACGACGCGAGGACATCGCGGCCGCAGTGGCCGCCGCCATCGCGGCGCACGCGGGGCTGTGATGGACAGACAACAATCAAAGCGCCGGGACGACGGGGGGCGCAATCCATGTCATGCGCGCTTCCCTCACCCCCTGCGCCGGCACAATCCATTGAAGGGGCTTCCATGAGCAAACGAACACTGGCAATCACCGAGCTTGCGCTGCGCGATGGCCATCAGTCCTTGCTGGCGACCCGGATGCGCCTGGAGGACATGCTGCCCATCTGCGAAAAGCTGGATGCGGTGGGATTCTGGTCCATCGAGGCCTGGGGCGGCGCCACCTTCGACACCTGCCTGCGCTACCTGAAGGAAGATCCCTGGGTGCGTCTGCGCGAACTCAAGCGCGCCCTGCCGAACACTCCCTTGCAGATGCTGCTGCGCGGCCAGAATCTGCTGGGCTATCGCCATTATGCCGATGACGTGGTGCGCAAGTTCGTGGACATGGCCTGCGCCAACGGCGTGGACGTGTTCCGCATCTTCGATGCGATGAACGACCTGCGCAACGTGCGCGTGGCCATCGAACAGGTCAAGGCCAACGGCCGACATGCCGAGGGCGCCATCTGTTATACGGTCAGCCCCGTGCACACGCTGGAGCATTTCGTGGATCTGGCGCGCGGCTTCGAGGACATGGGTTGCGATACGCTGGCCATCAAGGACATGGCCGGCCTGCTCACGCCGATGGCTACGCGCGAGCTGATCACGGCGTTGAAGAAGGCCGTGAATATCCCGTTGCACCTGCACAGCCACGCCACGGCCGGCCTGGCCGAGATGGTGGAATGGGAAGCCGCGCACGCCGGCTGCGACATCATCGATACGGCCATCAGCCCGCTGGCCGGCGGCACCAGCCATCCACCCACCGAGGCGATGGTGGCCGCGTTCGCCGGCACCGAGCTGGACACCGGTCTGGATCTCGAATTGTTGCAGGAAATCGCGGCCTATTTCCGCGAAGTGCGCAAAAAATACCGTCGCTTCGAATCCGATTTCACGGGCGTGGACACCCGCGTGCAGAGCAACCAGATCCCGGGCGGCATGATTTCGAACCTTGCCAACCAGCTCAAGGAACAGGGTGCGCTGGACAAGATGGATGAGGTGATGGCCGAGGTGCCGCGCGTGCGGGCCGATTTCGGCTATCCGCCGCTGGTCACGCCCACCAGCCAGATCGTCGGCACGCAGGCGGTGCTGAATGTGGTCTCGGGCAAGAAATACAAGGTCATCACCAACGAAACCAAGGCCTACCTCAAGGGCATGTATGGCCGTCCGTTGGGCGAGGTCAACGAGGACGTGCGGCGAATGGCCTTGGGCGACGAAGAGCCGGTGACGGTGCGTCCGGCCGACCTGCTGGAACCGGAAATGGACACACTCACCCGCGATGTGGGCGACAAGGCCAGGTCGGTCGAAGACGTGCTGTCCTACGCCCTGTTTCCGGCCGTGGCGCTCGAGTTCTTCGAGGAACGTGCGGCCGGCCATTTCAAACCGGAACCGCTGGAAGCGCCCAAGGCGTCGGTCAGCGAGGCGCCGGCGCCGGCGCAACCTCTGGCGCCGACCGAGTTCAACCTCACGATCCACGGCGAGCGCTATCATGTGAAAATCGAGGGCACGGGCCACAAGAGCGCCGATGTGCGCCCCTTCTATGTGAAAGTGGACAACGTGCTCGAGGAAGTGATGGTCGAAACGCTGACCGAGGTGGTGCCCACCGCCGACGGCGCCATCGACGCCCGCAAGGCCGCGCGCGGCTCCCAGCGACCCAAAGCCAGCGCCGACAGCGATGTCACCACGCCGATGCCGGGACGCATCGTGGCCATTCATGTCCGGGAAGGCCAGCATGTCGAAGCCGGCGACACCGTGCTCGTGGTCGAGGCGATGAAAATGGAGAATCCGGTGCATGCGCCCGTCTCGGGCACGGTCAAGGCCATCCATGTCCGGGAAGGCGACAATGTCAATCCGGATGA
>CAYQMA010000090.1:0-4274 GCA_964418535.1 uncultured Zetaproteobacteria bacterium | reverse complement strand
CGCGCGCGTGCTGCAACTGGCCGATGCCGAGGCCCATCGGCGCCTGCCACCCACGGCCGACATTGAAAGCGTCCCCGGCCATCTGGCGGAAGCGCCCGACCGACCGCGAACGATCCTGATCGAGGCGGGTATGCTGAGCGCGGACGAGGCCTGAACGACCTCAGGCGCCGTAAAAGGCGTATTCGGCGACTGGTCGTCCGCCCTTGAAATGCTCCTCGACGATACGGTCGATCTTCTCCGGCGTCAGACCGTAATACCAGACGCCATCCGGATGCACGACCATGATCGGCCCTTCCTGGCACACCCCCAGGCAACCGGCCCGATTGACCCGCACCGCGTTCTCATCGCCCATGATCAATCCGGCCGCAGCCACCCGCTGCTTCAGGTATTGGAGCAGATCCATGTTCTCGCCGCAGGACGTTCCCACGCACATGATGGCGTGGCGCTTGTAGTAGGGCAGGGTCGGTTTCGGCATCTCAATCCTCTCGGGGGCAGGGTTTCCAAGGCGTGCGCCGGGCCACGACATCGCCGATGACGACGATGGCCGGCGACCTGGCCCGCACGCGACCGGAAGCCGCATCGTCCAGCGTGGCGACCAGGGTTTCCTCGTCGGCCAGCGTGGCGTTGCGAATGATGGCAAGCGGCGTGTCTTTCGCAAGGCCGGCGTCCATGAGCGAGGCCGCGATCTCCGGCAGGTTTTTCGCCCCCATGTAGAACACCAGCACCGGAAAGGCCGCGACCAGCGCCCGCCAGTCCAGCCGGCTCTTGCCGCGGGCCTCGTGACCGGTCAGAAAGGCGATGCTGGCATTCACCGTGCGATCGGTGACCGGGATGCCGGCCATCGCCGGCGCGGCCACCCCCGCCGTCACGCCGGGCACGACCCGGAACGGCACGCCGGCCCGCGCCAGCGCCCTAGCCTCCTCGCCGCCGCGACCGAACACAAACGGATCGCCGCCCTTGAGCCGCACCACGCGCTTGCCCGCCTTCGCCAGCCGGATCAGGGTCTCGCTGATGTCCGCCTGATCGGCCGAGGGGCGACCGCCGCGCTTGCCGGCGAAGATGCGTTTGGCTCCGGCATCGGCCAGCGCCAACACCGCCTCGGACACCAGGGCATCGAACACGATGGCATCGCAGTCGCCGATCAGCTTCACCGCCGCCACCGTCAGCAGATCGGGATCGCCGGGGCCCGCGCCGACCAGCGCCACCTCGCCGGGTGCAAGGGGAGCAGAAAGCATGCCGTCCGTCATCAGCCCTCCCGCATCCATTCGCTGATCAATCGAGCCATGTCCTCACCATGCGCCAGCGGCGGCATCATGTCCACGTCCTCGCCCGCCGCCTGTTCAGCCATCTCATCGTAACTGCGGCCGGAGAACAAGAGCATCGGCTGCAACCGGATCGGGCCGACCTCCTCCTCGCGCCAGAGCCGCAGCACCGAAGCAATCGAGGGCTCGGCATGCAGCGCCGCCCGGGCCACCCGCGTGCAACGATGGATCCGTTCATGCAACGCCGCATACAACTGCTCGAAGCCCGCGAAGCGATACATGCCGAACAGCGCGTTGACCCGCCGCGTTTCAGCGGTCATCCGGGCGAAAGCGACCTCGGCGATCGCATCGGCCCGATCGGCCAGCGCCGGCAACAGCTCGGCGTTCGAGCGCGCCGCCAGCGCCGGCACGTCGCGCCGCAAATGCACGCCATGCCCCAGAAACAGCGGCAAGACGCGCGCGCCTTGCGGCAGGCTGTCATCGGAGAGGAAGGCGCAGCCGACCTCCTCGCCCAGCGTTTCGGACACGCTTTGCGCCAACGCCCGCGCCTCAGCCGCATGACGCGCATCGCTCGAGCCATGCGCCAGCAACACGTACCTCATGCCGCGACCATCCCGGCCGCCGCCAGCAACATGCCGGTCTCGACATATTCGATCCCGGCGCCCAGACAATCGCCGCTCATGCCACCCAGCCGCAGACGCAGAAACAACCACCAGGCGGCCACCGCCAAAGCCGCCAGCAGCGCAAATCCGGCCGATTCAGCCCACCAGGTCAGCATCAGCAGCGTCGCAAACCAGCCCCACACCGCTCCCATCGGAATCTGCCAGGCAAAACGCTCGCCGATGCCGGCCGAGAGCGTTGGCAAGGTCTGCGACCACAACACCGAACCCAGCCGCGCCCAGGCGGGAATCAGCAGCCAGAGCCAGGCGCTCGCGTGCGCCGCGATGAGCGCATGTGCGGACACCAGCTTGGCAAGCATGATGCCCACCAGCGCCATCACCCCGAAACTTCCGATATGCGGATCCTTGAGCACGGCCTGAAAGCGCGCCGGATCGCGATGCGCCGCGCCCAGCGCGTCGGCTAGATCGGCCGCACCGTCCAGATGCAGCCCGCCGGTCACCGCCAGCCAGACAAGCACCACGCCCAGCGCCGCAAGCCAATCGTCAGCCGAGGCCCCCAGCGCGGCCGCCGCCCACAAAAGCGCCCCGATGGCCAGACCCACGACCGGAAACCAGACGGCCGAACGCGACAACTCCTCCGGCCGATAACCGGCAAGCGCCGGCATCGGGATGCGCGTCAGAAAACCGAAGGCCAGATTCAGCCCGCGCATGCCTGCCCCCCGTTGATGAACATCACCCTCGGCGCATGGCCTTCCAGCAACGAAACCCGGCTGAGCGACGCATGCGGCAGATGCAGCCGCCACAACGCCGAGAACGGCATGTCCAGGAAATGCGCCAACAGCACGCGAATCACGCCTCCGTGCGCCACCAGCAACCTGCGCCCGCCCGAGACCGTGGCCAGCCAGGCCTGCCAACCTTCGATCACGCGCGCGGCAAAGGCATCGAACGCCTCGCCATTCGGCGGCGTGATGCCGACCGGCGATTGCCAGAAGCGATGCAACAGCTCGCCATGTTCGCGCTCCAGTTCCTCAAATCCGCGATTCTCCCAATCGCCGAAATCCATCTCGCGCATCGTATCCAATACCGTCAGCGGCGTATCGTGCCGTCTGGCCAGCTCCTCGGCAAAGGCACGGCAGCGCGAAAGCGGAGAGCTTGCAAGGGCATCGTAAGGGCCGGCATCGCGCACGGCGTCCTGCATCTGCCGCCACCCCTCATGCGACAGCGGCACATCGGTGGCGCCGCGAAAGGCCCAGCCCTCGGCGTCCACCGTGCCGTGGCGCAACAAATCAACGATGACAGGCTCAGCCATCCCTGTCCGTCACCCCGGCATCGGCAAATGTCGCCATTTCGTTGTGCAGGGCAATGGCCGCCTGCATCAGCGGCACGACCAATGCCGCCCCCGTGCCCTCGCCCAGCCGCATGCCGAAATCCAGCATCGGCTTCAAACCAAGACGCTCAAGGGCCAATGCATGCCCGCGTTCCTCGGACACATGGCTGGCCAGCAACCAATCCGTCACCGATGGCTCGATGACACTCGCCGCCAGCGCCGCCGCCGCAGCAATGAAGCCATCCACCACCGCCGGCACGCCGGCTTCAGCGGCCTCGAGATAGACACCGGCCATCGCCGCAATCTCCAGCCCGCCAACCTCGCGCAGCACCGCGCCGTCCTCGCACCCTGCCATGCGATCCAACGCCCGCCGCACAACCTCGACCTTTCGCGCCCGGCCGGCTTCATCCACGCCGGTGCCGAAGCCAACGACGGTTTCGGGATCAATGCCTGCCAGTCGGCAGATCAGGCAGGCCGAAGCCGTTGTGTTGCCGATGCCCATGTCGCCGGCAATCAGCAGGTTGGCTCCGCCTTCGATGGCTGTCCGCGCCTGCGTGCGGCCCACATTCAGCGCCGCCTCGCATTCTTCCGCCGTCATCGCAGGCTCATGCAGCAGGTTGCGCGTCCCGGCCCGCACCTTCGCATGTACGATCCCGTCCACATCCGAAAGATCGCTCGCCACGCCCACATCGACCACGCTCAGGCCCGCGCCAATCCGGCGCGCCAGCACATTGATCGCCGCGCCGCCACGGGCGAAATTCTTCACCATCTCGCCGGTCACCACGCTGGGATAGGCCGAGACGCCTTCCGCGCAAACGCCGTGATCGCCGGCAAACACCGCGATGTGCGGACGCAACGCTTCCGGTCGCTCCCGTCCCTGGCGGGCGGCGAACCAGCAGGCGATGTCCTCCAGCCGGCCGAGTGCGCCGCGCGGCTTGGTCAGCCGATCCTGCCGCGTCCGCGCCTGCTTCTCGACCCGGCGATCCACGGATTTCACGCTCATCCATGCCTCCCTTTCGCTTCCTTCAGCACCAGCGGCAAACCCGCCGCGACGAACTCGACGCG
>CAYQMA010000089.1:0-4349 GCA_964418535.1 uncultured Zetaproteobacteria bacterium | reverse complement strand
GAGTTAGATGGTGGGCGATGCTGGGATTGAACCAGCGACCCCTGCCGTGTGAAGGCAGTGCTCTCCCGCTGAGCTAATCGCCCGTAACCGGTGATGAAACCCGCGCCTTGCGCGAGGGGCGCGATTTCTAGCAAAGCCCCCCGCCGCCGGTCAACCACGAACTTCGCTTCGGCCTTCCAGCGCATGCACGAGCGCCACCAGCATGCGATTGACGGGCGCATCCAGGCCCGCTTCCTCCGCCCGGCGAACGACCGCGCCGTTGATCCAGTCCACCTCGGTGGAGCGGCCGCGCTCCACATCCTGCCACATGCTGGTCTTGACCGGCCCCATCGCCAGCGTCACGGCCATGTGCTTCTCCGCATCCTCCTCCGTGAGCGCCACGCCTTGAGTGCGCGCCACCGCGATGGTCTCCCGCATCGCAGCCTCGATAATGGCGCGGGTTTCGGGATGGGCGGCCACATCGCGCGCATAGCGACGAACGATGGCTGTCAATGCATTGAAGCCGCAATTCCACAGCAGCTTGCGCCACAGCATGCGCCTCACATCGCGTTCTTCGCGGGCCGGCACGCCCGCTTCGTTCAGCGCCGCGAGCAAGTTAGCCAGCTTGGAGGACGCATCGGGCATGCCGGCATCCTGCCAAATGCCGGCGCGAATGCTGCCCGCCGCCGTGTGCAGCACATGCCCCGGCGCCTCGATGCGCGCGCCGATGAAGGCCGTGCCGGCAGCCACGGCATGCTCCGGGAATACCCTGGCCACCAGCTCGGGCGCATCCACGCCATTCTGCAAGGTGAGCAGCAGGGCATGCGGCGCAAGATGCGGCGCCAAGCGCGCCAGCATGGATTCCAAATCGGGCATCTTGCAGGTCAGCATCACCACATCGCAGCCTTCCAGCACGGCCGGATCGTCGCTCGCTTGCACCGCAAGGCGATGGCGCTCGCCATTCGTTTCGTGCAGCAGTCCATGCGCGCGCATCGCCGCCAGATGCGCGCCGCGCGCCAGCAACCGCACCTCTTGCCCGGCGCGTTGCAGCATCGCCCCGTAATGCGAACCGACCGCGCCGGCGCCAGCCACGCCAATCTTCATCCAACGCGCCCCCTGCTCAAAGTCATGCGGAAAGAGTAGCATGGGCGCCCATCCCCGATAAGCTGGAGAAGCCGATGCCCAAGGACACCCTGCGCGAAGACGCGCTCGCCTATCACAGCCAGCCCACGCCCGGCAAGATCAGCGTGCAGCCGACCAAGCCGTGCGTAAGCCAGCGCGATCTGTCGCTGGCCTACACCCCGGGCGTGGCCGTCCCCTGCTTGGAAATCGAGAAAAATCCCGAGCTGGCCTACGACTACACCTCGCGCGGCAATCTCGTGGCCGTCATCAGTAACGGCACGGCGGTGCTGGGACTGGGCAACATCGGCGCCCTGGCGGGCAAGCCGGTGATGGAAGGCAAGGGCGTGCTGTTCAAGCGTTTCGCGGACATCGACGTGTTCGATCTGGAAATCGCCGAAACCGATCCGATGGCCTTCGTGGAAACGGTGGCGCGGCTGGAGCCCACGTTCGGCGGCATCAACCTGGAGGACATCAAGGCGCCGGAATGCTTCCTGATCGAGGAGGAACTGAAGAAGCGCATGAACATCCCCGTGCTGCACGATGACCAGCACGGCACAGCGGTGATTCTGGCCGCCGGCTTTCTGAATGCGCTGCTGTTGCAGGACAAGAAAATCGAGGACGTGCAAATCGTCTGTCTGGGGGCGGGCGCGGCCGGCTTTGCCTGCATGAAACTGCTGGAGGAACTGGGCGCGCGACGCGAAAACATCCTGTTCCTCGACCGCAAGGGCGTAATCTCCAAGGATCGGCCGGAAGAACTGCCGCCGCACAAGGCCTATTTCGCGACCGAGCGCCCCGAACGCACGCTGGAGGAAGCGATGCGCGGCGCCGACGTATTCGTCGGCCTATCCACCGGCAATGTGGTCACGCCAGAGATGCTGAAAACCATGGCCGAACGGCCGATCGTGTTCGCGATGGCCAATCCCGACCCGGAAATCGCCTATGACCTGGCCATGGCCACGCGCAAGGATCTGATCATGGCCACCGGCCGATCCGATCATCCGAACCAGGTCAACAATGTGCTGGGCTTTCCGTTCCTGTTCCGCGGCGCATTGGATGCCCGCGCCACCACCTTCAACGAGGCGATGAAGATCGCCGCCGTGCATGCGCTGGCCGAGCTGGCGCGACAGGAAGTGCCCGATTCCGTCCGCAAGGCCTATGGCGGGAGCCGATTGCGCTTTGGGCCGGAATATATCCTGCCCAAACCGTTCGACCCCAGGCTGATCGAAGTGGTGCCGGCGGCCGTGGCACGCGCCGCCACCGAATCCGGCGTCGCCAGACAACCGCTCACCGACGAATCCGCCTACCGGCAGGAGCTGGCCGCGCGCATCGATCGCTCGCGCCTGTTCATGCGCTGGATCATGGACAAGGCGCGCCAACGCCCGCTGACCATGGCTCTGCCCGAGGGCGAGGACGAAACGATCATCCGCGCCGCGCATCTGATGGTCGGTCAGGGCATCGCCAAACCCATCTTGATCGGCAACGCCGAACGCATCCGGGCGACGCTTGAAACGCTCGATCTGGACGGAGACGGACTGGAGATTCTCGATCCAGCCAACGAGGACGCACGCTTTCAAAGCCTGGTGGACGCCTATTATTTCGACCGCAACCGGCACGGCGTGCTGCGGCAGGATGCGCTTCAGACGCTCCGCCACGACGCCAACGTGCTGGCCGCGATGATGGTCAAGCAGGGCTTCGCGGACGGCATGCTCTCCGGCCGCACGGCGCATTATCCCAATGTGTTGCGGCCGGTGCTGCGCGTGCTGGGCCACGACGCGGCGGGGCGTCACTATCGCGTCTATGGCCTGTACATGCTGATCATGGACAAGGGCGCTTATTTCTTTGCCGACACCACCGTGAACGTGGACATGAGCGCCGAACAGCTGGCCGAACTGGCCGTGCTGGCCGCCGAAACCGCCGCTTCGCTCGGATTTGAGCCTCGCGTGGCCATGCTGTCCTTCTCCAATTTCGGCAGCGCGCCGCATCGCGAATCCAACAAGGTGGCCGAGGCCGTGCGCATCCTGCACGAAACGCATCCGGACATGGTGGTGGACGGCGAAATGCAGGCGGACACGGCGCTCAACCCGGAACTGCTGGCGCAATACCCGTTCTCGCGCCTGAAATCGCCGGCCAATGTGCTGATTTTCCCGACCATGCAGGCCGGCAACATTGCCTACAAGCTGGTGCGCGATCTGGGCGGCGGCACGGCCATCGGGCCGATTTTGCTGGGCCTGCCGAAGCAAGCGCATGTGCTGCAAACCGGCGCCGGCGTGGACGATATCCTGAACATCGCCGCCATTGCGGCGGCACGGGCGGCCAGCGGCGATCAGCCCGCCTGAAGGCGAGCTGTCATCCAGCGGCCAATGGCCGCAATCTCGGCCTCGCACACCTGATGCGCCATCGGGTACTCGTGCCAGCTTACATCGCAACCCGCCGCCAGCAGCACGTCGCGCGCGTGTCGTCCGGCCGCGCAGGGCACGACCGCATCCTCGCTGCCGTGCGCCATGAACACGGGCGTGGCCCGACCGGCCCCGGTCATTTCTGCCTCAAGCCGCTCCGGCAACAACAGGTATCCGGACAGCGCGATGATGCCGGCCAGCGAACGCTCCTGCCGCAAGCCGCAGTGAAGCGCCATCGCAGCTCCTTGCGAAAATCCGGCCAGCATGATCCGCTCAGGTGCGATGCCGTGCATTTCCTGCTGCTCGATCAGCATCTGAATCTGCCGGGCCGAACGGCGAATGCTGGTCTCGTCGTGCTCAATATGGCCGTCGGGCCTCTGCCAGAAATCATACCAGGCCGGCATGATATAACCGCCGTTCAAGGTGACCGGCATGGCCGGCGCGTGCGGAAACACGAAACGCACCGATAGCTCGGGCGGCAGCCCCAATTCCGGCACGATGGGTTCAAAATCGTGGCCGTCCGCGCCTAGCCCGTGCAACCAGATCACGCACGCCTGCGGCTGCCTGCCGGTTTCCACAATCACCTTTTCCAGGGGCGGCACATGCATGGGCCGCATAATGCCGCGCTCGGCGCTTTCTGTCGCGCGGCGATTGTGGTTCAATCCGTCCGATGACCAGACATGCGCATATTCTCGGCATTTGCGGCACCGCGATGGCCGGCGTGGCGGCGCTGGCCCGGGAGGCTGGCTGGCGCGTCACCGGCTCCGATGCCGGCGTCTATCCGCCCATGTCCGACTGGCTTGCCGAACAGGGCATCGAAATCCAGCCCTTCGATGCCGCCAATCTCGAACC
>CAYQMA010000088.1:0-4352 GCA_964418535.1 uncultured Zetaproteobacteria bacterium | reverse complement strand
CCGTCAGGGTGATCTCATCCGTGCCCTTGCTCTTGTCCCATCCGCCCGCCTCGGCCATCAGCGGAAACAGGGCCAGCATTCCAAGGAATACCGATATTTTCTTCATCATCACCCTCCATTCGCGTGTGCTTGCCGGCAACAGGAACGGAGCGGTTCCGGTTGTATCGCGCCCCGGAGCCATGTTCCGGCCCACTGAACTTTCAATATAGACGTAACCAGCGGGGGGCGGCAAGCAGGAGCACATGAGGAGCGTCCGGATTCGGACGGGATCGGCCGATCGGGAACAAAAAACCGCCCCGCATGGATGCGGGGCGGTTCGAATGCACGCTTTCCGCGCTTACTGCTTGGACTGGATAAACTTCACCATGGCATCGATCTCTTCTTCCGAGAGTTTACCTTTCCACTTCGGCATCATCTTGCGACCGTTCGTGATCGTCGCCTTCAGCACGGCCGGGTCCTTGTTCATGTCCTTGAATGCCGGCCCGACCTTCTTCTTGTCGAACTCGTGGCACATCTTGCACTTGGACTTGTAAATGGCTTCCGCATCCTTGGCCATGGCCGGAGCCGAGACGGCCATCATCCCGAACGCCGCCGCGATGATTCCCATCCATGCCTTTTTCATGTCATCCTCCTTTATTGTCCTGCCTTAGCAGGATTCTAGACGCTTTGTTCCGGCCCGCAATGCGGATTTTTCCACCCGCAGCGCCGCCCATGGCGCAAGGATTGCGCCTCTATTCGTCATGCGGCTTCAGCTCGTGATCGGCATTCGCCATGCCGGGCGGAAGCGCCGGCGGCGCCTCCGGCCGGATCGGGTCGAATCGGTGCTTCTGCACGGTATGCGGATTGTGGCACTCGGTGCAGACCCACCATCGCTTCTTCCCATGCGACAGCCAGGAACCAATGCGTTTTCCGTGAATGCCCATCCGCCAGTCCGCGTAGATCTGACCGTGGCAGGAGCCGCACAGCTTCTGCGGCTGGTTGAAGCTGATCAGCCGTCCCTGCCTGTCGCGCAGCTTGTTGCGGTGCTTGGCGCTGTGGCAGTCCAGACACCAGATCGCGCCACGGCCATGCTGCAGTTTCAGAGCATTCTCGACGACATCCTGGTGGAACATCAGCTCCCGCGGATGGTTGTTGGCCGGATAGGGGACCGCCTCGCCGTTGTGACAGCCTTCGCAATGATTCGGAAACATATTGAAGTACTTCAGATGAGGCTCCCGGGGCCGCACGACGGCATGGGCGAAATCGGCACGGGTCGCATCGTCGGCATCCAGAGGCGGCATCTCACCGAGCGGAATGGTGTCGGTAAAGGGATCCCCGTACCACCAGACCTTCTTCGTCCTTGGCGAGCACTTGACGTTCGGATACCCGTACTCCGGAACCGCATTCTCGGTTCGCTCGATGTCGGTATATCCCACCCGGCTTTCCACGCAGTCCCGGATGACCTCGGGCGGTTTCGGAGGCGTACTTACCTCCGCCGCCGGCCGAAGGGCGAAATAACTCACTGCCGCCCCTCCCGCAAAAACCGCCAAGGCAACCAGGACCTGCACCCTGCGATTCATGATACGCCTCCTTCGGGAGCGAACGGCGCCTTTTCCATAGCCTCCGGGGATTGCTCGGTACTCGTTTTGCCTGGACGCAGCGCCACCTCGCCCGTCAGCACGCCGACGCCCACTCGAAGAAGCAATGTCATGAGCAGCATCCCGATCGCCCAGGTGGCCACGACGGCCAGGAACTCGATGGCGGTCGTATGGTAGACGACATACTCGCCCAGAGGCGATGGACTAAAGGCCGGAAAAACCATGAAATAGGGCTTCTCCAGCAGAATCGAGGCCGCGACGATAAAGCAAACCAGCGGAAGCCAGCGGTTGTAGCTCTGCCGCACGCGTCGGAACAGCAGTGCGAAAAACGAGCCCAGAAAAGTGACGACAATGAACCAGTACCATGGCACATAATCATTCAGGCCGTGGTGCCCCATCATCGCGAATTTCAGCCAGTCGGCATGCTCGGTGCTGTTGTAAAGCACAGCGAAATGCTCGAATACGTACACCGCGACCACGATCCCCATGCTCCAGGCCACCATCTTGGCCAGCACATCGATCGCGCTGTCCGGAATGCGCAGGGCCGTGTATTTGCGGATGACCAGAAAGCAGAGAATGACGATGGCAGGTCCCGAAGCGCCCGCCATCGACAGAAAGGCAAAGGGAAGCACCGCCGTGTTCCAGGCGAACATGCGGGCGTTGTTTCCAAGCACCGCTGCGGTGATGATATGAATCAGCGGCCCCCAAAGAATCGCCCACCAGACCACAAAGCGGTATACCGGACTGTGAACCGGCAGGCCGCGGTAGCGTCGGTACAGGAAGATGGCCACAGCGACGACGTTGAGCAGCCAGTAGGTGTTGAGGGTAATGGCATCAAAAACGAGCGTCGAATTCGGAAAGTTGGGGTATCCGACGAATGGGAGCATGTGCCAGAAGCGCTCGGGCCTCCCCATATGAAGCAGGACAAAAATCAGGCCCGAGGTGACAAAGCCAATGGCGACGATCTCGCCCAGCACGGTGAGATCCTTCATGTCCTCTCGCTTGTACACGAAGCCCGGGATCACGACGAGAATCGCGGCTGCCGCGACATGCGCGGTGAAAATAAAGTTTGCCAGCAGCTGCGTAAGCGTCACCTGATCGCTCGCGCCCGTGACGATCAGCCCCTTCGTCAACAGAAGGTAGATGGGATACAGGCCAAGGCCAATGCATAAACCCAGAAAGCCCAGCCACCCGTAATACAGGTTCCCGCCCCGAAACGCGCAGCGCAGGCTGTCCTTCAGAAAGCGTCCCATCGCATCCCCCTCTTCAGTCCATGAAGTAGAAAAACTTGGGGTAGGTATGGAATTCCTCCTTGAACCGGAACACCTTCTTCGTCGCCAGGATCTTGCGGATCTCGCTTTCCGGATCGAGCAGGTTGCCAAACTTCCGGGCACCCACCGGGCAGGCCTCGAGACAGGCCGGATAGCGGCCCTCGCGCGTGCGCTGCAGGCAGAAGATGCATTTCTCCATCACCCCGCGCATGCGCGGCCGGTTGCCGTAGTAATGCGTGTGCGGGTTCATTTCCTCCTTGGGAAGATTCGGTTCCCCCCAGTTGAATCGCCGTGCGCCATAGGGGCAGGCGAGCTGGCACATCCGGCAACCGATGCACCAGTTGTAATCGATGACCACGACGCCATTCGGCTCCCGGAACGTGGCGCGCACCGGGCAGGTCTTGACGCACGGTGGCTTCTCACATTGCTGACACTGGACCGGAAAGTAGAAATAGTCCTTTTCCGGCACCTTCTCGGGATCGTAATAACGGACGGCATCCTCGGTGGAGACTCCCGCCGGCGTGTAGGCGTTGCCCCCGACCTGCACGCCGTGATCCCCGATCGCGCTGTGCTCAGGATACCCGTGGTCGAGTTTTTCCTCCGAAAAGGAAAGATTGCCCTTCTCCATCCGCAAGACCTTGATCCACTGGATCTCGGGATCGTAGCGGGACTGATTGTTCTCCTGCACGCAGGCATGCACGCAGGTGCGGCAGCCGATGCATTTCTGGATGTTCAGCGCGTAGCCGAACAGCACGCCCTTGAGCGCCGGCGCGTCGGAGACGGTGACCTTCTTTTCGTATTCCTTGCTGTAGCGCTCTTCCAGGCGCCGGATGCACTCCTGCTTTTCCTCCTCCGTCATCAGCTGGTAATGGGTCTGGAACCATTCGGCGAAGGTCGCCGCCTCCGCTTCGGGCGAGTCGGCCTCGGCGACCGCCGCAGCAATGCTCGCAATGCCGGTGTACTTCAGGAATTCGCGACGGGAAAGCCCGGCGCCTTCAGGCTCGCTCGAATCCGTGCAGCCGCCTTCCCTGCCACAGGTTTTGCATGTCATCGATGACCTCCGGTTTCCTTTGTTCTGAATCAGGCGGTGGACTTGTGATGATGGCGTATGATCTCGTCGAGCATCCGCTCCTTTTCGTCCCGGCTCATCAGGACGAGCTTTTTCTGTTTCATCAGGCGCTCCTGCCGCAAGGCATCGGCCTCATAACGCTTCTTCAGTTCCTCGCGATCCTCATCGCCGCATACGCGCTCGACCTTTCGAACCAGTTTCTCGCCGACCAGACCCGCGGTGGCGACAGCGCCAGCCACAGACGACGAACGGCGCAGAAAGTTTCTACGGGATGTATCGGGTTGATCGTCCCTGCGTTTGGCCATGGGGCACCTCCTCCGCAGTCGTGGAACCGATTATAGCAAGAACCGCTGCTCCCCGCCAATCCCCCAACGGCAACAGGGTCACTATCGGCCATGACCATGGCATGATTGCAGAATTAGAGCATGTTCGGCC
>CAYQMA010000087.1:0-4393 GCA_964418535.1 uncultured Zetaproteobacteria bacterium | reverse complement strand
GGCGAGCGCGCCGAAGCGGAGCTGAACGGCTTTTATCTGGCCGACGGTCGCGCCCATCTGGATCATCACACCCATGTGGCGCACGAAGTCCCGAACTGCGTCAGCCAGGAACGCTACAAGGGACTGGTGGCGGGACGCGGGCGCGCGGTGTTCAACGGCAAGGTGGTGGTGCACCCCGGCGCCGACGGCAGCGACGCTTCGCAGCACAATGCCAACCTGCTGCTGTCGCGCCATGCCGAGGTGGACACCAAGCCGGAGCTGGAAATCTATGCCGACGAGGTGCAGTGCTCGCATGGCGCCACCGTCGGGCAACTGGACGAGGCTCAACTTTTCTATCTGCGCAGCCGCGGCCTCGATGCCGATGCCGCCCGCAATGTGCTCACTTTCGCCTTCGCCGAGGATGTGCTGTCCCGGCTGACGATCCCCGCCGTGCGTCGGCATCTGGAACGGGCGGTGCTGGCGCGATTGCCGGGCGGGGAAACCCTGGAGGAGATGCTGTGAGCAGTCCCATGCCAGACACGAATGTCGATTTCGACGTGGATGCCATCCGAGCGGAGTTCCCGGTGCTGGCGCAACAGGTGCGCGGGCATCCGCTGGCTTATCTGGATAATGCGGCCACGACGCAGAAACCAGTTGAGGTCATCGAGGCCGTGCGCGATTTTTATTGGCGCGACAACGCCAATGTGCATCGCGGCGTGCATGCCCTCTCCGAGCGTGCGACCGCCGCCTATGAGGGCGCGCGCGAAAAGCTCCGCGCCTTCATCGGCGCGGCCAGCACACGCGAAATCATCTTCGTCCGCGGCACGACCGAGGCCATCAATCTGGTTGCTTCCACCTGGGGACGCGCCCATGTGCAAGCAGGCGACGAAATCCTGATTACCGGGCTTGAACATCATTCGAACATTGTGCCTTGGCAAATGCTGCGCGATGCCGTGGGCGCAAAGCTCGTCGTGGCCCCCATCAACCGGCGCGGTGAGGTGGACATGGAGGCTTTCGAGCGGCTGCTTTCGCCGCGCACGAAGCTGGTGGCCGTCTCACACCTGTCCAATGCGCTGGGCACCATCAATCCGGTGGAACGGATGATCGAGCTGGCCCATGCGGCTGGCGCGAAGGTGCTGGTGGACGGCGCCCAGGCCGCCGCGCATCTGGATGTGGACGTGCGACGCCTCGACGCGGATTTCTATGCCATGAGCGCCCACAAGATGTATGGCCCGACCGGCATCGGCGCGCTCTATGGCAAGGAGGAACTGCTGGAAGCCATGCCGCCCTGGCAGGGCGGCGGCGACATGATCTCGATGGTTACCTTCGAGGAAACGCGCTACAACGAGCTGCCCTGGCGCTTCGAGGCCGGCACGCCGCATATCGCCGGCGCCATCGGTTTCGGCCAGGCGCTGGACTGGCTCTCCCGCGTAGGGGTGGCGCGCATTGCCGCGCATGAGGCGCGGCTTCTGGCCTATGCCACCGAGCGGGCGCACGCGTTCCCGGGCCTGCGTCTCATTGGCGAGGCGGAGCGCAAGGCCAGCATTCTGTCGTTCATCCTCGACGGCGTGCATCCGCACGATCTCGGCACCATCCTCGATGGCGCGGGCGTGGCCATCCGCGCCGGCCATCACTGCGCCATGCCGGTGATGGATTTCTTCGGCGTGCCAGCCACGGCGCGCGCATCGTTTGCGGCCTACAACACCTTCGAGGAAGTGGATGCGCTGTTTGCGGCCCTGGAGAAGGCACGGGAGATGTTTGCATGAGGCGCCACGCACAAGCGTCGCAGCGGGAGACGGCATGTTCGATCTGAGGGATCTGTATCAGCAGGTGATCGTGGATCACAACAAGCATCCGCGCAATTTCCGCTCCATGCCGGATGCCACCCATCGCGCTGAAGGCTTCAATCCATTGTGCGGCGATCGGCTGAACCTGTATCTAAAGGTGAATGATGACGGCGTGATCGAGGATGTCAGTTTCGAGGGCTCGGGTTGCGCCATTTCCACCGCCTCGGCCTCGTTGATGACCGAGCATCTGAAGGGGCGCACGCTGGAGGAAGCCGAACGCCTGTTCGGGCGCTTTCACGACATGGTCACCGGCGCGCCCGACGAACCGGCGGCGGATGAGGAACTGGGCAAGCTGGCCGTGCTTGGCGGGGTGCGCGAGTTTCCCTCGCGCATCAAGTGCGCCACGCTCTGCTGGCACACCCTGCACGCGGCGCTGGAAGGCCAGCAGTCGGCCAGCACGGAGTAGCGGATGGGCGGCAACGATTCGGGCCAGCATGTCGGCGAGGTGCGGCGCGTGCTTCGCGATTGCGACGCGACGCTGATTCCCGTCGGCACGCGCATCACCATTCCCCAGGGCAGCGATGTGACCATCACCCAGTCCCTGGGCGGCAGTTATACGGTGAATGTTTATGGCAATCTGGCGCGCATCGATGCGAAGGACGCCGATGCGCTGGGTTTCGAACCGGCTGCGCAGGCGCCGGAGCAAAAGCCCGGGGAGAAAAATGCCGAGGAGCAACAAGAGGCCGGGGGCGCGGGCGAGGTGAACGAGGATCAGGTCTGGGCCGCGCTGTCCACCTGCTATGATCCTGAAATTCCGGTCAATATCGTCGAGCTGGGTTTGATCTACCATGTGGATATCCAGCCGCTCGAAGGCGGCGGCAGCCGCGTGCATGTGGTGATGACGCTGACCGCGCCGGGCTGCGGCATGGGGCCGATTCTGGTCGAGGACGTGCGCAGCAAGTTGCTGGCGCTGGACGGCGTGCGCGAAGCCGAGGTGGAGCTGGTGTTCGACCCGCCTTGGGATCGCTCGATGATGAGCGAGGCAGCGCGGCTGCAACTCGGCTTGTTCTGACTTTGTTCTGATATTTTGTCCTGACAGATTGTTCCGGAGGAAGCGGATATGGCGGAATGGGTGGATGTCTGTGCGGCGGATGAATTGAAACCGGGAGCTCGCAAGGTGGTTGCCACCGAGATCGGGCCCATCGCCGTGTTCAATCTCGGGGGATCGCTCTACGCCATCGAGGATGTGTGCACGCACGACGGCGGCGAACTGGCCAGCGGCCAGGTGGAAGGCGATGAGATCATCTGCCCCCGGCACGGCGCGCGTTTCTGCATCCGCAACGGACGGGCGCTGACGCCGCCGGCTTATGAGGATATCGAGACCTTTCCGGTGCGCATCGAACAGGGCATGGTGCAGGTGGATATCGACCCGGCCTGACGCTTTTGCCAACGGCCGCGTCAGGCCTTACAGATTCAGCGATTGTTCCGACTCAGGCGGCCGGCGTTTTCAGTCGCTCGATGCCCCGACGAATGCGGTTCAGGGATTCCTCCCGTCCGAGCAGGGCCAGCGTGGCGTCGATCGGCGGCGAGACCGGCCCGCCCGAAACCAGAATGCGGATCGGCTGTGCCAGCTTGCCCATTTTCACTTCGTGCGCCTCGCACAGCCGGGCAATCAGCGCATGGATGGCTTCCGCCGTCCACGCCTCCATCGTTTCGGCTTCGCGCACAAAGTCCTCGAGCAGCGGCCAGGTCGCTTCTTTCAGATGCTTGCGAACGGCTTTTTCATCATAATGTTCCGGCGCGACATAGAAGAATCGCGCGCCCTGGGTCAGCTCGTTCAGATTGCGCGAGCGCTCCTGCAGGACCGCGATCACTTCGGTCAGGCGCGGCCCGCGGCCGGTGTCCACGTCCAACCGCGCGCGCACCTCATCCAGCAGCGATTCGGGACTGGCGGAGCGCAGATAATGGGCGTTCAGCCAGTCCAGTTTGTACTGATCGAAGCGGGCCGCCGTCTTGCCGACATCGCGCACGTCGAACAGCTCGATCAGCTCCTTGCGGGAGAACACTTCCTGATCGCCGTGCGACCAGCCCAGCCGCGCCAGATAGTTGACCATCGCATCTGGCAGATAACCCGCGTCGCGGTATTCGGTCACGGCCACGGCGCCGTGCCGCTTGGACATCTTGGCGCCGTCAGGCCCGTGGATCAGCGGAATATGCGCAAATTCGGGCATGGGCAGGCCCAAGGCCTCATAGAGTTGCATCTGGCGCGGGGTGTTGTTCAGGTGATCGGCGCCGCGAATCACATGCGTGATGCCCATCGCCGCATCGTCCACCACCACCGCGAGATTGTAAGTCGGACTGCCGTCCGAACGCATCAGAATCAGGTCATCCAGCTCACGATTGTCGAACACCACATCGCCCAGCACCAGATCGCGCACCACGGTCTGGCCGGCATCCGGCGAGCGGAAGCGAATCACATGCGGCTCATCCAGCGAACCTTCCGTGCGATGACGGCAGCGCCCGTCGTACATCGGCTTGCGACCCGCCGCGCGCTGCTCGGCCCGCATCGCATCCAGTTCCTCCTTGCTGCACCAGCAGCGATAGGCCTTGCCCTCGGCCAGCAGTTT
>CAYQMA010000086.1:0-4408 GCA_964418535.1 uncultured Zetaproteobacteria bacterium | reverse complement strand
CGCTGCACAAGCCGGTCGATCTCACGGCTGGAGAACGGAATGGCGACCAGCTCGGCCAGCATCGCATCCAGCGTTTCCTTGACCGCGCGTTGCAAATCCTCGTCGTCCGGATTCGCATCCAGCTTTTTCTTCTGCTGCACGTATTCCGCATGCAGTTGCTTGGCCTGCTGGAAATGCTGGATGGCCTCCTGCAACTGCTCTTCACGGGTGATGACCATTTCCTGCATCGGCGTGCCATCCGGCGTGGCCTTGCGCTCGCGAATGGCCTCGTCGAGCTTCTCTTGGTCGATCTCCTCCGGACCGGCCGCAGCCTCTTCATCCTCGTCCAGATCGTCGTCGGAGGACTTGTTCAGCTGCGACTCATACTGCGCAATGGCCGCCGCATTCACCACCTTGTCGTCAATATCCAGAATGTGGCGGATTTCGGCGTCCTCGCCCTGCACACGTTCGCCCAGTTGCATGATTTCGCGGAACGTGGCCGGGCACAGGCAGATGGCCTCAAGCACCTGCATGCGGCCTTCTTCGATGCGGCGGGCGATTTCGATCTCGCCTTCGCGGGTGAGCAGCTCCACCGTGCCCATCTCGCGCAGATACATGCGCACCGGATCGTCAATGCGAATGACCGTGCCCAGCGTCGTGGTGTCGGCACGCAGGGCGGAATCTTCCTTGCGCAAACGATCCTTGCGGATGCTGTAGCCGGAATTGGGCGCACGCTCGGCATCCACCACGTCGATGCCCATCTCGGTGAACAGATTGATGATGCGCTCCACCTGATCGGGCGACACCAGCCCCTCGGGCAGGTGCTTGTTCAGGTCATCGTAGGTGATGAACCCCTCCGCCTTGCCGCGCGCCATCAACGCGCCCAGATTCTGGAGCCTCAACTGCTCTTGGTTCGGCATGAAATCAACCTCGTCGTTGTTGCTGTATTTCCTGCAAGCGCCGTTTCAGGCGCGCCGCTTCCGCAATGCTTGCAGCGCCCTCACGCAGGCGCCGCTCGATGCTTCGCGCTTCCATGGCCAATCGCAGCGCGATGAATTCGTCGTCCGTCACATCCGGTTCATTCGCCCAGCGAGGCAGGAAATCCGCCTGCGGAAACTCGTTGACCAGCGCCGTCGCGATCTCCGCTCCGGCCAGGTTGCGGACTCCCGCCAATTCTAGGGCGCGCGTGTATAGCTGATGAAGCAGGGGGTCGTCAAGTAAAATTTCATCCTCGCATTCCGCCAGACGCGCCAAACGCTCGGGCCGACGGATCAAGGCGGCCAGAAACCGCTCCTGCATTTGCTCGGCCGGACTGCGCGCAGCGACGTTCCTGGGCGTCTGCGCTGCCGGCGCGCCGCCACGCACCTCGCTCAATCGAACGCGCGTAGCGCGCTCGGCTTCCTGCCGCCAGACCTGCCGCAGATAGGCGTCCTGCATCGTGGCCAGCATGGCATCGGCCTTCTTGGCCATGCGCGCCCGGCCCTCCGGCCCGCGTCCTGCCAGGCTTGCCAGGCCCGCCAGCCAGGTGTCCAGCACCGGCCGTGCCTCGGTATCCATACGGCGGACAAACGCCTCCGCGCCCTCCCGGGCCAGCAGACTGTCGGGATCCTCGCCCTCGGGCAGATAGAGAAACCGGGGGCCATGCTCGGCGGCCAGGATCGGCATCATCCGCTCCAGCGCCCGCCATGCGGCCTGACGCCCGGCGCGGTCGCCATCGAAACAGAACACCGGCTCCGGATGCAGGCGCAAAATCTCGCGAATCTGCCGTTCGCCGATGGCCGTGCCCAGCGGCGCCACCGCAATCGGCAAATCGTGCGCCGCCGCCGCCAGCACATCCATGTAGCCTTCGACGACCAGCATCCGCTTGCGCTTGCGAATCTCGTCGCGGTGCTCGAACAGGCCGTAAAGCAACGACGCCTTGTGGAACCA
Source organism: uncultured Zetaproteobacteria bacterium (assembly GCA_964418535.1). GTDB lineage: Bacteria > Pseudomonadota > Zetaproteobacteria > Mariprofundales > Mariprofundaceae > JALVTX01. Next base: position 2,500 of record CAYQMA010000086.1, on the reverse strand, counting down.
CGGCGTTTCCGGCGAATTCAGGTATTTCGGCTCGCCGTCGCCCATCAGCCGGCCGCCGAAACCGACCACCTGCCCGCGCCGGTCGCGAATCGGAAACATCACCCGGCCGCGGAAGCGATCGCCGTAGCCGCGTTCACCGCGAAACAGCAAGCCCACCGCCTCCAGCTGGGCCAGCAAACGTCCATCGTGACCGAACACCCGTTCCAGAAAGCCATAGCCCGGCGGCGCAAACCCCAGCCGGTAGTCGCGGATGATCCGGTCGGGCAGGCCGCGCTGGCGGAAATAGGCCAGCGCCTGTTTGCCCTCGGGCCCGGTCAGGGCCCGGGTGAAAGCGCGCGCGGCGCGATCGAGCAAGGCCAGCGCCTGCTTGCGCCGCGCATCGTCGCCCGGCCGTTCGGCCGCCTCGCGCGGCAGCGGCAGGCCGGCCTTTTCGGCCAGGTATTCCACCGCCTCGGGGAATGAATAGCCATCGTGATCCATCAGGAACTGGAAGGCGCCGCCACCCTTGCCGCAGCCAAAGCAATAGTAGAGCTGCTTGTCCGCCGACACCGAGAACGACGGCGTTTTTTCGTGATGGAAGGGGCACAACCCCATGTAGTTCGAGCCGGATTTCTTCAGCTGCACATGGCGGCCGATCAACTCGACGATATCCGTTCGGGCCAACACCTCATCCAGAAATGACGGGGGAAAATGAGCCATGTCCCTGTGTAGCCGATGGCGGTTCGCCCTGCAACTCCCGCGCTCAGCCGGCCAGTCGCTGCCGAACCAGGCCGGAGACCTCGCCCATGTCCGCGCGCCCCTGCACCCTGGGCTTCAGCGCCGCCATCACCTTGCCCATGTCGCGCATGCCCGAAGCGCCGGTTTCGGCCACGGCCTCGTCCACCAACTTGGCCAGTTCATCGGCAGCCAACGGCTCCGGCAGGTAAGTGCGATACACCGCCGCCTCCCGTCGCTCGCGCTCGGCCAACTCGGCGCGACCACCGTCCTCATACTGGCGCGCCGCCTCCTCGCGCTGCTTCACCAGCCGGGCAAGCAGCGCCGTCAGATCCTCATCGGTCAACGCGCGCCCCAGCTCGATCTCCCGATCCTTGATGGCGGCGCGCAACATGCGAATGGCGGACAAACGCTCCCGGTCGCCCGCTTTCATCGCCGCCTTCATGTCCTCGGCAATCCGTTCCAGCAACATCCCTTACCCCCAAACAGACAATGCCGGACGACGCGCGCCCGGCATTGCCCCAGATTCCGGCGCCGGCCTGGCGCCGTGTTGCATGCTCAATAGTCGCGCATTTCGCGGCGACGAATGCGCCGCAGGCGCTTCATCAGGCGCTTGCGTGCGGCCGCTTCCTTGCGCTTGCGCGCAATGGACGGCTTCTCATACGCCTCGCGACGACGACATTCGCTGATGACGCCCGCTCGCTCCACCTGCTTGCGGAAGCGCTTGAGCGCAAACTCGAAATCGTCTTCGGGATCAACTCGAACTCCCGGCATGAACACATCACCCCCTTCCGCTTTGCATGCGCATGCGTAGCCTGACCGGCCAATCCAGCCGCAAGCACGCTTGCCGGCTATGCAAAGGGGCGGCGATTATCGCCATGACCACGGACAAGTCAAACGCTGGGGCGAACAAGCGACTGTTTCGCACCACCTCCACCGTGGGCGGATGGACGCTGCTGTCGCGCGTGCTGGGCTTCGTGCGGGACATCCTGCTGGCGCGCGTGCTGGGCGCAGGCCTCGTTGCGGACGCCTTCTTCGTGGCTTTCAAGCTGCCCAATTTCTTCCGGCGGATGTTCGCCGAGGGGACGCTGACCGTGGCGCTGGTGCCCGTGCTGGCGGAAGAACGGCGACAGAGCGAGGCGAAAGCGCGCGAGTTTCTGGATGCGCTGACCGGCCTGCTGCTGGCCGCGCTCATCCTGTTCACCCTGGCCGGCATGGCGCTGATGCCGTGGCTGCTCATGGTGTTCGCGCCCGGCTTCCACGACGAACCCGATCGCTGGCAGGAAGCGCTGACACTGGCGCGCTGGATGTTCCCTTACATGGCGTTGATTTCACTCGCCGCCATGGCTTGGGCGGTGCTGAATGCGCACAAACGTTTCGCGGTGGCCGCCGCCAGCCCGGCGCTGCTGAACGTGGCCATCATCTTCGCCGCCATCGTGCTTGCGCCCGGCTTTCAAGACCCTGCAAAGGCGCTGGCCATTGGCGTGCTGGCCGGCGGCGCGCTGCAGCTGGGCATCCAGTTTCCGGCCCTGAAACGCATCGGTTGGCTGCCGCACCCGCGCTGGAATCCGAAACATCCGGCGGTGTTGCAAACGCTGCGCCTGTTCGGGCCGGCCTTGCTCGGCGTCGCGGCGGTGCAGATCAACCTGCTGGTGGGCACCATTCTGGCCACCCTGTTGCCAACGGGCGCGGTGTCCTGGCTGTATTATTCCGACCGCATCGTGCAACTGCCGCTGGCGCTGTTCGGCATCGCCATGGGCACGGCGCTGCTGCCGGCGCTGTCCGA
>CAYQMA010000085.1:0-4421 GCA_964418535.1 uncultured Zetaproteobacteria bacterium | reverse complement strand
AGCGCCATCAGTCGCCGGGCGCGTTCCAGCACCCGCCGCTCCACCTCGGCCATGCCGACCTCCAGCAGCAACGACAGACTCGCATCCAGCACATGGATGCCCAGCATATTCGGGCTGCCGGGCTCGAAACGGCGGGCGCTCGCCGCCGGCCGCCAATCGCGCGCCTCGAAATCGCCCATCTTCTCCACCATGTGCCAGCCATGGCGCAACAGCTTCAGTCGCGCCCGAAGCTTGGGCCGCACATAGAGCAGCGCGATTCCCTCCGGCCCCAGCATCCACTTGTGGGCGTCGGCGGCCACGATATCCGCCCGGCAATCGTTCACATCCATGCGGATGGCGCCGAGGCTCTGGATGGCGTCCACGCAGAACAGGATGTCCCGATCCCGGCAGAAGTGTCCCAGACGTTCCAGGTTCAGGCGCAGTCCACGCGCGTACTGCACGCTGCTTACGGACAAGAGCCGCGCTCCGCGTTCGCAAGCCTCCATCAGGGCGGCCTCGGGATTGTCGTCCGTCAGCTCCACCTCGATGAGTTGCACGCCCCGCTCGCCCAGCGCATCCCAGACGATGCGGTTCGACGGAAACTCCCTGGCCGGAATCACGACCCGATCGCCCGCGCGCCAGTCCAACCCCTGGGCGACGATGGACAGCGCATCCGAGGTGTTGGCAGCCAGCGCCACGTCGGCGGCATCGGCGCCGATCAGCGCCGCCAGCCGCTGCCGCAACCGGCGCTCGGTAGCCATCCAGCGCGGATAGTCGGCCGCGCCCCGGCGCATGTTCTCCTCGGCGAAGGCGCGGGCCGCGCGCGCCGCCCGCCGGGGCCAGACGCCGACGGCCGCGTGATTCAGGTAGGTCAGACCCTCCGCCAACGGGAATTCATGGCGCCAGCCCACGCCGTCGTCAGGCTCCGTCCGAGGCCGGGGCGGCGGCCCAGTCCTCGCTCGCCCGCGCCACGCCATACGCCAGAGCCTCGGACTGGTAGCGAGCCGCCAGCCAGCCCGTGCTCTGGCGGCCGCAGAACAGCAGATTCATGTCCAGACGGAGCGGCAGCGACGGGCCGGGCAGCACCCATTCCCGTCCACCCAGTTTCGCCAGCAGCACGATATGAGGCAGGGGCTCGTCGGGATGCCAGGGGTCGCGCAGCAGGTGCCCCATCCGCAGTTCCGTCCCCTCGCGCATCATGGCGGCGGCCGCGGGCATGTCGCCATCGTCCAGCCGCACCTGCCAGGTTTCGAAGGTTTCGGCCGCCGTCTTTGCCGCGATACGCTTCATCAGCCGCTCCACGGTGCGCTCCGACAACCGCGCGATGCCGTCCGCGAAATCGTGCAGCAACGGCGTGGCGATCCACGAATGCGCGTTGCGGGCCACCAGATGGTTGCACTGCATCACCATGTCCGGCGCGGCCGCCTCGAACAGCGCGCCATTGGCTCGATGCACCTGCCGGACGATGGTGAAGATGTCCGGGTTCAGCCGGCGCGCTGCCATGATGATGGAGAGGTTGTCCATGTCGTCGTCGGTGGCGGCGATCACTCCGCCCGCCTGTTCGATGCCGGCCTCGCGCAGATGCCCTTCCTCGATGCCGCGGCCGATGATGGCCCCTTCCGGAAGCGGGTTGATTTCCGGATGCGCGTCCACGACCGCGAAGCGCACGCCCGCCTCGGCCAGCCGCGCGTGAATCGTCTGGCCCAGACGGCCGAAACCGCACAGCACCCAGGGCCTGTCGGCCAGGGCGGCCAGGCGGGCAGCCAGTTCCTCGGGATCATGCCCTTCCATCAGGCGCGTCCGGAAGCGGAAATGCGCCGGCATCGTCATCGCCTCGGCGATGTCCTCGGCGAAGGTGGCGAAGGGATTGATGACATGATGCACGCCGAAGGCGCGCATGTTGCGCTCGGTCTCGGGATATTCCGCGCGGGCGATGACCGCGATGTCCGGATGCAGCAGGCGCGCGGTCATCGCAATCTTCTGATTGGCCTGATCGTCGTTGGTGATGGCCGCCACGGCCCTGCACAGGGGATGCCTGAGCCCCGCCATGATGAGGTGCTCCGTTTCCGCCGCATCCGCGCCCAGGCCCGGCACGTAGAGACTCAGGTCCTCCATCACCAGTTCGTTGATGACCTCCTGGTTGATGTCGATCACCACGCACTGGCGGTATTCCCGTGTCATGCGACGCACCAGCAGATGCCCCGTCGCCCCGTAGCCGCACACCAGGCAGAAGGCCTCGCTCAGATTGCGCACATGGCGGGCGAAGGCGGCGTGAAACAGCGTGCGTTTGAAGGCCGGGTCCTGCATCAGGTTCAGGATCGAGCCGAAGGCATACAGCCAGCCCACCACGGTGGGATAGATGCACAGCGTCACCCAGAAGCGCTGCTCGGGCGTGAACGCGTGCGGAATCTCGCCGAAGCCGATGGTGGTGGTCATGAAGCTGACGAAATAGAAGGCCTCGAAGAAGCTCATGTGGTAGGGCCGGCCCTGCTCATCCACGCCCGGGATCAGCACCATGCCCAGCACCGAGATGGACGTGATGGCGATCATCACGATCAGCGGCGCGCGCATGCGCCGCAGCACCAGAAACAGCACGTGGTCGCCGGGATTCGGCACCGAGTGCGACAACGGCATGGCGGCGCCTCCTATCGCCGGATGGTGCTCGCCTCGATCACCATTAGGGCCACGGACACGATGTTCGCGCTCAGCGCCCCGCCGGCCAGGGAGACCTCCAGCGGCGTCCAGACCGCCGGGTTCCCCGCAACATGGGTTGCGTAGCCCATCGCCGCTGCCGCGCCCAGAAGGCCGACATCGGCCACCAGACTGCTGGCCAGCAGCAGCGAGCCGATGTGGGAACGTTCGCCAAATTTCAGGACGGTGGCAATGAGGTTGATGACGATGGCGCCGAACAGTTCGTAGGCGCTGTGATGCGCGGGATTGTCCATGTCGCCGACGAAGAAGCCGTAGTTCAGCGACAGCGCCAGCAACACGAAGAATGCGAAAAATACACGTTGCAGATTCATGGTTCCCCTCCTCTCCCCGCGCCGGCCGACGCCGGCGCAGGCATTATGCTGCGCCAAGTGGCTTGCCGCAATGCGGACAGCGCGCCGCCTTGACCGCGCCCTCCGCCGTGGCCGCTTTTTCCACCTGCTCCTCGTGCAAAAGCACGCGCGCCTCCTCGGCATCCAGACCCAGGTCCTTCCGCGTGGCCTCCAGCAGTTCCTCCTCTTCGGGGGTGATGACGTTGTCCTCCAGTACCTCGTGGGCCACCAGTTTGAAGGCTTCGGCGCGGCGTTCCAGCTCGCGGGTGAAGCCGCCGGCGATGATGCCGGCCGGCAGCGCCGCCAGCCCCACGCCCAGAATCACGATGACGCCGCTGAAGAAATGCCCCCACCATGTAACCGGAACCACGTCGCCGTAGCCCACCGTGGTCAGCGTCACCACGGCCCACCACATGGCGCGCGGGATGCTGCCGAACGCCTCGGGCTGTACATCGTTCTCCGCCGCATACATACCGGACGCCGCCAGTATTGCCAGCACCATCAGGATCATCAGCGCCGCGCCCAAGGCCCGCGCCTCGTTGCGAATCACGCGAAACAGCACTTCCAGGGCCGAGAAATGGCGCGACAGCTTGAACACCCGAAACAGCCGCAGCACCCGCAGAATACGCGTGTCCACATTGAAGAAGGCAGACAGAAGCGAGGGCAGAATGGCCATCAGGTCCACAATGGCCATCGGCGTGAGCAGATAGCGCAGGCGGCCGCGCACGGGATCGCGAAAGCGCGGATCCTCGACCGCCACCCAGGCCCGGGCCAGGTATTCGAGGGCGAACAGCGCCACCGAAATCCATTCGAATTCGGAGAAGAATGCCTCATGCGCCCGACGCATGGATTCCTCGCTCTCGACAATCACGGCGATGACATTGGCAATGATCAGCACAAAGATAAAGATATGCAGCACCCGACCGGCGCGATTCTCGCCGGGCTGTTCGAGCATGTAGTAGAGCCGCCGGCGGAAGGCGGCGGACGGCGAGGATGCGGCGGGGCTCGACATGCTTCCTATGCTACGAAAAACGCCGCCCGCTTCAATGCGGGCGGCGCGGCAAACCGTGGCGGTGTGTGAAGGTCAGCCCGCATACCGGGCGATGGACTCCTCAATCTCCTTCTTGGCGGCCTCGACGCCTTCCCAGCCACGCACCTTCACCCATTTGCCGGGCTCCAGGTCCTTGTAGTGCTCGAAGAAGTGCTCGATCTGGTCGAGCAGGAACTTGGGCATGTCCTCCGGGCCGCGCACGTCGTCGTAAACCGGCTTGACGCTGGACACCGGAACGGCGAGAAGCTTGGCGTCCTCGCCTTTTTCGTCCTCCATCTTCAGCACGCCGACCGGCCGGCAGGGCACGACGCAGCCGGGAATCAGCGGAAACTTGGTGACCACCAGCACAT
>CAYQMA010000084.1:0-4432 GCA_964418535.1 uncultured Zetaproteobacteria bacterium | reverse complement strand
CTGTCCGGCGCCAGCGGCCTGGATGCCGGCCGCTTTCTGCGCGCGCTGTGCGAGCACCGCATCAGCACCTGCATCCTGATCCCGCAAATGCTGACCGCGCTTGTGGCCGCCATCGAAGCGGGCGGGCCCAGGCCCGAATCCCTGCGCTATCTGGCCGTGGGCGGCGCGCCGGTGTCGCTGGCGCTGCTTGAACGTGCGCAGCAATTGGGCCTGCCGGTGTACGAAGGCTATGGCTTGTCTGAGGCCTCCAGCGTGGTGGCTGTGAACACGCCGGCGGCAAACCAGCCCGGTTCGGTGGGGCGGCCGCTGCCGCATGCGCGGGTCGCGTTCGCCGACGACGGCGAAATTCTGGTGCAGGGAGCGCTGTTTTCCGGCTATCTGGAGGATGGGGGCGTGCGTGAGCCGGAGCTGAGGGACGGTTGGCTGCCCACCGGCGATCTCGGGCATCTGGATGCGGACGGTTTTTTGCACCTGACCGGGCGCAAGAAACACATTTTTATCACCGCCTTTGGTCGCAACGTGTCGCCGGAATGGGTGGAGCGGGAGCTGACCATGCACCCAGCGGTTGCGCAGGCGGTGGTGTTTGGCGAGGCTCGACCGTTCAATGTGGCCATCATTACGCCGGCGCCAGGGGTGGACGACAGCATCATTGACGAGGCCGTAAACGCGGCCAACGCCCGCTTGCCGGACTATGCACGGGTACGCCGCTGGTTGCGGAACGACGAGCCCTTTTCCGTCGCCAACGGATTGTTTACGGGGACGGGAAGGCCGCGCCGCGAGGCCATCTGGCGGGTCTGGCGATCACGAATCGAAGCATGTTACCAGGAGGATGCATGAGCCAGTCTTCGGATTTCTACGACGAGCTGCTCGCGCGCACCGAGGATGCGCGCAACGACCTGCTTTCCATTCCCTTCATCCAGCGCGGCGCCGCTGGCGAGCTGGCGCTGGAGAGTTATCTGGCCTTTCTGGGGCAGGCCTATCACCATGTGAAACACACGGTTCCGTTGCTGATGGCCACCGGTGCGCGACTGCCTGAGCGTCTCGAATGGCTGCGCGAGGCCATTGGCGAGTATATCGAGGAAGAGATGGGTCATCAGGAATGGATTCTGAACGATATCAAGGCCTGTGGCGGCGATGCCGAAGCCGTGCGTCGGGCGGCGCCGTTGCCTCCGACGGAGCTGATGGTGGCTTATGCCTATGATACGGTGAACCGTCGCAATCCGGTCGGCTTCTTTGGCATGGTGCTGGTGCTCGAAGGCACGAGCGTGGCGCTGGCGACGCAGGCGGCGGAACGGATTCAGGCGGCGCTGAAGCTGCCGAAGGCCGCCTTTTCCTATCTCACGTCCCACGGTTCGCTGGATGTGGGGCATGTGGATTTTTACAAGAATCTGATGAATCGGCTGGATGAGAAAGATGATCGCGAAGCGGTCGTGCACTGCGCGCGGATGTTCTACAAACTCTACGGCGATATCTTCCGCGCCTTGCCGCTGGTGCCGCTGAATCGCTGACCGGAGGAACAGGATGGAAATTCGCGACAAGAAGGTGTTGCTCACCGGCGCTGCCGGCGGCATGGGCCGGTTGTTGGCCCGCGCCTTGCACGAGCGCGGCGCGCATCTGGCGCTGGTGGATGCGAACGAGGAAGGTCTGAAGGAAACGGCGGCCGATCTGGAGCGCGCGCATGCGATTCCGGGCGATCTGTCCACCATCGAGGGTTGTCAGGCCATTGCCCGTGCTGCCGAAAAGGCGCTGGGGCAAGTGGATATCCTCATCAATCTGGCCGGCGTGATGAGCTTTCGATGTTTCGAGGACGAGCCCCACGAGATGCTGGATCTGGTGATTCGCGTCAACCTCTTGGGCGCCATGCACCTGACGCGCGAAATCCTGCCCGGAATGCAGGAGCGCAATGCCGGCCGCATCATCAACGTCGGCTCGGTGTTCGGCTCCATCGGGTTTGCCTATTTCACCGCCTATTCGGCCAGCAAGTTCGGTCTGCGCGGCTTCTCCGAGGCGCTTCGGCGCGAGGTGTACGATACCAACATCAAGGTGATGTATGTGGCGCCGCGGGCGGTGAAGACGCCGCTGAATACCGGACGCATCATGCGCATGGGGCAGGCCGTGAAGATGAACATGGACGAGCCGGAAACGGTGGTGAAGCAGATCCTGAAGGCCATCGACAACGACCGGAAGGAAGTCTACATCGGCTTCCCCGAATCCTTTTTCGTGCAGATCAATGTGCGTTTTCCGCGCCTTGTGGATCGCGCGCTGGCCGCCCAGAATCGCATTGCACGCAAGTTTGCGAAGGAAACCGAGGATTGAAGGAGGAAAGAATGATTCGGATGAAGAACTGGTTGGGCATGGTCGCCCTGGCGCTGTGCCTGAGCCTGGCGCCGCAGGCATGGGCCGATGCGGTGACCGACGCGGTGCGCGAACTCCAGCACGAATGGGCGCACGTCAACTACGAACTGCCCGATTCGCAGAAGGAGGCGGCGTTCAAGGCGCTGGTGGACAAGGCCGCGGCGCTGACCGCCAAATATCCGAACCGCGCCGAGCCCAAGATCTGGGAGGCCATCATCCGCGCGGGCTATGCCGGCGCGATGGGTGGGCTTTCGGCCATGTTCAAGGCCATGCCGCAGATGGAGAAAGGGCGTGATCTGCTGCTGGAAGCTGAAAAGATCGACCCCAAAGCCTTGCACGGTTCCATCTACACGACGCTGGGCAGTTTCTACTACATGGTGCCGGGCGGGTTTATCGGTTTTGGCGATGACGACAAGGCGCTGGCCTATCTGAAGAAGGCGCTCGAAATCGCGCCGGATGACATGGACGCCAACTATTTCATGGGCGATTACTGGCTGGACCAGAAACAATACAGGAAAGCGTTGCCCTATTTCGAGAAGGTGTTGAAGCTGCCGGATGTGCCGGATCGTCCGGTCTATTCGAAGGGACGGAAGGCCGAGGCCCGCAAGAAACTGGCGCTGGTGAAACAGAAGCTGCATCTGAAATAAGAATCCAGCGGTTTCCAACGCGCCGGGGGAAGGTCGGGCGACTGGCCTTCCCCCGGCGTTTCTGTATGCTCCGCGGACATGCCCAAGGCGAACGAAGAACGGAAACATGAACTGAGCTCCCGCGAAGCAGTGGCCATGGCGGCGGAACATCCGCGCGCCTTGCGTGAGCGTCTGTCGGAGATGCATGCCAGCGAGCAGGGACGCCTGCTGCTGGGCTGCAAGGACGATGACGAACGGCTGTCGCTGCTGGAGCGCATTCCCGAAGAGCAGCGCGGCGACGCTCTGCTGGAGCTGCCCGAGGGCTTGCGCGAGGATCTCTTGGGTCGGATGCCGGCCAGCGAGATCGAGGGCGTGGTCGAGCACCTGGATTCGGACGATGCCGCCGACATTCTGCAATCGGTCGAACAGGACGTGGCCGATGCGGTGATGGATCGGCTGGATGCGGACGAACGCCGGGAAATTGAGCCGCTGCTGGCGCATGACGAGGAGTCGGCCGGCGGCCTGATGCAGGCCGAGCTGTTCAAGGTTCGGGCCGGCTGGAAGATCGAGAAGATTCTCACGGTGTTGCGCCGCTTCGGCCACGAGATCGAAAACCTGAACTATGTCTATGTGGTGGACGACGAGGATCGTCTGGTTGGCGTGATTCCGTTGCACAAGTTGCTGTTCTGCGAACCGGACGAACTGGTGGATCGCGTGATGGATCGCGATTTTCCGCGCGCCCATGCCGGCCAGGACCAAGAGGAAGTGGCGCGCATCTTCGAGAAATACGACGTGCTGGCGCTGCCGGTGGTGGATGACGACGGCGTGCTGGTGGGTCGCATCACCGCCGACGACATTCTGGACGTGGTGCAGGAAGAGGCGACCGAGGACATGTATCGCCTGGCGGCGCTGTCCGAGGAGGACGATCTGGCCGAGCCGGTGCCGACCACGGCCTGGCGCCGGGGCGTGTGGCTGATGGTCAATCTGGGCACGGCGATCCTGGCCTCGACCGTCATCGCGCAGTTTGAGGAGACGATTTCGCGCGTGGTGGCGCTGGCCGTGTTGATGCCGATCGTAGCCAGCATGGGCGGCATCGCCGGCACCCAGACGCTGACCGTGATCGTGCGCGGCATCGCGCTCGGCCGGGTGACGCTGGCCAACGCCTGGCGGGCGCTGGTCAAGGAGGTGCTGGTCAGCGTGGTGACGGGGTTGAGCTTCGCGCTGGTGATGGGCGTGGTGGCCGTGATCTGGTTTCCCGATCTGGGCGTGAAGCTGGGGTTGGTGATTGCGGCCGCGATGCTAATCAATCTGCTGGCGGCGGGGCTGGCCGGCGCGTTGATTCCGCTGACGCTGCAGCGTTTGAACATCGATCCAGCGCTGGCGTCCGGCACCATCCTCACCACGGTCACGGACGTGGTCGGGTTCTTTGCCTTTCTCGGTCTGGCGACGGT
>CAYQMA010000083.1:0-4441 GCA_964418535.1 uncultured Zetaproteobacteria bacterium | reverse complement strand
TACGGCCTGTTCTTCGAACTGGCCAATCCGGGCTTCGTGCTGCCGGGCGTGATCGGCGGCATCTGCCTGCTGCTGGCGCTGTTCGCCTTCCAGGCGCTGCCGGTCAGCGTGGCGGGGCTCGCCCTGCTGTTGCTCGGCATCGCCTTCATGGTCGCCGAGGCCTTCGTGCCCAGCTTCGGGGCTCTGGGGCTGGGCGGCGTTGTCGCTTTCATCGCCGGCTCCATCATGCTGATGGATACCGACGCGCCCGGATTCGCGCTGTCGCTGGGGCTGGTCATCGGCGTGGCGCTGGCCTCGGCCCTGTTCCTGATTTTCGTGGTCGGCATGGCGCTGAAGGCGCGGCGCAGGCCCGTGGTATCCGGGCGCGAAGAGTTGATCGGCGCACGTGGTTCGGCCATCGAGGATTTCGAACATGAAGGCCACGTCCATGTGCATGGCGAAATATGGAAGGCAAAAAGCCGGCTGCCGGTGCACAAGGGCGAGGCCGTGCGCGTGACCGGCATCGAAGGGCTCACGCTTTTCATCGAGCCGGAAACTTCCGGCAACACCGCATCGCCCCACAAGGAGGAAACGTCATGATTCCGATTGCCATCGTCCTGATCTTTGTCATTCTGGTTCTGCTCAGCTCGCTGCGCGTGCTGCGCGAATACGAGCGCGGCGTCGTCTTTCAGCTCGGGCGGTTCTGGAAGGTCAAGGGCCCGGGCCTGATTCTGGTCATCCCGGTCATCCAGCAGATGGTGCGCGTGGATCTGCGCACGCTGGTCTTTGACGTGCCCACGCAAGATGTCATCAGCCGCGACAATGTCTCGGTCAAGGTGAACGCCGTGGTCTATTTCCGCGTCGTGGATCCGCAGAAAGCCATCATCAATGTCGAGGATTTCTTCGCCGCCACCAGCCAGCTCGCCCAAACCACGCTGCGCAGCGTGTTGGGCCAGCATGAACTGGACGAAATGCTGGCCGAGCGCGACAAGCTGAATCGCGACATCCAGACCATTCTCGATGCGCAGACCGAATCCTGGGGCATCAAGGTGAGCAATGTCGAAATCAAGCAGATCGATCTGGGCGAAAACATGATCCGCGCCATGGCCCGTCAGGCCGAGGCCGAGCGGGAACGCCGCGCGAAGATCATCCACGCCGAGGGCGAAAAGCAGGCCGCCGCCATGCTGGTGGACGCCGCCTCGGCCCTGTCCAGCCAGCCGCAGGCCATCCAGCTGCGCTATTTGCAAACGCTGCTGGAAATCTCCGGCGACAAGTCCTCCACCATCATCTTCCCGCTGCCGATGGATCTGATCGAGCCGTTGCTTGGAAAGAAAGCCTGATCCGCCGCGTTTTTTAGCCGATGAGATGCTCGGACGCCTGGGGCGCTGGCTCCGGGCTGCCGGCTATGATACGGCGATGCCGCCGGCCGGAGCGCCCGATGCGCGCCTAATGGCGCTGGCGCGCAGCGAACGGCGACTGCTGGTCACGCGCGACCGGAAGCTGCTGGAGTATCGAGGCGCGTCGGACTTCGTGATCTGCCTGCGCAGCCAGGGCACCGAAGCCTGCGCCCTGGAGCTTGCCGAGCGAACCGGCATCCACTGGCTGCTGGCCCCGTTTTCGCGCTGTCTGGTCTGCAACACCCCATTGGAACCGGGATCGGATGCGGATCTGGCGCGCATTCCGCCGCACAGCCGGCAGGCCGCGAGTCGGGTGTGGCACTGCCCCGGCTGCGGACGATGGTACTGGCACGGCGGCCATGTGCGCCGCATGCGGCGCAGGCTGGAATCACTCGCCGCCCACCAGCGGCACAAAGGCGACGGGCAGCACGGACTGTGAATCGAGACTGCCGTCCGGCCGCTTCTCGATGCGGAACAGCTGCTGCGCTCCCGCCGGCCCCACGGGGATGACCAGGCGGCCACCCGGCGCCAGTTGCTCCACCAAAGCCTCCGGCACGCGCTCGGGTGCGGCGGTCACGATGATGCCGTCAAACGGCGCCGCCTCCGGCCAGCCATGCCAACCATCGCCCACGCGGAAATGCACTCGCTCCGCCAGACCCAAAGCCTCCAATGTCTGACGGGCGCGCGACGCCAGCTCCGGTAGATATTCGATCGTCCAGACCTCGTCCGTCAGGTGCGCCAGCACCGCCGTCTGATAGCCCGTGCCAGTGCCGACCTCCAGCACCCGCTCCGATCCCGTCAGGTCGAGCAGATCGGTCATCAGCGCCACAATGAACGGCTGGGAAATCGTCTGACCGCTTCCCACCGGCAGCGCCGCGTTGTCGTAGGCGGCGGCGCGCATCCGCCAAGGCACGAAGCGGTGGCGGGGCACCGCCGCCATCGCCTGCATGACCCGATCCGACAATACCGGACGCCCCGTATAAGCGCGGCAAAGCCGGGCCTCGTTGCGGATCGTCTCCAGCATCCATTGCCGCTGCTCATCCACACCCGGCCAGAGTCTGTTCATGGCATGATTATAGACCCCCTTGAAATGCGCGGGAGCCAGTCCCCATAAAAACGGCAGGGAGTCCGGACGGGCTCCCTTTCTGTTCCGGAATCCATCCCGACAGCAAGGAGGTGATGCGTATGCGTTTGGCAACCATTGTCCTGTCCACCCTGGCCGCGATCGGGTCGCTGATCTATGCGGCCATCTGGCAGACACCGGCTGCCGAAGCCTTCGCATTACTGACTTGCGGAGGGCTTCTGACCGCGGCTGTTGCCTGGCATTTCCGGCCGCGGTGGGAAGGCCGGTGGAATCGGCTCCGGCATGGTCGCGCCTGATCACGGCAGGCCATGCATGAGCGGACGGGAGGCGCATCTCGCGCCTCCCGTTTTTTATGCCCGTCAGGGTTACGAGAGCCGCCTTTGATTCCCCCGGCCTGGCGGTGCTGGTAGCGTTCGCAACCCATCAAGCACAAGGAGCAGTCCGTGAGCCAGAACAGTTTCAATGCCCGATCCACGCTGAATGTCGGTGACCAGACCTATACCTGGTACGACATCCATGCGGCCGGCGACGTATCGCGCCTTCCCTATTCGATGAAAATCCTGCTGGAGAACCTGCTCCGGCGCGAGGACGGTGAAACCGTGCGCCGCGAGGACATCGAGGCCGTCGCCAACTGGAAGCCGGACGACGATACGCCGCGCGAAATCGCCTTCATGCCCGCGCGCGTGCTGATGCAGGATTTTACGGGCGTGCCGGCGGTGGTGGATCTGGCCGCGATGCGCGACGCCATGGCCGATCTGGGCGGCGATCCGGCCCGCATCAATCCGCTGGCCCCGGCCGAGCTGGTGATCGACCACTCGGTGCAGGTGGACGCATTCGGCTCCGACGATGCCTTCAAACGCAACGCGGCCATCGAATTCGAGCGCAACCGCGAGCGCTACACCTTCCTCAAATGGGGCCAGCAGGCCTTCGACAACTTCCGCGTGGTGCCGCCGGACACCGGCATTGTTCATCAGGTGAATCTGGAGCATCTGGCGCGCGGCGTGTTCGTGGACGAAGCCGGCACGGCCTATCCGGACACCCTGGTCGGCACCGATTCCCACACGACGATGATCAACGGCCTCGGCGTGCTGGGCTGGGGCGTGGGCGGCATCGAGGCCGAGGCCGCGATGCTCGGCCAGCCGATTTCGATGCTGACGCCGAAGGTGGTCGGCTTCGAGCTGACCGGCCGGCTGCCCGAGGGCGCCACCGCCACCGATCTGGTGCTGACCATCGTCGAGATGCTGCGCAAGCACGGCGTGGTCGGCAAATTCGTCGAATTCTTCGGCGACGGACTGGATCACCTGCCGCTGGCCGACCGCGCCACAATCGCCAACATGGCGCCCGAATACGGCGCCACCTGCGGCATCTTCCCGATTGACGACGAAACCCTGAACTACCTGCGCCTGACCGGTCGTTCCGAGGAGCAGGTGGCCCTGGTCGAGGCGTATGCCAGGGCGCAGGGCATGTTCCGCTCCGAGGTGCGCGCCGAATACAGTGAAACCCTGCATCTGGACATGGGCACGGTCGTGCCGAGCATCGCCGGCCCCAAACGGCCGCAGGATCGCATTGCGCTGACAAACGCCAAGCCGGCCTTTACCGAGGCGCTGGCCGCCGTGCAGGCCGAGGCGGGCCTGCAATCGAAACCGGTGGACATCGAGAT
Organism: uncultured Zetaproteobacteria bacterium; assembly: GCA_964418535.1. Taxonomy (GTDB): domain Bacteria; phylum Pseudomonadota; class Zetaproteobacteria; order Mariprofundales; family Mariprofundaceae; genus JALVTX01. The sequence goes on along the minus strand of CAYQMA010000083.1, from coordinate 321 downwards.
CAACGGCCGCAAGGCCACGCTCTCGGACGGGGCGGTGGTCATCGCCGCCATCACCTCCTGCACGAACACCTCGAATCCCTCGGTGATGCTGGGCGCCGGGCTGGTGGCGAAAAAGGCCGCGGCGCTGGGCCTGAACGCCGCGCCCTGGGTCAAGACCTCGCTGGGGCCGGGCTCGATGGTGGTCTCCCGCTATCTGGAGGACGCGGGCCTGATGGAGCCGCTCAAGCAACTGGGCTTCCATGTCGTCGGCTACGGCTGCACGACCTGCATCGGCAACTCCGGCCCGCTGCCGGAGGCCGTGTCCCGCGCCATCGCCGAGGG
>CAYQMA010000082.1:0-4456 GCA_964418535.1 uncultured Zetaproteobacteria bacterium | reverse complement strand
ACCTCGTTGGCGTTCATGTTCGTGCTGGTGCCGGAGCCGGTCTGGAAGATGTCGAGCGGGAAATGATCGTCCCAGCGGCCGTCGGCCACCTCGCGCGCGGCCCGGTCAATCAGCGCCGCCCGTCGGGCATCGAGCCGGCCCAGATCGCGGTTCACCTCGGCCGCCGCGTGCTTGATGCGCCCCAGCGCCTTGATGAACACGCGCGGAAAACGAATGCCGGAGATCGGAAAGTTTTCCACCGCGCGGGCGGTGGATGCGCCATACATCGCATCCGCCGGCACCTTCATCTCGCCCATCGAGTCGCGCTCGATGCGAAATCCCCCATCGCTGTTCATCGTCATGCTCATGCCTCCCGCTTCACGCCCCAGAGCGTGATGTCGTCCGTCGCCTCCATCTGGCCGAACCGGCGCAACTCCTGCATCAGATCGTCCGCCAGCCCCGCCACCGGCTTGTTTCGTCGAGCCCGCAGCCATTCGGCCAGACGATCCTCGCCAAACATTTCGCCCGCCTGATTGCGCGCCTCGGTGATGCCGTCCGTGCAGGCCAGCAACACGTCGCCCGCATTCAGCTCGATGCGCCGGGGCTCGATGGCCACCTTCTCCACCATGCCAAGCGGCGGCGATGTGGCATACAGCCGCTCGACACCGGATTCCCGCGCCCACAGCGGCGGCACATGCCCCGCATTCAGCCACAGCAGGGAATGGCTGCGCGGCTGAAATTTGGCGATGAACATGGTCACAAAACGACCGCCGGCCAGCGTGCCGCACAGGGTGCGGTTGACATAGGCCACCGCCTTGTCGAACGGCACATTTTCGGCCGCCAGCACCCGCAGCATGGCCTGAAGATTGGCCACGGTCAGCGCCGCCGGATAGCCCTTGCCGGCCACATCGGCCATCACCAGCCACCACCGGCCATCGTCCAGCTCGATAAAATCATAATAGTCGCCGCCCACCGCTTCGCAACTCTGCTCGAAGGAACAGAAGGCATAGCCGGGCACGTCCGGCAACCGGCGCGGCAACAGCCCCTGCTGGATTTCGCTGGCGATGGCGAGCGAATCCTTCAGCTCCTCGCGCTCGCGCAGGCCCTCCAGGGCCAGATTCAGCCCACGCGCCAGTTCGCCCAAATCATCGTCCGTGAGCACCGGAACGGCGGCATCGAAGCGCCCCTCACGCAAGTGCGCCAGTCCCCGCGCCAGCTCGCCGGTCACCAGCCGGAGCGAACGGCTCAGCAAGTGCACGATGCCGGCCGAGGCCAGCGCATAGAGAATGAAGGTCAGCAAGGCCTGGGCGGCGATGAAATGTTCCTCCGCTTCCACCTCTGTGCCCGCAATCATCAGCGTGAACGAAGCCAGCAACGCGGCAGGGATGAGCCCGGTGACCAGAAACACCAGCCACGGCCGGCGCGAGGAATCGGTGATCGAATGCAGAGGCTGCCAGTCGTCGCGCGCCGCATCGCCCTGCCGGGCGCGCCGCAATCGCTCCCGCAACCAGCCGCGAACGGTGATGGCCGTGGCCAACGCCGGCGCCAGAACCACCGAACAGAAATAGACGCTGAACGCCAGCGCCAGCGTCATGCGCAGCGTCAGCACCGGCACGTCGGACAGCTCGGCGGCCAGCAACAGCGCCAGCATCAGCCACGAACCGAACGTCACGCCCGCCAGCGCAAATGCCTTGAGCGCGCGCTGCGGCAAGTGCGACAAGAGCGCCGCATCCTTTCGGGAGCGGCTGCCGGCCAGGCCCAGAACCGGCCGCCAGATCCAGAACGCTGCGCCGCCAAACAGCGCCACGAACACCGCCATGTCCAGCGCCGACAGCCAAGGCGACAAGGCCAGCGCATGACTGTTGCCGGCCATACGCATGCCGGCCTGAGCCAGCAGAAACAGCGCCGGCAGCGGCCACAGGCCGAGCAGATGGCGAACCAACGAGGCCAGACCGGAGAAGCGGGTGCGCGCGTTCATCCTGCGAAGCTATCACGGAACAAGAGCGCGCTGAACGCCCCCGTCTGGCATGGGCGGAACCGGAGAGGTAAACGAAACGGGGCGACCCGAAGGCCACCCCGCGTTTCTGCATCGAAATGTCTGCATCGAAATGGCTCCCCGGGCCGGACTCGAACCAGCGACAGGGTGGTTAACAGCCACCTGCTCTACCGACTGAGCTACCGGGGAATGAGGCGGCGAACGTTACGAAGCCTCCCGGCAAGTGTCAACAAGGCTTGCGATGCGCCGGGCCATCGGCCACAGTTGATGGCCGCAACACCCGACGGGAGGATGCGCTGAACGCAAGAAACCCCAATCCAATCCGGCGCCTGCTGGACATGGACGTGGCCGATGTCGCCAGCCTGCCGGCGATGAAACGCCATGCGCTGCGTTTTGTGCATTTCATCAGCCGCGTGAGTCGTCGCTTCGTGCAGGATCACTGCATCCAGCGCGCCTCGGCACTGGCCTATGCCTCGCTGCTGGCCTTTGTGCCCTTGATCGCGCTGGGCGTCTCCGTGTTCGCCAGCTTCGACGCCTTCAATGCGGTGGCCAACCGGGTGCGCGACATGCTGCTTTCCAACCTGTTGCCCACCAGTCACGACGTGGTGGAACGCTACATTGCCAGCATCACCAGCCGCACCACCGCGCTGTCCATCTTCGGCATCATCGGCCTCTTGGTCACGGCCACGGCGCTGCTGAATACGGTGGAAGAAGCGTTCAACCACATCTGGCGCATCAGCCGCACCCGGCCGCTGTTTTCCAAGTTCATCACCTTCTGGGCCACGCTGACGCTCGCGCCCGTTTTCATCGGCGCTTCCATCAGCATCACCTCCTATTTCGCCGCCCTGCCCATCCTCAAGCAAGTCACGGCGCAGGCGGCCACGCTGCGACAGGCGCCCTTCCTGTTTCCCTGGCTGATGTCCTCGGCGGCGCTGACCACGATGTACATGGTGCTGCCGAACACCCGCGTGCCGTTTCGCTTTGCCGTCGCGGGCGGCCTGATCGCCGGCGCCCTGTTCGAATTCAGCAAGAACGCCTTCGCCTTCTATGTCACGCACTTGGCGCATTATGAAAAACTCTATGGCGCCCTGGGCGCATTGCCGATCTTCCTGATCTGGCTGTATGTCGTGTGGGTGGTGGTGCTGGCCGGTTCGGAAATCGTGTTCTGCCTCCAGCATCCGGAGCAGTCGCACAAAAAGCAGGCCTTCTTCATGCGTCCGGGCGTGCGCCAGTTCTTCGCCCACTTGATCCTGATGCGCGCCGCCGAACGCCTGCGCGCGGGCCAGGTGCTGCGGCTGGACGATCTGAACACCGAAACCGGAGTTCCCGACAACATCCTCCAGGAATGGCTGGACAACCTGTGCCGCGCGGGACTGCTGCGCCCGGTCAGCGACCGCGCGGGCGAAGGCTGGGTGCCGGGCCGCGATGCCTGTCACCTGACGCTGGCGGAAATTTACGAAGCGCTTTCCGGCCCGGCCCTGCATGTCCCTGAAGACTGGAGCGACACGCCATTGGGCCGCAAGCTGGCCGGGTTGTATCTGCGCATGGATCGTGAACGCGAGAATGCGCTTGGCAACGTAACATTGAACGATCTGATCGGGAGCGAGGAGGAAACGGCCGAATGAGCGCCCGTGCGAAACTGATGATTGCCGACTCCGAACACAATGCGGACATGCTCTACATTGCCGGCATGTTCGTGCCCGATCCCTTCATCGCCGTCGGCCTGGACGACGGCTGGCACGGCCTGTTCTCGCCGCTGGAGGTGGATCGCGCCCGCCGAGCCTCCCGCTTCGACCATGTGCATCTGGACGCCCCCTGGCGCGAACAGGGTCGAACGCTGGACGATCAGGGCGGGCTTGCGGCCACGGCGGCCGCATTCCTTCGCGACCGGGGCGTCCGCTCCGTTATCGTGCCCGGTCATTTCCCGCTTGCCGACGCCGAGCGCCTGCGCCGGCTTGGATTCACGGTAGTGCCCGCCGATGGCCCGATGTTTCCCGAACGAGCCGTCAAATCCGACCGGGAAATCGCCGAGCTCCGCAAGGCCGAACGGCTGACGAAGCAGGCCATGCGGGCCGCCGAGCGCTTCCTGGCCGATGCGCAGGTGGGCCATGACGGCGTGCTCCGCCATCCGGATACAGGCATCCGCATCAAGTCCGCGCACGTTCGCGCCGTGATCGAAACCTTCCTGATCGCGCGCGGCGCCACGCCCTCGCACACCATCGTGGCCTGCGGCCGCGAATCCGCCGATCCGCACCAGGAAGGGCGCGGCCTGATCCGCGCCGGCCAACCCATCATCATCGACATCTTTCCCCGGCTGACCAGCAGCGGCTATTGGGGCGACATGACACGCACCTACGTCAAGGGGCGCGCCAGCCCCGAATTGAAGCGGCTCTATCGCGTCGTTCGCGAAGGTCAGGACATCGGGCTTGGCATGATCCGCGACGGCGCGCATGGCGCCGAGATTCATGCCGCCATCCAGCG
>CAYQMA010000081.1:0-4534 GCA_964418535.1 uncultured Zetaproteobacteria bacterium | reverse complement strand
CGCCAGCCAGGACTGGGCATGGTTGCGCATGTTTTCGAGCATGAGAATCCTCGCGAAAAGGCCTGAAATTCCACCGTCGGACGGGTTGCGGGACGCTACCCAAGGCGCCTGTGCCACGCAAGGCGAGCCCGGTTGAAGCGGGCTGGCGGCGCCGTGTTTGCGGAGCGGGACGGCAAGGGACTCGTGCGCTTGCCTTTTTGCGCCGGCGACCTATAACGTGGGCATGGAAGCCGTGAACCAGCGTTGGTCAACGCTCAATCGTCAGGCGGATCGCGTGGGCGAGGCCGCGCTGCAACTGTTTGAGGGCGTGCAGCGGTTTCTTGCGTTTACGGGATCGGTGCTGGCCGTGGGCGCGCGGTTTGGCTGGCTTGCCCGGCCGGCGGTGATGCATGTCTTGATCCGGCAGATTTATTTCACCGGCGTGCAAGGGCTGCCCTGGGTGCTGTTGATGGCCTTGGCGGCCGGCGTGGCGGCGCAATATTCATTGGTGGCGTTCGCGCTGGGGCTGGACGATCCATCGCTGATCGGCGTGATGACGAATCACCTGATGGTGCGCGAGATGGGGCCGCTGCTGGTTTCGGTGTTTTTGCTTGCGCGTTCGGGCGTGGCTGTGGCGGCCGAGATCGGCGGCATGCATGTGCGGGGCGAGGATCTGCTGTTGCGGAGCCTGGGCGTGGATGCACGCGAATACCTGTTTTTCCCTCGCATGTTCGCGTTTGCCCTCTGCGGTCTGATTCTCACGGCGGTGTTCGTGGGCGTGTCCGTTTGGCTGGGAGGGCTGGCGGTGGCCGCGAGTCATCAGATGAATTTCGTTCAGTTTCTGATCGAGGTGCGGCGCGGCACGACGCTGGATGAAGTGCTGATGATGACGCTGAAAGGGCTGGGCTATCCTTTGCTGTGCTGCGGCATGCTGTTGTTTCAAAGTTGCCGGGTGGGCCGCAATCCGAACCAGATTCCGGTGCGCGCGACCTACGGCGTGCTGGGCTCGTTGATGCTGATCATGTTGCTGGACGCCGTGCTGGCGTTGGTCAGGAGTCTTGCATGATTCGCATGTGCTGGCGTGAGATGACGCTGGCCGGCGCATCCCTTCCGGCCGGCTGCGTGGCGCGCGGCGAGCGCGTGCGGCTGGTGATGCCAAGTCGTTGCCAGTATGCCTGGCTGGAGGAGATGTTTCCCGCGGACGATCGCCACGGCTCCGAACGCTGGCGCTTGTGGCTGGAGGCAGACTCCGCCAGTTTTCAGGCCGGAAGCGAGGGGTTCCGGCGTCATGTGGGGAGCATCCTGCACCAGCGGGGGGTGATTGCGAATTTGAGCCTGAAGGAGAATTTGTTGCTGCCCTTTCTCTATGCGGGCGATGCCGCCGCCATCCGGCGCGCCGAGGAACGGCTTGCTGAGGTGGCGGCGTTTCTTGGCCTCGCCTCCGGTCTGCACGAACAGGCGGGCGAGCGTTCGGCCTACACGCACGGGTTGGTCAGCTTGGGGCGTTGTCTGTTGCAGCGGCCGGACATCGTGGTCGCACAGGACGTGCATTGCGGCATGCCGCCGCACCGGCTGCAACGGTTTCAGTCCCTGTTTGCGCAGGCGATGGACGAACTCAAGGCGGGATTGTTGTATGTCTCGACATCGGAGCACGATGGCACCGGGCTGTCCTTCGATGTTTCGCTGACGGTGGATGAGGCGGAGGCGCTGGCGTGAACGCGGACAGCTATGTGGCCGGCATGCGGCGCAAGGTGGGCTGGTTTGTGATTGTCGGGATCAGCGCCGTGGTCGTGCTGTTGCTGGCGATTACGGTGCGCACGGACGTGTTTGCCAAGAAGTTCGATCTCTATGTGTCGCCGCCCTCGGCCACGGCCTTTTCGGTCGGGCAGGAAGTGCGCTTCCAGGGGTTTGCGATCGGGCGCGTGCACGATATTGAGTTGCAGCCGCAAGGCGGCGTGCGCATCACGTTGCGATTGCTGGAGCGCTATCACGGCATGCTGCACAAGGGCGCGGTGGTGCGGCTGGTCAAGGAAGGCCTGTTTGGCCACGAAACGGTGGAGATCACCTCCGGCGAAGTGAACGGGCCGGTGCTGGCTGCGGGAACCGAAGTGTCCTATCAGACGGAAGCGACGCTGGATCAGCTGTTGCTCGATCTCAAACCGGCCGTTGCCAATGCCGATACGCTGTTGCGCGAGCTGGTGAAGTTGGCCAAGTGGCTGAATGACCCGAACGGCGATGTGCGCCGGGCCACGGCCAATCTGCGCCTGGCCATGTCGGGCGTTCAGAAGGGGGCGGTGCAGAAGGCGATGACGGCGCTGGCGGGCGCGGCCGGCGAGATGCAGCACCTGGCCGGAGAGCTGAACCGGCGCCGGGCGGGCGAACATCTGGCGGATTCGCTGAAACAGACAGCGGCCATTCTGAAGGATCTTGAGCCGTTGGCGCAGAAGCTGGGTGAACAGGGGCCGCAGACCATGGCGCAGGTGAACCAGCTGCTGAAGCGTCTGGACAAGCTCACGGTGTCGCTCAATCACATTGCGGCGGACATGGAGGAGCTGACGCCCGAGCTGCCGGGGCTGGCGCGCGAATCCCGGGATGCCGTCACCGAAATCCGGCATCTGATTCGGGCATTGCGCGGTTCGTGGCTGTTCGGCAGCGAGGGCGAACCGGAATCCGGCGGCGAGCCGTTGGCGCCGCCGCCGGTGGATGCGGCGCCATGAAACGGACGGTCGGCCTGATTTTGGCATTGCTGATTGGCGCATGCGGCGCCCGGCATGCGCCGGAGCAAGCGGTGGAGAATCCATATCTGCGACAGGCCCAATCGCTGAGCAGAGCCGGGATGGACGCGATGTGGCGGGAACGATGGGCCCATGCGGCCGATGAGTTCGGACGCGCATTGAAAGCGGCGCAGTTGACCGCTGATGAGCGCTTGGCGGCGCGCGAGTGGTACAACCTGGGTTCGGCGCATGCGGCGATGGGACGGGTGGATGAAGCTGCGGAGGACTTCCGGCAGGCTGAGCGACTGGCGCGCGAACTGAATGATGCGGAGCATGCGATGCGCGCCCGGCTGGCGCGGGCGCTGTTGTCCGCCTCCGATGACTGGCATCCCGCGAATGTGCCGGCCGGCTTTGGCCCCGATGTGCATCTGGCTGCGGCCCGGTTGGCTGAGCGGCAGGGTCGGACGCAGGTCGCGCAGGAGGAATACGGCCGCGTGCTCAAGCGCGCGGACCAATCGCGCACGGGATTGCTCTATCGCGGCCGGGCGCAGTTGGGCCTGGCGCGATTGGCTCGTGCTGGCGGCGATGCGGCCCTGGCCCGCCGCCATGCGGATGCGGCAGTCGCCCTGTTCCGGCAGGTGGGCGCGCCTCGTTTTATTGCCCATGCCCTGCTGTTGTCGGCGACTTTGCCCGGGGATGATGCGCTCCGGCAACGGCAGGCCCGTAAGGCGTGGCTGATCTATCAGGCGCTGGAGGATGCCAAGGGACAGCGCCAGACGCTGACCTTGCTTGTCCGGCTGGCGGAGCGGACGGGCGATGCCGCAGCGGCGAAACAATGGCGGGCGCGGCTGGAAATGTTGGATCGGCAAGCGACCGGACAGCCGGCCGGGCGCGAATCGCATGATGACCGGAAAGAACGGGATGCTCAGGGGCAGGGATCGTGAGGCCCGTGCCTGATGCCGGTGCGTCCGCCGGCAGGCTGGCGTGTGTCCTGAACAGCGGCTGCGATTGCATCCAGGTGCTGGCGTCGGCCGTGGAAGTGGTCAGCCGGCGCGCCGGCTTGAACGACCGGGACGTCAACCGCGTGGTGCTGGCGGTGGATGAGCTGTTCGCCAATATCGGTCGCCACGGGTATGGCGGTCGTGAAGGGCGGATCGAATTGTGGGCCGAGCAGGACGGCCCCGAACTGCGGTTCACGCTGCGGGATTACGCGCCGCCCCTGGCCGGGCTGGCGATGGATTCGGGCGATGCGCCGTTCGACGGCTCGAAGCCGGGCGGATTGGGCTTGCGCCTGATTCGGGCCATCATGGATGAGGTGCGGCACGAGCGTTTGGCGGATGGCAATCGCTGGGTGCTGGTCAAGCGTATCCGGGCTCAAGCGCAGACGCATGAAACAAGCATGAGCAACAAATGAGAAGGGGCAGGCATGAAACTGGACATTGAGGAACACAAAATGGCTGGGCGAGCCGAGCTGCGGCTCACCGGTTCGATGAACATTCACACCGCGATGGCCTTGCGCAAACGGCTGAAGGCCTTGCTTACCGACGAGGTCAACGAGATTCGCGTGGACATGCGGGGCGTGGATTTCATCGATTCCGCCGGCATCGCGGTGATGGTGGAAGGGCTGCAGTGGAGCCGCAAGAAGGAGGGGCGTCGTTTCGTGCTGGTCGGTCTGTCGGAAAATGTGCGCGACATCTTTGAACTGGCCAAGCTGGACACCGTGTTCGACATCGAGGACGCCGCTGCATGAGCTTTCCCGATCTGCGCGCCTTTCTGGCCGAGCTGGAACGGCGGGGGCAACTGGCGCGGATTGCACGTGAGGTCAGCCCCCGGCTGGAGGT
>CAYQMA010000080.1:0-4593 GCA_964418535.1 uncultured Zetaproteobacteria bacterium | reverse complement strand
CTTCCCATGCCGCGCAAGCTGATTCAACGCTACATGCCGGATCATGCCACCATCAAACGGCAGAAATGCCTGAGTTGCCTTGGTTCGTTGCTGCACAATCCCGCCCTCTGGCATTTGAATCGGCATTCGGTGGCGGGTGCGTTTTTCGTCGGCCTGTCCATGGCCTTTGTTCCGGTTCCGTTTCAGATGCTGCTGGCCGCCTCCCTCGCCATTCTCGTCCATGTCAACATTCCGATTTCCGTGGCCCTGGTCTGGCTCACCAATCCCCTGACCATGCCGCCGATGTTTTATTTCGCCTACAAGGTTGGCCAGTGGGTGTTGGGCTTGCCCGACAATTCGATTCCGTTCGACGATTTCAGTTGGTCATGGCTGATGCATGCCTTCGGGCAGGTCTGGCAGCCGTTTCTGCTGGGCTGCGCGGTGGTGGGGCTGGCCTCGGGCGTGCTGGGCTATTTCACCGTGCGCATCGGTTGGCGTCTGGCGGTGATCTACAAGTGGCGGCGCAGAAGACGGGTGAAGGTCGCCTGACCCGTGATGGTGATCTGGCGCGAGATTGAGCGCGCGATCGGTGATGCTGAAGGGATAACATTCCGGATCGAGTCCAGGCAGCCGCTGGGCGGCGGCAGCATCAACGAGGCCTGGGGCGTGGAAGGCGGCGGCCGTCGCTATTTCGTCAAGCTCAATGCAGCCAATCGGCTTTCAATGTTTGAGGCAGAAAGCGAAGGCTTGGAGGCGATCATCGCCACCGGCACGGTGCGCGCGCCGCAGCCGATCGTTCGCGGCGTGGCGGGCGATCGCGCCTTTCTGGTGCTGGAATATCTGGATCTCACCGGCGGCGGTTCGGATGCCTGTCTGGGCGAGAAGCTTGCGGCCATGCATCGGCATGTGAACCGGCAATTCGGTTGGCATCGCGACAACACGATCGGCGCCACGCCGCAGCGCAATGCGCCCTCCGATGACTGGATCGATTTCTGGCGTCGCCAGAGGCTGGGGTTCCAGCTGGAACTGGCCGCGCGCAGCGGTTTTGCAGGCTCGCTGCAGCGCAAGGGCGAGCGCTTGATGGCGGATCTGGAGGCGTTCTTTCCGGCTGATGCGCCGCAGGCTTCACTGCTGCATGGCGATCTGTGGGGCGGCAACCACGGCACGGCGGCGAACGGCGAGCCGGTGATCTTCGATCCGGCCGTGTATTACGGCGATCGCGAGGCTGATCTGGCGATGACCGAACTGTTCGGCGGTTTCTCTCCGGATTTTTATGCTGCCTATTGCGCCGCCTGGCCGCTGGATGCGGGCTACGCGGTGCGCAAGATCCTCTATAATCTCTACCATGTCCTCAATCATGCCAATTTGTTCGGCGGCGGCTACGCGCGTCAGGCGGAAACGATGATGGATCGGCTGCTGGCGGAGTTGGGATAGCCGCCGGTCAACGGACAAAGGAGGAGGATGATGCGGGTTTATCTGGTGCAACACGGCAAAGCCTTGTCCAAGGCAGAACATCCGGATCGCCCCTTGTCCGAACAAGGAACGAACGAAGTGCGGGCGATGGCTGATTTCTTGCGCCGCGATGGATGCGTGCAGGTGACGGACATCCTGCACAGCGGAAAACTGCGGGCAGCGCAGACAGCGGAGTTGTTTGGTCGTCGTTTGGATGCGGTTTGTAGGGAAGCGCCCGATTTGCAGCCAAACGATGATCCGGGGCTGTGGAGCGCGCATCTGGCGGCGAGAGCCGAGGACGTGATGCTGGTCGGACACCTGCCGCATCTGGAACGCCTGGCCTCGCTGCTCTTGTGCGGGGAGCCTGATCGCGGGGTCGTTCGTTTCCATAACGCCGGCGTCGTATGCCTTGCGCGGGATGAGGGCGGCGCCTGGCGGCTGGAATGGGCGATCACGCCCGAATTGGTGATGGGAGCGCTGGCCGAGGGGTAGGCGGCGTCAGGCCGCGTGGCCGTTCTCGTGTTCGACGATGGCGTTCATGCGCCGGATGATTTCGGGCAGCACGTTCATGCGACCGCGGTTCATCTTCATCCGCAAACGCGGCAGGTGAACATATTCCGGGTCGTCGCTCTTTGGCCAGCGGAACACCTGCTCGATCGGGCCTTCGAGCACATCCGAGAATTCGGCGTTCAGCCGTTCCAGCGCGTCGGCCGAGAGCGGCGTCAGGATGCGCAGCAGCACCCATTCACCGACGTAGCGGAAGCTGTGGTAGTTGACATAGAAGCCCGTGATATGGCGGACGGCGGATTCGGCGCAGTCCGTGTGGTAGAGAAAGTTGCGATCGTGCGGGCTGATGAGGTGATTGTCCGCAAGCCGGCGCATCCATGAATGGACGAGCGGGCCCCAGTAATCGTCGCCGGGCGCTTCCAGCAGCACCACCGGAATGGGCGGATTGCGGCCGGTTTGCAACAGCGTCAGGGTTTCAAAGGCTTCGTCCAGCGTGCCGAAACCGCCGGCGGCCAGCACCACCGCGTCGCTCTCCTTCAGGAAAAACAGCTTGCGGGTGAAAAAATATTTACAGTAGAAGTGGCGCGGCGAGCCATCCACGATCGGGTTCGGAAACTGCTCCATCGGCAGGTTGATATTGATGCCAAAGGAGTGCTCCCGGCCCGCGCCCTCGTTGGCCGCCTGCATGATGCCGCCGCCCCCGCCTGTGATGACCATCATGCCGTTTTCGCGGATCAATTCGGCGCAACGCCGGGCTTGCCGGTATTGCGGATGATCGCGCGGGGTGCGCGCCGAGCCGAACACGCAAACCTTGCGCACGGCCTTGTAGGGGGCGAACACATGCAGGCCCTTGCGCACTTCCTCAAGCACATAGGACAGCATCTTCAGATCGGCGGTGGCCTGCGGCTCGGTCAGCAGTTGCATGACCTCGGTGATGATGGCGCGCTTGAAGGGCACGTCGTCGCGAAAGGCTTCCAGCAGCCCCTCGGCGTGGACGCGAATGTTGTCCGGCAGGCCGGCCAGATGCTGGCGGTCGATCATTTTGTTGCCGGCGGTTGGATGATGATGTCGATGCGCCGGTTCATTTCCCGTCCCCGCTCATAGTCATTGCTGGCAATGGGGTGAACCTCGCCGTAGCCTAAAGCCTTGAGCCGGGCGGCGGGGATGCCCGAGGCGATAAGGAAGTCGCGCACGCCTTCGGCTCGTTTCAGGGACAGGATCTGGTTGGCGCGGGCGTCGCCGCGGTTGTCCGTGTGACCTTCGATCACAATCTTGCGGTCGGGATAGAGTTCCAGACCCTGCTTGAGGCGGCGCAGCATATCGAAGTATTTGCGATCGAGCGCGCTCTTGCCGGGCGCGAATTTCAGCGCCGAGAGCCGGATCAGCACCGAGCCGTCCAGATTGGCCATGATGTTGACCTCGCCCTTCCGGAACAGCTTGCGCAGCGCCTTCAGGCGGCGGGTTTCGAAGGTTTCGCGTTCCAGCTTGGCGCGAAAGGCCTCCTTGAGCTGCTTCATCTGCGCCGCCGCCGCAGCCAGCGCCTCCTGTCGTGCGGCCTCGATTTCCGCCTGCAGCCGGCGTTCGTATTCCGCCCGGAGCGTTTTCTTCTCCTGTTGCCGTGCCCTACGCTCTTCCTGAAGCTGCCGGTCAAGCCGGGCGATGGCCTGGGTCAGGGTCTTCACGGGCACGTCGGCCAGCGGATCGTTTTCATCCACGGGCAGGTTCAGCGCTCTGGCCAGCATCAGGCGTTCCTTGCGCGCCTTCAGAACCAGACGTTCAAAGCTGTCGGGATGCTTGCGCCATTGCTTGACCTGCTGGGCCATGGCCTTGGCGGCGGCGGCCAGTTCCAGGCCGCGCCGGGGATGTTCGGGAACGGTGCGGCTGGCGCCATCCACCCAGGCCAACGCGCCGGCCAGCCACTGGCGCGCCGCTTCATACAGCGTGGGCGCATAGCGCTTGGCGCCGGCGCGGCGCGCCTGCACCAAGGCTGCATCCGTCTTGTCCAACAGCGACGGCAGCTTGGTCTTCAGCACGTCCAGAAAGGCGCGCCGGGTTTCGTCGCGCAGCGATGCGGCGCGGTTCAGATCGCCTGCTTCGACCGTGCGGGCCAATGCGTCCAACTTGCGCTCGGCCGCGACCAGGTCGGGCGCAGGAATGTCTCCGGCCGCCTCGCGCGCGGCCTGCTCCAGTTTCAGAATCTCTGCATGCTTGGAACGGAAATCCTTCGCCAGTTTGCGGGCGGAGGCGAGCAAGGATTGGGCTGTGGACAGGGATTGTTTGAGTGCGGCGGCATCGTGATGACGGCGGGCGACGATGGCCGCGCCCAGCACGGCGCGGGCCTGCTCGGTGGTCTGCGGCGCGAAGCGGGCGTTCGGGCCGCGGGCAAAGGCTTCGAGCTCTTTGCTGAAGGTATCAAGCGATTTGGCAAGCGCCGCGACGTCCTCGGTGGTCGTATCTGTTGTCGCCTGTTCGGGCGCGGCGGATGGGACGGATGAGTTTGAGGCGGGTTGATCGCCATCCGGCTGAGGGGTGCCGGAAGCGGAGGCTGCTGCGGGCGTTGCATCAGGCTTGGCGGTTGGTGCGGCCGCCAGGGTGTGGAACGGCCAGCCGCATCCGGCCGCGATCACGGCCAGCGCCAGCAGGCGCGCCCGAAGA
>CAYQMA010000079.1:0-4693 GCA_964418535.1 uncultured Zetaproteobacteria bacterium | reverse complement strand
ATGCTGGAGGCGATGGGCTTTGCGACGCTGACCGCGGCCGACGGCGAGGAGGGCGTGGCCGTCTATCGCGAGCATCGCGACGAGATCGTGGCCGTGCTGCTGGACATGACGATGCCGAAGCTGGACGGCAAGGCCTGTTTCCGCGAACTCCGGCGCGTCAATCCCGATGTGCGGGTGATTCTCTCCAGCGGCTACAACGAGCAGGACGCGACCAGCCGCTTTGCCGGCCAGGGCCTGGCCGGCTTCATCCAGAAACCCTACTCGCCCGAGGCGCTGCGCGACGTGCTGCGCCAGGTGTTGGGCCGAGCGGCGTCATGAGGTCGATGCGGGGCTTGTGCGCAGGAACGCGCGCCGGAACGTGAAACTCTCCGATTTCGATTACGACCTTCCGGAATCGCTGATCGCCCGCCGGCCGCCTGAGCGGCGGGAGGCGGCGCGACTGCTGGAGCTGACCGACGACGGCTGCGTGGATCGCATGGTGCGCGAGCTGCCGCGGCTGGTGACGCCGGGCGATGTGTGGGTCATCAACGACACGCGGGTGATTCCGGCGCGGCTTTTGGGGCGCAAGGACAGCGGCGGCAGGGCGGAGCTGCTGTTGATTGAGCCCGTGGGGGAGCCAGTGGGGAAACTGGCGGATGTGACGGATGTCTGGCGCGCCTGGGGGCGGGCGAACAAGCCGCTCAGGCCCGGCACGCGCATTGCGATCGCCGATGGCTTTTCAGCCGAGGTGCTGGCCCGCGACGGCAAGGAGGTGACCGTGCGGCTGACGGCGGACGACGGCGACGTGGCCGCCGCCATCGAGCGTCACGGCCACATGCCGCTGCCGCCGTATCTTGACCGGCCGGACACCGAGGAGGATCGGGCCCGCTATCAGACGGTGTTCGCCCGTCATCCGGGCGCGGTGGCGGCGCCCACGGCCGGGCTGCACCTGACGCCCGAACTGATGCGGGCGATGGAGGATGCCGGCGCGCATTTCGCGCGGGTGACGCTGCATGTGGGGCCGGGCACCTTTCAGCCCGTGCAGGCCGAGCGCATCGCCGATCATGTGATGCACGAGGAGCGCTATCGAGTGCCGGAGGAAACGGCGCGGCGGGTGAACGAGGCGCGGGCGGCGGGGCGGCGCATCGTGGCCGTGGGCACCACCAGCCTGCGGACGTTGGAAGCGGCCGGCGCGGACGGGCGCCTGGTTGCGGGCGCCGGGCGCACCCGGCTGTTCATCACGCCCGGATACCGGTTCCGCATCGTGGATGCGCTGCTCACCAACTTCCACCTGCCGCGATCCACGCTGTTGATGCTGGTCTGCGCCATGGGCGGGCGAGCGCAGGTGATGGCGGCCTACCGGCATGCGATGGCCGCCGGCTACCGCTTCTATTCCTATGGCGATGCGATGTTTGTTCGCCGGCGCTGATTGTGCGAATATCCGCCCGCGCGTGGGCGGCGCGCCGACATGCACGAGGGAGATTTCACCGAGGGAGATTTCACACCGATGAACACGGCGGGAATGGATGTCTTTTTTCTGACCATGGGTGCGGCCATGGTGCTGGCGATGCATGCGGGCTTCGCTTTTCTGGAAGCGGGCACGGTGCGCAAGAAGAACCAGGTCAACGCGATGGTGCGGGTGATTTCCGATTTCGGCTTTTCGACCGTCGCCTATTTCTTTGTGGGCTTCGGCATCGCCTACGGCACCTCGTTTCTGGCGCCGGTGCCGGAGCTGATGAACCTGGGCGGCAAGGGCAACGCCTATGAGCTGGTGCACTTCTTCTTCCTGCTGACGTTTGCGGCGGCGGTGCCGGCCATCATCTCCGGCGGCGTGACCGAGCGGATTCGCTTCTGGCCCAATGCGCTGGCCACGACCGTGCTGGTTGGTCTGGTCTATCCCTTCTTCGAGGGCATGATCTGGGGCGGCCGTCACGGCTATCAGGATTGGCTGGAGCATGCGTTCGGGGCGCAGTTCCACGATTTTGCGGGCTCGGTGGTCGTGCACGCGATGGGTGGCTTTCTGGCCCTGGGCGCGGTGGTGATGCTGGGCGCGCGCCAGGGTCGCTACGGCAAGGACGGGCGCGTGCATGCGATTCTGCCGTCGAACATTCCCTATCTGGCGCTGGGCTCGTGGATTCTCTGCGTGGGCTGGTTCGGGTTCAACGTGATGAGCGCCGGCACCGCGGACGCCGCCTCGGGCCTGGTGGCCGCGAACTCGCTGCTGGCGATGGTGGGCGGCCTGCTCTCGGCGCTGGTGATCGGCAGGAACGATCCGGGTTTCGTGCACAATGGCGCGCTGGCCGGCCTGGTGGCCGTCTGCGCCGGCTCCGACGTGATGCATCCGGTGGGGGCCTTGGTCGTGGGTGGCGTCGCCGGGGTGATTTTCGTGCTCGGCTTTACATTCATCCAGAACCGGCTGCGGATTGACGACGTGCTGGGCGTGGTGCCGCTGCACGGCGTGTGCGGCGCCTGGGGCGGCGTGGCCGCCGGCATCTTCGGTCTGAAGTCCATGGGCGGCGCCGGCGGCGTCACCTTCATGGCCCAGCTCGTGGGCACGCTGACGGGCGTGGCGATTGCCGTGGCGGCGGGTTTTGCGGTCTATGGCGCCATCCGCGCCACCATCGGCCTGCGGCTGTCCGAGGAGGAGGAGTTCGAGGGTGCGGATCTCTCGGTGCACCATGTGGCGGCCTATCCCGAGGAGGACATGGCCTGAGATGGTTGTTGACCACCAAGGCACGAAGTCACCAAGCCGTTGTGACTTGGTGACCTGGTGGTTCATCGAGTATTCGCTACAAGCGTGAGTCCATGAAAATCATGTTGGCGCAGGCGGCGCCGAGGGTCGGGGATGTGGCCGGCAATGTGGCGCTGACGCTGGCGGCGATGCGGCGCGCCGAGGCGCTGGGCTGCGATCTTTTGGCCCTGCCGGAGCTGACGCTGACCGGCTATCCACCCGAGGATCTGCTGCTGCGCGACGCCTTTCTGGATGCCGTGGACCGGGCGCGCGACGAGGTGGTGGCGGCCAGCGGCAAGGCGGCGGTGCTGTTCGGGCATCCGCGGCGGGAGGGCGCGGGACTGCGCAACAGCGCCACGCTGGCGGCCGGCGGGCGCGTGCTCGGCGTGTACGACAAGCGGGCGCTACCGAACTACGGCGTGTTCGACGAACGGCGCTATTTCGAGCCGGGCGATGGCCCGGAGGTGTTTTCGGTTCATGGCTGGCGCGTGGGCATCGGCATCTGCGAGGATCTGTGGAACGACGACGTGGCCCGCGAGCAGGCGCGCACGGGCCGCGACGTGCTCGTCAATCTCAATGCCTCGCCCTTTCATCTGGACAAGCAACGCGAGCGCGAGGCGCTGACGCGCAAGCGGGCGGCGCTCTTTGGCGCGCCGGTGGCCTATGTGAACCAGGTGGGCGGGCAGGACGAACTGGTGTTCGACGGCGGCACGCACGTGATGGATGCCAGCGGCGTGCTGCTGGCGCGGGCGCCGATGTTTGATACAGGTGATTGCGTGGTGGACATGGCCGGGGCGTGCGGCGAGGTGGCGCCGCTGCCGGAAGCGGTGGAGCAGATGCGCCGGGCGCTGGTGATGGGGGTGCGCGATTATGTCATGCGCAACGGCGCGCGCGACGTGCTGGTGGGGCTCTCGGGCGGCATTGATTCGGCGCTGGTGGCGGCGCTGGCCTGCGAGGCACTGGGCCCGGAGCATGTGCTGGGCGTGCTGATGCCGTCGCCGTTCTCCAGCGAGCATTCGGTGACGGATGCGCTGGCGCTGGCCGAAAACCTCGGTATTGAAACCGTGACCCTGCCGATCGAGGCGCCGGTGGCGGCGGTCGAGAAATTGCTGGCCGGGCCGTTTTCCGAATGGGGACTGACGGGCTTTGACGTGACCGAGGAAAACATCCAGGCGCGGATGCGCGGTCTGTTGCTGATGGCGATCTCGAACAAGACCGGGCGCATGCTGCTTTCCACCGGCAACAAGAGCGAGATGGCCGTGGGCTATGCCACTCTCTACGGCGACATGGCCGGCGGATTCGCCGCCCTCAAGGATGTGTACAAGACCGAGGTGTATGCGCTGGCGCGCCATCTGAATCGCGAGCGCGAGGTGATTCCCCGGCATGTGCTCGAAAAGCCGCCCTCGGCGGAGCTGCGGCCCGGCCAGAAGGATTCCGATTCGCTGCCGGATTATGCCGTGCTGGATGAAATCTTGCGGGCGCATGTCGAGTTGGGGCAGAGTGTCGCCGACATCGTCGCGCGCGGCTTTGATGAGAGCGTGGTTCGCGCTATCATCCGCATGCTGTACCGCGCCGAGTACAAGCGGCGGCAGGCGCCGCCCGGGGTGAAGATCACCCGCAAGGCGTTCGGACGCGACCGGCGCTACCCGATCACGCACGGGTTTCGCGAGTGGGAGGATGTTGCATGAAAAAGATTGAGGCGGTCATCAAGCCGTTCAAGCTCGATGAGGTGAAGGATGCCCTCAACGAGCTGGGCATCCACGGGCTGACGATGACCGAGGTCAAGGGTTTCGGGCAACAGAAGGGGCACACCGAGCTGTATCGCGGCGCCGAATATGTGGTGGATTTCGTGCCCAAGGTGAAGATCGAGGTGGTGGTGCCCGAGGACGTGCTGGACGACGCGGTGGACGCCATCATGAAGGCCGCGCGCACCGGCAAGATCGGCGACGGCAAGATTTTCGTGCTGCCGGTGGAGCAGACCAT
>CAYQMA010000078.1:0-4735 GCA_964418535.1 uncultured Zetaproteobacteria bacterium | reverse complement strand
GGGATCATGGCGCGCGACTGATCGTCCACACGCAGGCGGATGTGGCGCGCGCGGTGGAGGCCGACGGCGTGCATGTATCGGCCGCCGGCATTGGAGAGATTGCCGCGATTCGCCGCTGGCTGGGCCCGGAAACGATGGCGATTTCCGCTTCCTGCCACAATGCCGACGAGCTGCGGCTGGCCGCTGCGGCCGGCGCCGAGTTTGCGCTGCTGTCGCCGGTATTCCCGACTGCAAGTCATCCCGGGGCGCCGCATCTGGGCGCGCAAGGGTTCAGGGAGCTGGCGCAAGCCGCGCCGCTGCCGCTGGTGGCGCTGGGCGGCATCACGCCGGAAAACCGGGGCGAGCTGGCTGGCTGGCCGGTGGCCGCGATCCGGGCGCTCTTGGATGCGGACGATCCTGAAGCCGCCGCGCGGGAACTTTCAGCCGACGTCTGACAGGCCGGCCAGCATGGCGCGGACTTCCCGCTCGGCCGATGCCAGCCTCCCGGCATCCCGCGCCGAGAGACAGATCTTGCCGCAGGGATCGGCGCCGCAACGGCTGGGATAGGAACCGATGTCCACATCCGGGAAGCGTTCCTGGATACGGCCCAGCGCCGCCGCGAAGCGACTTTCCGGCAGCGCCACCTCGATCTCCCGGCGGCTGAATCCCTCGCCGCCGAAATCGGGCAGAATCGTTTCCAGCTGCGAGGCAAAGATGTCCGGCACCCCGGCCAGCACATAGACATTGCCGATGTGTGCGCCCGGCGCGATGGATCGCTCGCAGATGATGGGCTTGGCGCCCTGCGGCAGTCGCGCCATGCGGCGCCGGCCGGGATTCAGGCCATCTTCGCCGTAGTGCTCGCGCATCACGGCCAGCGTGGCTTCGTGTTCCAGCAGTGGGACGCCGAAGGCGCGGGCGACGCATTCCATCGTGATGTCGTCGTGCGTGGGGCCGATGCCGCCGCTGGTAATCACGGCGTCGAAATCAGCGCGCAGACGGTCGAGCGCCGGCACGATGCGGTCAGCTTCGTCGGGCACGACGCCGATCTCGCCCAGCTTGCAGCCACGTTCGAACAGGCGGCGCGCCGCCAGCCAGCCGTTGGCGTCCCGGGTGCGGCCCGAAAGAATTTCGTTGCCGATGATCAGCAGGGCGGTGGTTTGGTGGGCAGGCGCGTTCATCGCCCGTCATCATAGACTGAAAACAAGGCCGGAGCCAAGCGACTCCGGCCTTGCGATTCGTGGCTGCCGCCGTCAGCCGATGTGTTGCAGCCTCTGCAGCGCCTCGATGCGCGCCTCGATCGGCGGGTGACTGGCGAACAGGCTGGCGATGCGGCTGCTGCGGCCGTGGATCTTCAGCGTGGCCAGGGCATCGGCGGGCGCAAGGCCGCCCTCGGCCTCTTCCTCCGGTTGCACCTGGCGGTAGATGGCATCGATCTTCCGCAGGGCGCGGATCATCGGATCCGCGCCCACCATGCGCGCGGCAAAGGCGTCGGCCCGGAACTCGCGCCGGCGCGAATGCCACATCACGACAATCATCGCCAGCACCGAGAACAGCATCTGCAACAGCATGTTCACCAGGAAATACACCATGTAGTTCATCTCGCCGTCACGCGAGCCGGCCGAGGCCGCGATGCGGGCGATAACGCCGGCCAGGAAATAGACGAAGGTGTTCATCAGCCCCTGCAGCAGCGTCGTGGCCACCATGTCGCCATTGCAGACATGGCCCATCTCGTGCGCCAGCACGGCACGCACTTCGTCGTCGCTCAGGTTGTTCACCAGGCCCGAGGAAACGGCGACCATCGAATGATTGGCGCCGGGGCCGGTCGCAAAGGCGTTGGGCGCATCGTCCCAATAGACCCAGACCTCCGGCATCTTCACGCCGTTGCGCGCGGCCAGCTCCTTGATGGTGTTGAAGACCAGAGCCTCCTTCGGCGTCTGCGGCTGCACCACCTGCTGCATCGGATACATGCTTTTGGCCATCGGCTTGGACATCAGCAGCGAAATGAAGGCGCCGCCGAAGCCGAACACCATGGCCCAGGCGAACTGATAGGTGGTCAGGCTGCCGCGCAGATCAATGCCGAACGCCGGCAAGACGAAATGAATCAGGATATTCCCGGAAATGACCAGGGTCAGGAACACCAGCAGGTTGGCGACGATCAGCAGAAACAGGCCTTTGAATGAGCGCATGCATCCTCCTTGTAGGCTTGTGAATGAGGAAGCGATTTATAGGGGCCGGCGGGAGCGCATTCAAGCCCCGCGACGTGGTTGCCCTTGAAAGATGGCGGCGGTTCGCTTATACAGCATAAATGACAGACGAAATCCTCGATCCCGAAATTATCGAATCCGAAGAACCCAAGGAGGCCGAAGCCGCCGGCCAACAGGGCGATGCGCCGGGCCTGGTGGCGGTTCGCGACCTGCTGCCGCCGTATCTGAGCATTCTGCCGCTGTCCAACCGGCCGCTGTTTCCCGGCCTCATCGTGCCGCTGGTCTATGAAGGCGAGGAAATCGTCAAGGCGTTCCATGAAATCGCCAAGGCGGGCGAGAAGCACGTGGGCCTGATTCTGGTGCGCAACGACGAGGCCCCGTTCACCACCGACAATCTGTATCAGGTGGGCGTGGCGGCGAAGGTCGTCAAGGCGGTGGAAGTGTCCGGTCACGGGCTGCATGTGGTGGTCGAATGCCTGGAGCGCTTCCGCGTGCGCTCCTTTGTGTCCGGGCCGCCGCATGTGCGCGCGCATGTCGAATACATGCCCGAGACCAGTTATGCGGACAATCCCGAGCTGCGGGCCTATACCGTGGCCATCGTCAACATCATCAAGGAGCTGTTGAAGCACAACCCGCTGCACGAGGAGGAGCTTCGGATGTTCCTCTCGCGCTTCGGCCTGGACGAGCCCAATCATCTGGCGGATTTCGCGGCCAGCATGACCACGGCCAATCGCGAGGAATTGCAGGACGTGCTGGAAACCTTCCCCATCTTCGAGCGGATGAAGAAGGTGATGACCCTGCTCAACCGCGAGCTGAACATCAGCAAGCTGCAAAAGCGCATCCGCACCAACATCGAGGAGCGGATGAGCGAGCAGCAGCGCCGGTTCTTCCTCAATGAGCAGTTGCATGAGATCCAGCGCGAGCTGGGCATCGAGGAAGACCCGCGACAGGAGGAAATCGAGCGGCTGAAGAAGCGAGTCAGGAAACTGGCATTGTCGGACGAGGCTCGCGAGGCCTTCGAGGAGGAGCTGCGCAAGCTGCAGACGCTGGATCCGTCTTCGGCCGAATATGGCGTGTCGCGCAACTGGCTGGATTGGCTGACCAGCCTGCCGTGGGGGCGCTACGGCCGCGATCGCTTGAACCTGAAGACCGCCGCGCGCGTGCTCGACCGTCATCATGCGGGGCTGGAGGATGTCAAGGAACGTATCCTGGAGTTCATCGCCGTGGGCGCGCGCAAGCGGGAGGTGGGCGGCTCGATCATCCTGTTCGTCGGCCCGCCCGGTGTGGGCAAGACCAGCCTGGGTCGCGCCATCGCCGAGGCCGTGAACCGCCCCTTCTACCGTTTCTCGGTGGGCGGCATGCGCGACGAGGCGGAGATCAAGGGCCACCGCCGCACCTACATCGGCGCGATGCCGGGCAAGATCATCCAGGCGCTGAAGCAGGTGAAGGTGGCCAATCCGGTCATCATGATCGACGAGGTGGATAAGATCGGCGCCGATTTTCGCGGCGATCCGGCCTCGGCCCTGCTCGAGGTGCTCGATCCGGAGCAGAATCGGGATTTTCTGGATCATTATCTGGACGTGCGCTTCGATCTGTCGCATGTGCTGTTCCTGCTCACTGCGAACCAGCTCGATACGGTGCCGCCGCCGCTTTTGGACCGGGCCGAGATCATCCATCTGGCCGGCTACATCGCCGACGAGAAGATGGCGATTGCCCGTCGCCACTTGTGGCCGCGGCTGTTGAAGGAGAACGGCCTGTCACGCAAGGATGTTCGCATCACGCGCGCGGCGCTGGCGCGTCTGGTGGACGAATACGCGCGCGAGCCGGGCGTGCGCCAGCTGGAGCGGTTGCTGAAGAAGATTCAGCGCAAGGCCGCCCGCAAGCTGGTTGAGGGCGAGGCGAAGCCGCCGATCACCATCGGAGCGCGCAATCTGGAGGAATATGCGGGCAAGCCGCGCTACCGCGACAAGGGCCTGCGGCAGGGTGTGGGCCTGGCCACGGGCCTGGCCTGGACGGCGAACGGCGGCGCGATTCTGACGCTGGAAGCGGCGCTCGTGCATCGCGATCAGCGGGGGCTGAAGCTCACCGGCCAGCTCGGCAAGGTGATGCAGGAATCGGCCGAGATCGCTTGGTCGTTCGTCAGCGCCAATCTGGCTCGCTTCGGTGCGCCGGACGATTTCTTCGACAAGGCCTTCGTGCACCTGCACGTGCCCGAGGGCGCGGTGCCCAAGGACGGGCCCTCGGCCGGCATCACGATGGCGACGGCGCTGTTGTCGCTGGCGCTCGGCCGGCCGCCGGCGCCGATGGCGATGACCGGGGAACTGACGCTGACCGGCGAGGTGCTGGCCATCGGCGGCGAACGCGAAAAGCTGCTGGCGGCCAAGCGTCACGGCATTGAGCAGGTGATTCTGCCGGCCGACAACCGCCCGGATGTGGAGGAGTTGCCGGAATCGGTGATCAAGGGGCTGACCATCCACTATGTGCGTCATTTCAACGAGGTGGCGCGGTTGCTGTTCGGTCTGCGCATCCGTCCGGTGAAGGCCGCCGCCTGA
>CAYQMA010000077.1:0-4758 GCA_964418535.1 uncultured Zetaproteobacteria bacterium | reverse complement strand
GGATCGCCCGGCACCATGTGCAGCAGAAAGAACACCAACGTCGCCACGCCCAGCAACGTGGGCACGGCTTGAGCGATGCGAAGCAGCATCAGGCGCGCCAACATGGGGCAAGCTTACTCCCTGCGACCCGCGAAGTCGCGCCGCAGGCTCTCCGGGCGCATCAGCGCAATCAGGATGTCGTTCTCCTGCAGGGAGCGTCTACCGGCGGCGAAACAACCGCCACAGCCAGATGCCGCCGGCCGCCAGCATCACCGACGACAGCGTCATCCCCATCGTCACATGGTCGAACAAAAAGCCGAGCTGCGGATCAGGCTCGCGGAACTGCTCGCAGAAGATGCGCGCCACGGCATAACCGACCAGAAACAGCGCCACGCGCGTCCCTTCCGGCCAGTCCCGCTTGCGGGTGAACCACAAGAGACAAAAGAGCGCGACGCCCTCCAGCGACAGCTCATAGAGCTGGCTCGGATGCCGCGGCTCCGGCCCGGCCTGCGGGAACACCATGCCCCAGGGCACGTCCGTGACCCGCCCCCACAACTCGCCATTGATGAAATTGCCCAGCCGGCCCAGCGCCAGACCCAGCGGCGCCACGGTAAAGATGCGATCGGCCAGGGACAGAAACGGCAACCCGTGCCGGCGGCAATACAGCCAACCCGCGATCAGCGGCCCGACCATGCCGCCGTGAAACGACATGCCGCCGCGCCAGACATAGAACACCTCCAGCGGGTGCGCGGCGTAATACGGCAGATTGTAGAACAATACATAGGCAATGCGCCCGCCCAGCACCACGCCCAGAATCAGCCAGGTAAACAGCCCTTCCAGCGCCTCCGGCGCGATCGTCCGCCCCCATTCGCCGCGCTCCCTGAGTTGTTTCTTGACCAGATGCCAGGTGAGCGCAAATCCGGCCACATACATCAGCCCATACCAGTGGATCGCCACCGGCCCCAGGCGCACGGCCACCGGATCGAAACCCGGCCAGGTCAGCATCAGGCCCAGCCCCAGAGCAGCAACAGCCCGAAGGCGATGCGATAGATGCCAAAGGCCACGAACGTGAACCGTTCGAGAAAGCGGATGAACACCCGCATCACGGCCCAGGCCACGACAAACGCGACCACGAATCCGATGGCCAGCGGCACGGCCTGCGCCCCCGCAAAGGCCTCATGATGCTTGACCAGGTCGAAACCGCTGGCGGCCAGCATCACCGGCAAGGCCAGCAGGAAGGAGAACTCGGCCGCCGTCTTGCGATCCAGGCCCACGAGCAGGGCGCCGATGATGGAGGCGCCGGCGCGGCTGGTGCCCGGAATCAGCGCCAGCGTCTGCGCCAAACCAATCCACAGCGCCTGCCGGAAGCTGACAGCCTCGACATCCCGAGTGGCGGGCGCGCGTCCGGCCAACCACCGCTCCACCAGCAGGAAGACCACGCCGCCGACAATGAACATCGTCGCCACCACCGGCACCGAAAACAGCGCCTTGACCTGATGATGCAGCAGCAAGCCGACAATCCCGATGGGCACGAAGGCCAGCCCCACCTTCATCCACAGGCCCAGGTGCGCCGGCGTCAACTTGTCGCGATAGCCGGCGGCCACGGCTGCAATGGCGGCAAGCTGGATTGCAACCTCAAACGCCTTGTTCGCCTCGCTCTGGGGCAGGCCCAGCCAGTCCGCAACCACAATCATGTGGCCGGTGGACGAGACCGGCAGAAACTCGGTGAGCCCCTCCACCAGCGCCAGCGCCGCCGCCTGCCATGCATCCATGCCTTCCTCCTGTTGTCGGGCGATTGCACAGCCCAGCGCGGCACTCTACGGTATGGCCCGCCCTTGCCAAGAAACGTCCCGAACGACGAAGGAGGACAGCGATGTGGAGCAAACTGTTCAGGTTGCTGGAGGCTGTGCGCCGCGCCGTTTCCGCCTTCGTCGTGCTGCTTGTGCTGGGCGCGTTGATCGCGGCGGTCATGAGCGCGCGTCCCTCGGTGCCCGAACGCGCCGTGCTGGTGATTCACCCCAAGGGCCAACTGGTGGAAGAACTGGCCGAACCGGAGGCTGCGCTTCCGTTTTCCGTGCCCAATCCCGAACAGACCCGCATTTCCGATCTCGTGCGCGCCATCCGCGAGGGCAAGCGTGATGCCCGCATCCGGGCCCTGCTGCTCGATCCCTGCGAGATGGACGCCGCGCCGCTGGAAAAGCTGCGCGTGGTGGCGAACGCCATCGAGGATTTCAAACGCAGCGGCAAGCCCGTGTTCGCCGTCGGCGATGCCTACACGCAATCGCAATACTACCTTGCCGCCACCGCCGACCGGATCTGGCTGCATCCGATGGGCATGGTGCTGCTCACCGGCATCGGCCTGTATCGGCACTATATGAAGGATGCGCTGGATCGGCTGCATGTGCGCGTGCACCTGTTTCGCGCCGGCAAGTTCAAATCCGCCGCCGAGCCTCTGGTGCGCAACGACATGTCGCCCGCCGCCCGCCAGGCCGATGCGAGACTGGCGTCGCAGATCTGGCGCGCCTGGAAGACTGACGTGGCCCAACGCCGGCATCTCCGGACCGATACCATCCAGCGCATCCTGGACGATCCGGCCGGCGCGCTGGCCCGGCACGGCAACGATCCGGCCCGGCTCGCGCATGATATGAAACTGGTGGATGCGCTGGCCACGTCCGCCGAAGCAAAACGCCAGATCGCCCGACGGCTGAAATTCGATGCGGATGCCGGGCTCCCGACAGTGGACGCCGGCGAATACCTACGCGCCTTGGGGCCGCCGCCCACTCCCGATGGCAACCGACGCGTGGGCCTGATCGTGGCCAGCGGCCCCATCGTGGACGGTGAGGCGGCACCCGGCGCCATCGGCGGCGATTCGCTCGCCGCATTGCTGGACAAGGCCAAAGAAAATCCGCACATCAAGGCCGTGGTGCTGCGCATCGACAGCCCCGGCGGATCGGCCGGCGCATCCGAAACGATTCGTCGCGCCATCCTGCGCCTGAAACAGTCCGGCAAACCGGTGGTCGTCTCCATGGGATCGGTGGCCGCCTCGGGCGGCTACTGGATGGCCTCGGCCGCCGATGAAATCTGGGCCTCGCCGGTGACATTGACCGGCTCCATCGGCGTCTTTGCGCTGATGCCCGAAATCGCCGACGCGCTCGAGGCTGTCGGCGTGCATACCGACGGCCTGGCCACGACCAAAACCGCCGCCGGCACGCGCGCCGACCGACCGCTGTCGCCGGAAGTGGCGGCCGCCCTCCAGGCCCGGGTCGATCATGTATATGACGCCTTCATCCGCCATGTGGCCGAAGGCCGCCATCTCCGAGCCGAAGCGGTGCGCGCTGTCGCCGCCGGTCGCGTCTGGACAGGGCGGGATGCACTCGCGCGCAAGCTCGTGGATCACTTGGGCGAACTTCCGGACGCCATCGCCGCCGCCGCGAAACGCGCCAACCTCGGCGCCAACTATGCGGTGCAGCGCATTCGTCCGAAACGCACCCTGCGCGATCGCTTGCTGGAAGCCATGCTGGGCAAGGCGCGCACATTGGCGGCCCGCATCTGGCCGGAACAGGCCTTGCTGCAGCGCCTGACGGCTCGAACGCTTGCCCATCTGCCGCCGCTGACAGTGGTCGCGTCCAATGCACCGGCCATCCTCGCCTGGAGCAATATCGGAACGATGTGAACGTTCACCCTCTGTTCATGGCTATCTGGCAAACTGGCGCCGCTGCGATGATGTGGAACGCTGGAGGCCAGAATGAAGCGATGGATCCTTGCAACCCTCGCGCTGACCATGATCCCGACGATGCTGCTGGCCGCCCGGGGAGAATCACCCATGCCTGATTCCGGTACGAACCAATCGCACCCAACAGCCATTGCCACCTTCGCCGGCGGCTGCTTCTGGTGCGTGGAATCGGACTTCGAACGCCTGCCGGGCGTGATCCGCGCCGTCTCTGGCTATGCCGGCGGCCATGTGGATCACCCCAGCTATGAGCAGGTCTCCGCCGGCGGCACGGGCCATGTGGAAAGCGTGCAGGTGCACTACGATCCGTCCGCGATCTCCTATGCGGCGCTGGTTGATGCCTTCCTGCGCATGATCGATCCGACCGACGGCGGCGGCCAATTCGTGGATCGCGGCAGCCAGTATCGGCCGGTCATCTTTTTTGCGACTCCCGAACAGAAACGCACGGCCGAAGCGGCGCTGAAGCGGCTGGCCGCATCCGGCCGCTTCGATGCGCCGATTGCGGTGGAACTTTGGCCCCTGAAACGGTTCTGGCCCGCCGAGGAATACCATCAGGATTACTACAAAAAGAACCCGCTCCGTTATCGCTTCTACCGCTATCACTCGGGGCGCGACCGGTTTCTCGATCGCGTCTGGGGCAGGGATCGCCACGTCGCACCCGAACCGCACGCCGGAGGGAACGAAACGAAGAACGGGAAAACGGCGGACGCCCGTTTCATCAAGCCTTCGGACGAGGTGCTTCGCCAGCGGCTCACGCCGCTGCAATACGAAGTAACCCAGCAGGAAGGCACGGAGCCGCCGTTCCGCAACGCCTACTGGAACGAACACCGCGACGGCATCTATGTGGACATCGTCTCCGGCGAGCCGCTGTTTTCGTCCACGGACAAGTTCGATTCCGGCACCGGTTGGCCGAGTTTCACCCGCCCGCTGGAGCCGGCCAACATCGTCACCCGCGAGGATCGCCGCCTGTTCATGACACGCACCGAGGTGCGCAGCCGGCACGGCGATTCGCATCTGGGCCATGTCTTCAACGACGGCCCGCCGCCCAC
>CAYQMA010000076.1:1436-4776 GCA_964418535.1 uncultured Zetaproteobacteria bacterium | reverse complement strand
CGCGGCCCGCCCTCGCCGCGCGAATCGAGCATCTTCATCTCGCGGGCGCGAATTTCCGTGGTGTAGCGATCGTTGCCGTCGCGATCCGTCCACTTGCGGGTCTCCAGCCTGCCCTCGATATACACCTTGCTGCCCTTGTGCAGATACTGGCTGGCGATTTCGCCCAGCTTGCCCCAGAGCACCACGCGGTGCCATTCGGTGCGCTCCTGCTGCTCGCCGGCGCGGTTCTTGAAGCGTTCGGTCGTGGCTACGCGGATATTGCATACGCAGGTGCCGTCCTGCATGTATCGCGTTTCCGGATCGGCGCCCAGATTTCCAATCAGCATCACCTTGTTCAGCATTCAGTCCTCCCTTTCCTGCCGGCCGAGGCCATCGCCGCCGGGCGCGGTTACGCCGAAGCTAGGTTCATCCGCCGCCGCGGGCAACCTGCATGTTCGCCGCCCCGCCCTGCCCCGGTTCCAGATACGGCGCCAGATAGCGGCCCGTCCACGAGGCGGCGCAGGCCGCCACCTGTTCCGGCGTGCCGGCCACGACAATCTCGCCGCCGCCATCGCCGCCCTCCGGCCCCATGTCCACAATCCAGTCCGCCGTCTTGATCACTTCCAGATTGTGCTCGATCACGATCACGGTGTTGCCGCGATCCACCAGCGCGTGCAGCACCTCCAGCAATCGCGCCACGTCGTCGAAATGCAGGCCCGTCGTCGGCTCATCCAGGATATAGAGCGTGTCGCCGGTGGCCCGGCGCGCCAGTTCCCGCGCCAGCTTGATGCGCTGGGCTTCGCCGCCCGACAGCGTGGTGGCCGATTGCCCGAGCCGGATATACCCCAGCCCCACCTGTTGCAGCGTCGCCAGCCGATGACGGATCGGCGCGATCTGGGCGAAGAATTCCACCGCCTCGTCCACTGTCATTTCCAGTACATCGGCGATGGTCTTGCCCTTGTAGCGGATGTCCAGCGTCTCGCGGTTGTAGCGCGCGCCGCCGCAGGTTTCGCAATGCACATAGACGTCCGGCAGGAAATGCATCTCCACCTTGATGATGCCGTCGCCCTCGCAGGCCTCGCAGCGGCCGCCCTTGACGTTGAACGAAAACCGGCCCGGCTTGTAGCCGCGCGCCCGAGCCTCCGGCACGCTGGCGAACAGTTCGCGAATGGGCGTGAATACGCCGGTGTAAGTGGCCGGATTGGAACGCGGCGTGCGTCCGATCGGGCTTTGATCGATGTCGATGACCTTGTCCACCAGGTCGGCGCCGACAATGGCGTCGTGCGCGCCCACGCGCTCGCGCATCTGGCGCAGCCGACGGGCAAAGGCGCGATACAGGGTGTCGATCACCAGGGTGGATTTGCCCGAGCCCGACACGCCGGTCACGCAGGTGAGCCGGCCCAGAGGAAAGCGCGCGCTAACGCCGCGCAGATTGTGCGAACGCGCGCCATCCACGCCGAGCATCGGCGTGTTTTCATCCACCGGTCGCCGTTCGGGCACCGCGATGCGCTTGCGGCCGGTCATGTAGGCGGCGGTCAGCGATTCCGGATGCGCCAGAATCTCCCGCACCGGCCCTTGGGCTACGACCTCGCCGCCGTGCTCGCCGGCGCGCGGCCCCATGTCCACCACCCAGTCGGCGCGGCGAATCGTGTCCTCGTCGTGCTCGACCACGATCACGGAATTGCCCAAATCGCGCAGCCGCTCCAGCGTGGCCAGCAGCCGGTCGTTGTCCCGCTGATGCAGGCCGATGGATGGCTCGTCGAGAATATAGAGCACGCCCACCAGCGCCGAGCCGATCTGCGTGGCCAGCCGGATGCGCTGCGCCTCGCCGCCCGAAAGCGTGCCCGCGGTGCGGTGCAGGCTCAGATAATCCAGCCCCACCTCGATCATGAAGCCCAGACGGGCGTCGATTTCCTCCAGCACGCGCCCCGCAATGGCCCGATCCTGCGTTCCCAGATCGAGCGACCGGACCCATTCCCGGGCCTGCCGGAGCGGCATCGCCACCACCTCCGGCAGTGTGCGATCTCCCACGCGCACATGGCGCGCCGCCAGGTTCAGCCGGGAGCCGCCGCATTCCGGGCACGGCACATCGTTGATGTAGCGTGACAGAAACTCGCGCACCTCGTCGGATGTGCTTTCGCGATAACGCCGTTCCAGGGCCGGAATCACGCCCTCGAACGGCCGCTTCACCTCGCGCGTGCGCCCCCGATCGAAGAAACGGAATGTCACCCGCTCGCCCCTGGAGCCATACAGCAGAAAATCGCGCGCATGTTCCGGCAGTTTGTCGAAGGGCGTGTGCGGATCGAGCTCCAGATGCCGGCAAACCGCTTCCATCGTTTGCTGGAAGAACGGCATCTCGCGCGCCGACCAGGGGGCGATGGCGCCCTCCTTCAGCGATTTGCGCGGATCGGGAACCACCAGTTCGGGATCGAAGATGTGGCGGGAACCGATGCCATCACAGGCCGGGCATGCCCCGGCCGGCGAATTGAACGAAAACAGGCGCGGTTCGATCTCCGGGTAGGAAATGCCGCAATCCGGGCAGGCGAAACGCTCCGAAAACGTCCGGATTTCATCGCCGATCAGAGCCAGCAGCATGCCGTCGCCATGGCGCAGGCAGGTTTCCACCGAATCGGCCAGGCGCTGACGAATGCCTTCGCGAATGACCAGCCGGTCCACCACCAGTTCGATATCGTGCTTGCGGTTCTTCTCCAGCGGCGGCACATCCTCGATCGCCATCACCTCGCCATCCACGCGCACGCGCACGAAGCCGTCCTGACCCGCCTTTTCCAGTTCGCGGCGGAACTCGCCCTTGCGACCGCGCGCGATCGGAGCCAGCAGTTGCACCCGCGTGCCTTCGGGCAGGGCCGCCAGCGCGTCAATGATCTGGCTGGCGCTCTGGGACGCGATGGGCTTGCCGCAACCGTGGCAGAAGGGCTTGCCGATGCGGGCGAACAAGAGCCGCAGGTAGTCATAGACCTCGGTAATCGTGCCCACCGTCGAACGCGGATTGCGGCTGGTGGTCTTCTGCTCGATGGAGATGGCCGGGGACAAGCCCTCGATGGCATCCACATCCGGCCGTTCCATCATGCCCAAAAACTGACGCGCATAGGCCGAGAGCGATTCCACATAACGGCGCTGCCCTTCGGCATAGAGGGTGTCGAACGCCAGGCTCGACTTGCCGGAGCCGGAAACGCCGGTGATCACCACCAACCGGTCGCGCGGAATGTCCAGTGAGACATTCTTCAGGTTGTGTACGCGCGCCCCGCGCACGCGAATCCAGCGTTCGTCCTGCCCGTTCATTCGGCCTCCGTCATGCATGTCCAAACGCGCAAATCTATGCCGATGCGCGTCCTGCACAAGC
>CAYQMA010000076.1:0-1336 GCA_964418535.1 uncultured Zetaproteobacteria bacterium | reverse complement strand
CCGTTGGTCTGCGCCGTGAGATAGGGCGTGTCGATCTGGGCGTTGTTGCCCAGAATGATGATCTTCGAGCCCTCGCCAATGCGCGTGATCAGCGTTTTCATCTGATGCGGGGTCAGGTTCTGGGCTTCGTCCACGATCAGCCAGGTGCGGGTGAACGTGCGGCCGCGAGCAAATGACAGCGATGTAATTTCGATGCTGTACTGGGACAGGTTGCCCAAGCCCTGAAAATCGTCTTCCAGCAGCAGCGACAGATTGTCGCTGACCGCGCCCATCCACGGCTCCAGTTTTTCCTTCTCGGTGCCCGGCAGATAGCCGATATCCTGCCCCATTGGCACCGTGGCGCGGGTCACGATAATGCGGTCATACAAGTCCTGATCCAGCGTCTGCTGCAAGCCGCAGGCCAGCGCCAGCAGGGTCTTGCCGCTGCCGGCGCGGCCCAGCAATGTCACCATGTCCAGCTCCGGATCCATCAGCAGGTTCATGGCCATGTTCTGCTCCAGGTTGCGGGCCTGAATGCCCCACACGGCGTGTCGTTCGGTGCGGTAGGAACGAATGTCGTGCAGATGCACGTGACCATCGTCTTCCACCTCGGTGCAACGCAGCGCCTGCTCCCGATCTCCCGGCAATACGACGAACCCGTTGACGCAGGGCGGCGTCAGACCCTCGGGCCATTGGACCCGATAATGACTGCCCGAAGGGCCGTCCGTCACTTCCATCCCCTCGGCCATGGCCGTCCAGGCTTCCTCGTCCAGCTCCATGTAGCCCAGCGGCAGGATATCCATATCCTCGACCACCACGCGGTCGGAACGGTAGTCCTCGGCCTTCAGGCCGAGCGCCCGCGCCTTGATGCGTAGATTGATGTCTTTGGATACCAGCACCACCTCGCGCTCTTGATGCTCCCGTTGCAGGGCCATTGTGACCGCGATGATGCGATTGTCGCCGCTGCTTCTGGCCAATGGTTCGGGCAGGGTTTCCAGCGCCCGATGATTGAGCTCGAAAAACAGCTTGCCGCCGCCCGGCAAGGGGCAACCCTCTTCCAGGTGCGTGCAGTGCTCGCTCAAATCGTCGAGCTGACGCGAGACTTCGCGCACATTGCGCGCAGCTTCGTCAAAACCCCGCTTCACCTTGTCCATTTCCTCCAGCACGGCGATGGGCAGCACCACGTCATGCTCGTCGAACTGACTCAACGCGCGCGGGTCATGAATCAGAACATTGGTATCCAGCACATAGATTTTTTTCTCTTCGGTTTCGGGCAATGCAGCTTCCTCCCTCGGGCCTGTTCAGCCTGGCGTTCGGTGATGGCGATTCAGCCATGGTTTCCGGCACTTGCAGCGCC
>CAYQMA010000075.1:0-4811 GCA_964418535.1 uncultured Zetaproteobacteria bacterium | reverse complement strand
CGTTGCACGGTAATTTCATTGATTGAGGTAATATTCATTATGGCTACAGGTACAGTAAAATGGTTCAACGATGCCAAGGGCTTCGGCTTCATCGCACCGGATGACGGAAGCGACGACGTGTTCGTGCACTTCTCGTCCATTCGCGGCGAAGGCTTCAAGACCCTGGCGGAAGGACAGAAGGTGTCCTTCGACATCGAGCAGGGTCAGAAGGGGCCGCAGGCGCAGAACGTCATCGCCGAGTAACCCCGCCCTTCCCGAAACATCGGGAACGACAACATCACGCCCCGTGCCATCGCGCGGGGCGTTTTGTTTGGGCGGCGGCTCAGGCGATATAGAGCAACACCGCCAGATAATGACAGACGCTTGCGGCCAGCACGAACAGATGCCAGATGCCGTGCGCGTGACGCATGCGCTCATCCACCGCATAGAACAGGATGCCGACGGTGTAGGTCACACCGCCAGCGACCAGCAACGCAAATCCCGGATCGGGCAGGTGCCGGCGCAGCTCCGGAATGGCCACGACGATCAGCCAGCCCATGACGATATAGATCCCCACCTGCACTGCGCGCGAACCGCCGCGATGCCGCACATCCAGGATCATGCCGACCAAGGCCAGCGTCCATTCTACGCCGAACAGGCTCCAGCCCCATGCGCCCGGCAGCAACACCAGCGTGAACGGCGTGTAGGTGCCGGCGATCAGCAGATAGATGGAGGCGTGATCGAACTTTTGCAGCCAGGCCTTGGCCGGGCCGCGAATGCTGTGATACAGCGTGGACGAGAGATAGAGGTTGGCCAGCGTCGCGCCATAAACGGAGCAACTGACCACGCGCAACGCATCACCGCTGGCCGCGGCCTTGATAACCAGCAACACCAGCCCCGCCACGGCGGCGAGGACGCCGAGCAGGTGCGTGATGCTGTTGAATTTTTCACCGTGATACATGCGCGTGCCTCGCTCGCTCTATGATAGCATGCGCTCAACGGAGGAATTCGCATGCATTTTCGCATCAAGGATCATCGCCCGCTTTACCAGGGTTTTTTCCGCCTCGATGCCTGGACCATCGAGCACGACCGTTTCGACGGCGGTCGCCAGACCATCGTGCGCGAGCATCTGGAACGCGGCGACGCCGTCGCGGTGCTGCTCCACGATCCCGACAGAGACAAGGTGCTGCTTATCGAGCAGTTTCGCATCGGGCCGGCGGTGCGGTCGGACACCCGCGAAGAGGACGCATGGCTGCTCGAAATCGTGGCCGGCATGCTGGACGCTGGCGAATCGCCCGAAGCCTGCGCGCGCCGCGAATGCCTGGAGGAAGCGGGATACGAACCGGCAACGCTGAAATCGCTCGGCTGGTATTACGCCACGCCCGGCGGCTCCTCGGAGCGCATTCACCTCTTTGTGGGCGAGGTGGATGCCGAACGGCCGTCTGGCCCGGGCGGCGGTGTCGCTGGCGAGCACGAGGATATCCGCGTGCATTGGGTGCCGAGGGAGCAGGCGCTGGCTTGGGTGCGCGAAGGGCGCATCAATTCGGCGCCGCCGATGCTGGCTTTGTTGCTGGCTTTTGGCGCTGCGCCGGAAACAG
Organism: uncultured Zetaproteobacteria bacterium; assembly: GCA_964418535.1. GTDB lineage: Bacteria > Pseudomonadota > Zetaproteobacteria > Mariprofundales > Mariprofundaceae > JALVTX01. The sequence goes on along the minus strand of CAYQMA010000075.1, from coordinate 3,234 downwards.
TCAGGAAGGGATAAGGTTGTCCAGCATCCGGGCCAGTTGCGAATAGCGGAACGGCTTGTCGAGAATGTTCAGTTCGCGATTCGGGAAGCGTTCCTCCAGGTCCTGCCGGTAGCCGGTCACGAACACCACCCGATCCAGCAGTTCGGGCGAAACATGGAGCATGCTGTTGTAGATTTCATCGCCGGTCAGTTTGGGCATCCGCACATCCATCAACACCGCATCGTAGTCGCCGCTTCCTGAAGTCAGTTCAAACAGAGCCTGCACCGGATCGCCCATGGCGCGAACTTCGACCGCGATGCCCTTTTCCAGAGCGTATTTGTTGATGAAACTGGAGAGAATGCCCTGAATGGATTCCTCATCCTCGACAATCAGCACGCGCATGACAATCCCTTTTCTTCGATCAGTGTCGCAAGCTTCGTCAAAGCCTCATCCCGATCATAGAAGGTTTGATCCGTATGGCAAAGCGAAAGAATGGGCGTGTCCGCCCCCATATGTTCGAGGATGGCCTGGGCGACGTTGTCCAGCATGGCTTTGCCGGCATTGTCGGCATCGTTGACGATGATCCAGTCAGGCGAACGCCCCAACGCGGACAACACCTCCAACGTCAGCAGCGCATGATTGATGCCGCCCAATCGTGCCCGAGCCACGAGCAGCACCCGGCAGTCGGGCATGGCCGCCAGCCAGTCGGCGACCAGGAATCCCGGCGCCAGCGGCACCATCAGGCCGCCCACGCCTTCGATCAGCGTCAGCTCTGCGCCGCGCGCGGCCTGCTCGCACCAGTTCACCAGCACCACGGGATCAATGGTCCAGCCTTGCGCGCGCGCGGCCACATCGGGCGCGGCATACGCAGGGAAATCATACAGATTGACGTTTCCAGTCGCTTCTTCCGGCAAACCTTGCGCCTCCAGCAAGGTCTGCACGTCGGCGTTCATCGCATCGGGCTGACGGCCGCAACACACCGGCTTGAGCGCCTGCACGCACCTTCCCCGCCCGATCAGGATTCGCGTCAGTCCGGCGGTGACAAAGGTCTTGCCGGCATCGGTGTCCGTGGCCGTAACGAAAACCTTCATGCCCTCTCACACCGGCTCAATCGGAATCGTGCGCTCGAACGCCGGCGGCGCCTCGCGGTGCCAGGCTTGCGCATACAGCACTTCAAAACTTGCCTTCACCCGTCCGTCCTCCTGCCGGTAACGTCCTTCATACGCCGCCTGCAGACGGCGCAGCAGCGCGCGCCCGTACAGGCCGCCCGGCCGCCCGGCAATGGCCGAGGCGGAAGCGCCCATGCCCTTGAGTTCCCGCACCAGCGCCATGAAATCCGGATAGGTGAGCGTGAACAAATCGGTATCCGTCACCGGCATGTCCACCGGCAATCGGGCCAAGGCATCGCCCAATGTCGTCACGTCGGGAAACGGCAGCACCAATCCCGCATGTTCGGGCCGGATTTCGGCCAGCGAACGTCTCAGTTCGGCCAACGTTCGCCGCCCGAAAGTGGAAAAGAGCAACAAGCCGCCCGGCGCCAGCACGCGCCGCATTTCGGCCATCATCGCCTCGGGATCAATCACCCACTGCATGGTCAGGTTGGAGGCCACCAGATCGAAGGCGCCGTCAGGGAATGGCAGGCGCACCGCATCCGCGGTCGCAAAGCAGGTTCGACCCTGCCATGGCAGGCGCGCGCTCATGCGCTGTCTGGCCGTCAGATTCATGCCGTGTGCGACATCCACGCCGACGATGCGCGCCCGCCGGTAACGCCGGCGCAGCAGGCGGGTCAGGAATCCCGTGCCGCAACCTACATCGAGAATCCGCTTCGGCGCCAGGCGGGTGAATTCCAGGTGTGCGTCCAGACGCTCGGCTGCTTCGCGCTGCAGCGCCGCGTGCGCATCGTAAGCGGCGGCGGCCAGCGAAAAGCGCTTCGCCACTCGTTTCCGGTTCAGATAATCGTCTCGCACCATGCCTCCAGGGTTTGATTGAATGCCTTCGGCTGCGCCAGATGCGGCGCATGGCCGCCCGGCATCGGATGCCAGCGCCCGCGGGGCAAGTGCTCGGCCAGCCAGCGCCCAGCCGCCGGCGGCGTCACCGCATCCTGCTCGCCGTGGACGACCAAGGTCGGCGTATGGATGCGCTGGCTCTCCGGCCGCAGATCGCAGGATTCCAGCAGCGACAAACCGGCCAGCAATCCCTGGCGTGTCGGCGGATGTCGTTTGTCCACGACCGTTTGCGCCAGCGCATGCATTTCTGCGCGCGAAAACGATTCGCCATGCAGCATCAGCAGAAAGAATCGCTGCAACAGCCGCGGCGCGCCGCTTTCGGCCGCATGGACAAAGGTCAGAAAACTTGCCTCGTCCGCGCCATGCGGCCAATCGGGACGCGCCCGGAAACAGGGCGTGGCGCCCACCAGCGCCAAGCCGGCCACCCGCTTGGGCATCGCCAGCGCGAGCTTCATGGCCAGCAGGCCGCCCAAAGACCACCCCACCAGCACGAGCGGCGCATCCGGAAGCGCCCGGGCCAGGATGCCTGTCCAGTCTTCGCCCGGCGCATCGGGCGCATCGCCATGCCCCGGCAAGCCCGGCGTTTTCACCCGAAAGCCGCGCGACTCGAACCATGCCCGCTGCCATCGCCAGGCAAGCGGCGACTGCGCCCAGCCATGCAGAAAGACCAGCGCCGGCTTCATGCGGCCCGATCCGCCAGCGCCCCGACCAAGGCCTCGATCTCCGCTTCATCGTGCGCGGCCGACAGCGTAATCCGCAAGCGCGCCGTGCCTTCCGGCACCGTCGGCGGCCGGATCGCCGGCACAAAGAATCCCTGCTCCCGCAAGCGCGCCGAGGCCGCCAGCGCCGCTTCGTCGCTGCCCGCGATCAGCGGTTGGATGGCGGTGCCCGATGTTTTCAGCGGCAAGTTGGCCTCCCCTGCCAGCCGCCGGAAGTGACGGATGCGCGCCGCGAGCTGCGCCGGCAGCCTGTCGCGCCGCAGCACCCGAATCGCGGCCAGCGCCGCGGCCGGCAAAGCGGGCGGCAAGGCCGTGGAATAAATCATCGTGCGCAGCCGCTGCCGCAGGCCCTCGATCAACGCCGCCGGCCCGAGAATGAAGGCCCCATAAACGCCCAGCGCCTTGCCGCAGGTGCCGACCTCGATCAGCCGCGGATGGCCGGCAAGACCTGCCTGGGCCGTCAAACCGCGCCCCTCCGGCCCCAGCACGCCCAGCCCGTGCGCATCGTCGAGCACCACGACGGCATCGAA
>CAYQMA010000074.1:0-4815 GCA_964418535.1 uncultured Zetaproteobacteria bacterium | reverse complement strand
CAGTCGCATCTCCTGTCGCCACAATCCGCGCAGATACAGCGCCAGCCTGCGCTCGGCATCCACCAGCAAGGTGCCGTGCCGTTCCCGCGCCATCGCCTGGTGCGCCTCCACGGATTGCAGCGCGAAATAGTTCGACTGCCCCTCGGGATCGTTCGCAAAGCCGCGCAAGCCGAACTCGATCCAGTTGGCCAGCCCCTTCAACGACAGACGCGACAGCAGCGTCGGCACGCTGTTCAGGAAATCCTCGAAACAGGGGCTGGGATGCGTGGCGACGATGCCATGCACCGAGGTCGTCGTTTCGTTCATGACCCGTTCGACAAGTTCCAGATAGCCCGCAAACAGCTCCGGCGATTCCAGCCTTCTGGCCGCGGCCGCCGCCGTCTGCAGAAACGGCACGATCGCGTTCCCGTTCGGCGTGCGCGAAATCTTCCAGGCAAACGCGCGCAGCGTTTCGATGGCATCCTCGCCCAGCACGGCGGCCACTTCGGGCGCCTCCTCCAGAAACACCAGCATCGGCTCCGCGCCCCGGCCCAGCGAGCCCAGAAACTTCGCGCCCTCCAGCCAGGCATCCACGCCCGCCGGCGAGAGTTTTGCCATGGCCGCCCGCGCCAGGTCGTCGAACACCGCATCCACGGCCGGAAACGTCCGCCCCAGCCGCTCGCGCAGCCGTTGGAGATTATCCATGACATTTCACCACGGAGGCGCAAAGACACAGAGAACCCCGCAACGAGCGGAGCCTTGGCGGCATGAATTCGTATATCACTTCGTGCCTTTGTGGTCCCTAAGCCTCGAACACCGAATCAATGGCGTGATCGAGGGTGTCGCGGATATCGGCATCGTCGGTGATCGGCCGCACCAGCGCCATGCGACAGGCGGCCCGGGGCGCAATCCCCTGGCGGATCAGCATGGCCGCATACACCAACAGGCGCGTGGAGACGCCCTCATCCAGGCCATGCCCCTTCAGGTTGCGCGCGGCCTCGCCCACCTTGACCAGCTTCGCCGCCACCGCTTCGTCCACGCCGGTTTCCCTGGCCACGATTCGCGTTTCCACGTCCGGCGCCGGATAATCGAATTCGAACGCCGCGAAACGCTGCTTGGTGGACTGCTTCAAATCCTTCATCAGACTCTGATAGCCGGGATTGTAGGAAATCACGAGCTGGAAATCGGGATGCGCCTCCACCAGCTCCCCCTTCTTGTCCAAGGGCAGCGTGCGCCGATGATCGGTCAGCGGATGGATCACGACCGTCGTGTCCTGGCGCGCCTCGACCACCTCATCGAGATAGCAGATCGCGCCGATGCGCGCGGCCGTCGTCAGCGGCCCGTCCAGCCATCGCGTGCCCTCGGCATCGAGCAGGTAGCGCCCGACCAGATCGGAGGCCGTCATGTCCTCGTTGCAGGCCACGGTAATCAGCGGCCGCCCGAGCCGCCAGGCCATGTATTCGACAAAGCGCGACTTGCCACAACCCGTGGGGCCCTTGAGCATCACGGGCAACCGCGCGGCATAGGCTGCCTCGTAGAGTTCCACCTCGTCATGCTGCGGCTGATAGAACGGTTCGGCCTTGACCTTGTATTGCTCGTGTAATGCGTTCATGTCTGCTCCCGGACGCCTGGATTGCCGCGCACTCTCCGGATGAGCGCGTGTTCCGGGAAGTCAGCATAGACGATGTTCGCGATAAGAAAAACTGATGAATCAGACAGAGTGTTTCAAAATATCTCGCAGCATGCCCGCAATCCGCGCATCGGCAAACGGAAACGCCGCCAGCGCTGCCTTGGCCCGGGCAGACAGGCGCCGGATTCCCCAACGCATGCGGAGAAGCGCACCTTGGTCACCCTCCCGCAACCAGTAAAACGGCAGGTTGTGGGTAAAGAACGAAAGCGAATCGGCGTCGCACAGCGCCTGCAGGCGCGCATCCCTGCCTCCGACTTCGTGGCGCAACACCAGCCAGGTCACATCGTGAATGGCCTCCACTGGCGCGCCGGCCTTGCGCATCAATCCCGCCGTCACGCGTGCTGAATTCGCCGCATGCGCGGCCTTGAAATCGTCATAATCGGAGAAATCGCCCCGGCATACGCGCAACTCGTCCGGCAAGGCCCGATCCACATCGTGCGCGCGCGCCGCCAGGCGCAGCGGCCAGTCGTCCACAGCTTCGGGCCGCAAACGAAGCAGCCAACGCTCGACATCGCGCGCATGGCCGGGGTCTTCCGGCACCGGGGATTGCGCAAGCAAGCGATCCAGCGCCGCCACCGCATCCGAAAACCAGGCCGGCGGCTTCATGCCCGGACCAGTCGGATCAGGCGCGTCAGGCTGGTGGCAGCGGCCACGCACATCACAAGCAACACCGCAGGCCGCTCCCATCCCGTCAGCAATCCGAGCGAAAGCACGGCCACGCGTTCCGGTCGGGTAAACCAGTCCGCGGCCATCATCACCTGAAAACGCTCGCCCCAGGCTCGCAGATAGCTGGTGAGAAAGGAAAACAGCAATGCCGCACCTGCAACACCGGCCCATAACGTTTCGCCCTGCGCGGCATGATGGATGCCCAGCCCCAGCAGCAAGGCACCTTCGCCCAAGCGATCCATCGTGGCATCGAGCACCGCCCCGAATCGGCTTTCGCGCCCGAGATGGCGCGCCAGCGGCCCGTCCAGCGCATCAAGCAGGGAACCAGTGAGAAAAAGCAGACCAGCAAACGCCATCCGCCCCTCGATTGCCGGCCAGGCCGACGCCACAGCCAGCGCTCCGCCAGCCAGCGTCAGCGCATTGGGCGTCACGCCCCATCGCTCAAACAGCCTCACCAGGCCCTGACTGGCAGCCTCGGCCCGCGCCCGCAACTCCAGCCGCAGCGGTCGCCCGTTCATGCGGTCGCTTCCTCATGTCCGAGAATCAGCCAGATGCGACGCGCATTCTCGGCATGCATCAGCACCGCCATGCCCCACAACAACGCCATCGGCGCATCCATCAGCGCCGCTGCCATGATAGCCAGCACCCGCACATCGCGCCCCAAGCGGAAACGTTGCGCCAGACCTCGCCTGCGCATCCAGCCGTCGTACTTGTCGGCCGTGTAGCTGTTGATCAACGCGCCCGAGAGCGCGGCCACGCCGGCAACCGCAGCCCAAGCGCCCGCATGCTCGTGCCAGATGGCATGGAGCATCAGCGCTGCAAGCATGGCCGCATCGGCATAGCGATCGAGCACGGCATCGAGCCAGCCTCCCGTCTCGGACTCGTTCATCGTCAACCGCGCAATCTCGCCGTCGCAGCCGTCCACGATGCTCGCCGCTTGCGCCAGCACCCCGCCCAACGCCAAAGCCCACCAGGCAGGCGCCGCCATCCAGAGCGCAGCCAACAAGGACAGGGCGAACGCCCCCCAAGTCACTTGCAGCGGCGTGATTCCGCGCTCAATCAGCCAGCCGCTCGCCAAGCGCGACAGCGGCCGGTTCAACCAGCGGGAAACCGGACCGTCGCTGGCCTTGCCGGCCGCCCGGCGCAGCATGGCCCGTCGGGCGCGCCGCATGGCCGCCGCATCGTCCAGATCGGCCCAGAATGCCTCGCCGATATCCAGAGCGCGAGCCTTGCCTTCCCGCGCCAGCAAGCGCACCGCATCACTCACCGAACCGTCACTGGCTGACAGCGCCTCAAACACGCCCGGCGTGCAGGCAAAGGCTCCGGCATCCCAAGCATCAAACCGTTCCAGTCCCTTGCCGATGGCTGTAATGCGCTCGCCATCCAACCGCACGCGTGTGACGTCGTCATCATCCACCAGCGGATTGTCCAGACGCCGATCCACGGCCAGCACCAGTCCGTCCTGCGGCAAAGGCGCCTTGATCAGGCGTTGAAGCATCTCCGGCTCGAACACATGATCGCACATCACCATCAAAAACGGCCCTTGCAGCAGCTCCCGCGCCGCCAAGGCCGAAGCGCCATTGCCCCGTTCCCAGTCAGGCGCGCGCGCAATCGCCACCTCAAGATGCGCCTCGCGTCCATAGCGCTGTGCCGCCTCGGCCACGCGATCAGCCTCGTGACCGACCGCCACCACCACGCGATCAATGCCGGCGCGCGCCAGCGTGCGCATGCTTCGCGCCAACAACGGCAAGCCCAGAAATGGAACCAGGGGCTTGGGCAGCCCCTGGTGTTGCATGCGCTCGCCGCGCCCGGCGGCCAGAATCAGCGCCTCATGCACGCGCCGCGACCTCCTCGGCCACCTCCGGCTCATCGTTCTCGGCGCGCACCGCCGTCGGCCGCGCCGGCCGGCCTTCGATGAAGGCCTCGGTCATGCGCCAGGCCTCGTCATCGGGATGCTGCACCGGCGGATGCTTCATGAAGAACGCGCTCGGGCCTTCCACGTAACCCGCCAGCCCCCGATCCATGGCCAGCTTGCAGCAACGGATGGCGTCCACCGCCACGCCGGCCGAATTCGGCGAATCCTCGACCGACAGCCGCATCTCCAGATGCATCGGCACATCGCCGAACAGCCGGCCTTCCATGCGCACGAAGGCGACCTTGTTGTCCTTCTGGAACGGCACATAATCGCTGGGGCCCACATGGATGTTCTCCCAGTCCAGCCGTTCGGGCAGCACCGCCTGCACGGCCTCGGTCTTGGATTCCTTCTTCGAGGCCAGTCGCGAGCGGTTGAGCATGTTCAGAAAGTCCGTATTGCCGCCCGTGTTGAGCTGGTAGGTGCGATCCACCGGCACGCCGCGCTTCTTGAACAAATCGGCGAGCGTCCGGTGCGTGATGGTGGCGCCCACCTGCGCCTTGATGTCGTCGCCCACGATCGGCAGGCCGGCCTGCTCGAAGCGCGCCGCCCATTCCGGATCGGAGGC
>CAYQMA010000073.1:1249-4877 GCA_964418535.1 uncultured Zetaproteobacteria bacterium | reverse complement strand
CGGCGGCGCAGGCCGCGGCGGCCGCCCATGGCGCGGCGGTGGATCCGTTCGTGTTCAGCTTCACGGTCTTCGTTTTGGCGGTGTTTGTGGGTTACCACGTGGTGTGGAACGTGACGCCCGCGCTGCACACGCCGTTGATGAGCGTTACCAATGCGATTTCGGGCATCATCATCGTCGGTGCGATTCTCGCGGCCGGGCCGGCGGAGCTGAATATCGGCAGCGCGCTGGGCCTGGTGGCGGTGGCGCTGGTCGCGGTCAACATCTTCGGCGGATTTCTGGTCACCCAGCGAATGCTGGCCATGTTCCGGAAGCGTAAATAACCGGACGGCGCGGAGGCGGAACCAATGAGTGCGAACATGGTGGCGATGGCCTATCTGGGCGCGGCGGTGCTGTTCATTCTGGCGCTGAAGGGGCTGTCGCATCCCGAAACCGCCCGGCGCGGCAACGTGTTCGGCATGATCGGCATGGTTATTGCCGTGTTGGTCACGCTCAACTTGGGCGGCGTGCACAATTATGCAGGCATTCTGGCAGCGATGGCTGTGGGCGGTGGCGTGGGCGCCCTGATTGCGCGGCGCATCCCGATGACCCACATGCCGCAGCTGGTGGCGGCGATGCATTCGCTGGTCGGTCTGGCGGCGGTGTTGATTGCGGCGGCGGCGCTGTACAACCCCGAGGCTTATGGCATCGCTGCGCCCGGCGGTGGCCTGTATCCGGCCAGCCGCATCGAAATGTTCCTGGGAACCTTCATTGGCGCCATCACGTTCACCGCCTCGGTGGTGGCCTTCGCCAAGTTGCAGGGCCTGGTGTCCGGCCGGCCGCTGGTGTTTCCTGGTCAGCACTGGCTGAATCTGGCGCTCGGGCTGGTGATGATCGGCGCAGGCATTGTGTTCTGCTTCACGCAGAGTTGGACGCCGTTTCTGTTGATGACGGCGGTGGCGCTGGTGCTGGGCGTGCTGCTTATCGTGCCGATTGGCGGCGCCGACATGCCAGTGGTGGTTTCGATGCTGAATTCGTATTCCGGCTGGGCCGCGGCCGGCATCGGTTTCACCTTGGGCAACAATATGTTGATCGTGGCCGGCGCCCTGGTCGGCTCCAGCGGCGCGATTCTGTCTTATATCATGTGTAAGGCGATGAACCGGTCGCTGATCAATGTGCTCTTGGGCGGTTTCGGCGGTGCAGCGGCTCAAGCGGGTGGCGGCGCGCGCGAGGAACGGCCGGTGAAGGCCGGCAGCGCCGAGGATGCAGCCTTCCTGCTCAAGAACGCCGAGAGCGTGATCATCGTGCCGGGATACGGCCTGGCCGTGGCGCGCGCCCAGCATGCATTGAAGGAAGTGGTGGACGCCCTGATCCGCCAGGGTGTGAAGGTGCGGTTTGCGATTCATCCGGTGGCCGGGCGTATGCCGGGGCACATGAACGTGCTGCTGGCGGAGGCGGACGTGCCTTATGATCTGGTGTATGAAATGGACGAGATCAATCCCGAATTCGCGGACACCGACGTGGCGCTGGTCATCGGCGCCAACGACGTGACCAACCCGGCGGCGAAGAATGATCCGAACAGCCCCATCTACGGCATGCCGGTGCTGGACGTGGCCAAGGCGCGGCATGTGATCTTCATCAAGCGCTCGCTGTCGCCGGGCTATGCGGGGCTGGACAACGATCTGTTCTACATGGACAAGACGATGATGCTGTTCTCGGATGCCAAGAAGGCCTGCGAGCAGCTTCTGCAGGCGCTGGAGTAGCGTTTACCTGCCAGTCGAACATGCCTTGCGGGCCGGGATTCGGCCCGTTTTTGCATGCTTGAGCGCGCCATTCCGGAGGCCGGGAAACAGAGGGTGGAATGGCGGTTGACATCCCCTCGGGGCGTCACTATGGTTCGCGACCCTTCGCCGCCGCCTTGGCGGGCGGAAGACCTGAGATGACTTAGGATTGAGGTGGTTGATGCCGACGATTAATCAGTTGATCCGCAAGGGCCGCAAGGACAAGCGGAAGATCAACAAGGTTCCCGCGCTGGATGCATGTCCGCAGCGCCGCGGCGTGTGCACGCGCGTGTATACGTCCACGCCGAAGAAGCCGAACTCGGCTTTGCGGAAGGTGGCGCGTGTGCGCCTGACCAATGGTCAGGAAGTGACCGCCTACATTCCCGGCGAAGGCCACAAGCTGCAGGAGCACTCGGTGGTGCTGATTCGCGGCGGGCGTGTGAAGGATCTGCCGGGCGTGCGCTACCACATTCTGCGTGGCGTGCTCGACACCACCGGTGTTGAGGGTCGCAAGCAGGCCCGTTCCAAGTACGGCGCCAAGCGTCCGAAGTAAGGAGTTCGACGATGCCGCGCAAAGGACCTGCCCCGATTCGACCCGTCGCCCCCGATGCTCGCTATGGGGATCGTTTGGTGTCTTCCGTCATCAACAAGGTGATGTGGGACGGCAAGAAGACCATCGCCGAGAAGATTGTTTATGGTGCGATGGAATATGCCGCCGAGAAACTCAAGACCGAGCCGCTGACCGCGCTGCACCAGGCGCTGGAGGCCGTGAAGCCGCTGGTTGAGGTGAAGTCCCGCCGCGTGGGCGGCGCCACCTATCAGGTGCCGGTCGAGGTTTCCGAGCGGCGCAAGCAGTCGCTGGCCGTGCGCTGGCTGGTGGAGTTTGCGCGCAAGCGTTCCGAACACACGATGATGGAGCGCTTGGGCAACGAAATCGTGGATGCCGTGAACGAGCGCGGCGGCGCGTACAAGAAGCGCGATGAGACCCATCGCATGGCGGAGGCGAACAAGGCCTTCGCGCATTATCGCTGGTAAGGCTTCCGGCGGCGTTTGATTGTTCTTTGACAGTTTGATTTGAGATTTGAATAAGGAGTAGGTGCGTGGCCCGTAAGATTCCTCTCGAGCGTTATCGCAACATCGGCATCATGGCGCATATTGATGCCGGCAAGACGACGACGACCGAACGCATTTTGTATTACACCGGCGTTTCGCACAAAATCGGCGAAGTGCACGATGGCGCGGCCACGATGGACTGGATGGCGCAGGAACAGGAGCGCGGCATCACCATCACCTCGGCCTGCACGACCTGCTCCTGGAACGATCATCAAATCAACATCATTGACACGCCGGGGCACGTGGACTTCACGATCGAGGTGGAGCGTTCCCTGCGCGTGCTGGATGGTGCGGTGGGCGTGTTCTGCGCCGTTGGCGGCGTGGAACCGCAGTCCGAGACCGTGTGGCGTCAGGCCGACCGCTATCATGTGCCGCGCATCGCCTTCGTGAACAAGATGGATCGCACCGGCGCCGATTTCTTCCGCGTCGTGGACGAAATTTCCGAGCGTTTGGGACACAACGCCGTGCCGCTGAATCTGCCGATCGGCGCTGAGGATACGTTCAAGGGCGTCGTGGATCTGGTGCGCATGAAGGCCATCGTCTGGAAGGACGAGGCCATGGGTGCGATGTACGATGTGACCGATATTCCGGAGGATCTGCAGGATCAGGCCGAGGAATATCGCGAGAAGCTGATCGAAGCGGTGTCCATGATCGACGACTCGCTGATGGAGAAGTATCTCGAAGGCGAGGAGATCAGCGAGGGTGAGCTGAAGGCCGCCATTCGCCAGGGCGTGATCGACATCGAGATGATTCCGGTG
>CAYQMA010000073.1:0-1149 GCA_964418535.1 uncultured Zetaproteobacteria bacterium | reverse complement strand
TGGAGTCCGGTTCCTATGTGCTGAATTCGGTCAAGGGCAAGAAGGAGCGCGTGGGGCGTCTGCTCCAGATGCACGCCAATGAGCGCCGGGAGATCAAGGAGGTGCGCGCCGGCGATATCGGCGCCGCCGTGGGTCTGAAGATGACCACCACCGGCGATACGCTTTGCGATGAGAACAATCCGATCGTGCTGGAGCGCATGGAGTTCCCGGATCCGGTGATCTCCGTGGCCATCGAGCCGAAGACCAAGGCCGACCAGGAAAAGATGGGCGTGGCGCTCTCCAAGCTGGCGGCCGAGGATCCCTCCTTCCGCGTTCATACGGATGAGGAAACCGGCCAGACCATTATTTCCGGCATGGGCGAGCTGCATCTGGAAATTATCGTCGATCGCATGAAGCGTGAGTTCAAGGTCGAGGCCAATGTCGGCAAGCCGCAGGTGGCCTACCGCGAGACCATCCGCAAGCCGGTCAAGGCCGAGGGCAAGTTTGTGCGTCAGTCGGGCGGTCGCGGTCAGTACGGTCATGTCTGGATCGAACTGGAGCCGCTGGAACCGGGTTCGGGCTACGAGTTCGTGGACAAGATCGTGGGCGGCGTCGTGCCGCGCGAGTACATCCCGGCCGTGGACAAGGGCATCCAGGAGGCCATGGAAAACGGCGTGCTGGCCGGCTACCCGGTGGTGGACGTGCGCGCCACCTTGTACGACGGTTCCTACCACGATGTGGACTCCTCCGAGATGGCGTTCAAGATCGCCGGCTCGATGGCCTTCAAGGAAGGCGCGGCGAACGCCAATCCGGTGCTGCTGGAGCCCATCATGAAGGTTGAGGTGGTGACGCCGGAGGAATACATGGGCGACATCGTGGGCGATCTGAATCGCCGTCGCGGCCGCGTGCAGGGCATGAACGACCGCGGCAACGCCAAGGTGGTGGATGCCGAGGTGCCGCTGGCCGAGATGTTCGGCTATGCGACGCAGTTGCGTTCGCTGAGTCAGGGCCGCGCCAACTATACGATGCAGTTCGACCATTATGAGGAAGTGCCGGCCAACGTGGCCAAGGAAGTCATCGCGAGCGTCAAGGGCTGACGCGGGCAGCGACGAGGAAAGGAGAAGGACATGTCCAAGGAGAAATTTGAGCGTACCAAGCCGCACGTAAACA
>CAYQMA010000072.1:0-4914 GCA_964418535.1 uncultured Zetaproteobacteria bacterium | reverse complement strand
CGCATGCACGGGAACGCGACATTGCCGCCTGCATTCGAGCCATCCATTCACGCCCGCCTGATCGCCCGTTATCTCAAGGAACATCCGCAGCCGGAGTTCGAACATGCCTGGCTTGTGGGGGGATTGGCCGCATTGTTTCCGGGCGCAGGCCATGCCATGCTGGGCCGATGGCATGATGCCGCCACCAGCGCCGTGCTGGTGTGGCCGATGCTGCTACTGACGCTCTGGGCCTGGCGACGGCGCATGGGGCCCGTGACGGTGTTTTTTGCTCTGATTACCGTGTGGCTGTGGTCGGGCACGGTGTTTTCCGCCATTTCGCTGGCCCATCGCGGCGGCATCGAACAATGGCTTTCATGGTGGCAGGGCCTGTGGCGTTTCTCGGCGCTTCCGGGGCGGCCGTGGTGAGGGGCTGGCCGCGACGAGCGGTTTGCGCCTATGGCATGATGGCGCTGGCCAGTCTGTTGGCGGCAGGGCTATGGAATCGGCTGGGATTTCCGGCCTCCACGCCGTTGTTGTTTCCGATTCACGCCTATCAGCGTATTCTTGACCCCGTGGACGGGCGCGCCTGTCCTTCGTGGCCGCCCTGTTCCCGCTATGCCCGCAAGGCGTTGGCGCGGCATGGCGCCCTGATCGGATCGTGGCTGGTGCTGGATCGGCTGATTCACGAGGGCGGCGATTTGCAGCGGGGACAATGGGTGCGCGTGAATGGCCGCGTGCGATCCTGGGATCCGTTGGCGCGCAACGATTTTTGGCTGGAGGAGCGATAATCATGAACCGCAAGTTCGAACGAGGCTTCACCCTGCTCGAAATCATGGTGGTGCTGGTCATCATCGGCGTGCTGGCGGCCATTGTCGCCCCCCGGTTCATCGAGCGCGCCGACGAAGCCAAGGTGACCGCAACGAAGGCGCAGATGTCCAACATCGCGCAGGCCTTGAAGCTGTATCGCCTGCACCATGGTCATTACCCGAGCACGAGCGAGGGGCTGCAAGCGCTGGTGCAGCCCGGCCCGGATGGCAAGCACTACCTGGATTCGGTGCCGAAAGACGGCTGGGGCCGGGATTTCGTTTATCTTTCGCCCGGCGTCCATGGCGATTTCGATCTGCTTTCCTATGGCGCCGACGGCAAGCCGGGCGGATCGGGGTTTGACGCCGACATCGGCAACTGGAGTCAATGACGGCGGATGAACTGCCGTTGCCGCTTCGTCCGGCCGCAGTCGGATGCCAGCTACGCCCGCGGTTTCACCCTGCTCGAAATCATGGTGGTGCTGGTCATCATCGCGGCGATCAGCGCCATTGCGATTCCGCATCTGTTTTCCTCCCCCGAACGCCGGTTGAAGGATGAAGGGCGGCATCTGGCGAGCCTGTTGCGACTGGCTGAGGAAGAGGCGCAGTTGCGCGGCGTGCCCATCCGCTGGACGGCCTTTGCGGATCGTTATCGTTTCGAATTGCCGGATGCCGATGGCGCCTGGCAGGTGATGCGGGAACGCCCCTTTGCGCCCCGGTCGCTGCCGAAGGGCATGCGCATCGAATCCGTGCGCTTGCAGGATGGCATGCCACAGCCGAACGAATCCCGGGATGACCATTCTCCGCTGGGGCATGTGACCTTGTTTCCGGACGGCATGCTGAGCGTCGGCGAGGTGGTGGTGGCCGAAGGCGCCAAACATTTGCGGATTGTTCTCCGGCCGGGCCCGGGCGGCATCCATGTGGCGAAAGGCGCCTCATGAAAGAGATCGGAGATCAGGCTGGTTTCACCTTGCTGGAAGTGCTGGTTGCGATGGCCATTGCGGCCACCGCCCTGGTGACGTTGATGAGCCGGCTGGGCGCGTCGTCGGATGTGCAGCGCGATTTGGCCTTGCATGCGCTGGCGCTGTCCACGGCGGTCAACGAACTGGAGGCCCAGCGACTGCTGCCGTCGCCGCCCAATGATGAAACTCGTGGCCGCATCCGGGTGGGCGAGGTGGAGTTGCGCTGGCGCGGTTCGGCTGAAAAGACGCAACTGGGCAAGTTGGTGCGGGAAAACATGGAAGTGAAGGCCGATGGCGAGCCACCAGTGAAGCTGTTTTTGTTCCGGATGCTGCCATGATGGGGGCTCGTGAACGCGGATTCACGCTGCTGGAGTTGCTGGCTGCCGTGGCCGTGTTCGCATTGATTGCCGCGCTGACCTATGGCGCCGTGCAGATGGCGGGCGAAGGGTTTGAGGAGCTGAAACATACGCGCGATGCCTTGGAGCGCGCGGGGCAGCTGGATCGGCGGTTGAGGCTGGATGTGAACTGGTTGGCGCGTTCCGCCGATACGCATCTGCAGACCCTGAAAATCGTCCATGACCAGCGCGGCGACGCTTCATTCGATCAGCTCTGGCTGCTGGTTGCCGATGAAAGCAGTCCGTCGCTGCTGGAGGTGCGCTATGCGGTGGACGAGGATCGGGGCGTGCTGGTGCGTGAGTCGGGCTCGGCCTGGCGGCGGCCCGGCGTCGAGCCGGTTCGATGGGATATGGGCAAGGTGGATTCCTTTGAGGTGCGGGCGCTGGATGCCGGTGGTCAGTGGCAACCGCTGTGGGATGCGCGCAACATGCATGCGCTGCCGCGCGCGATCCGGGTGCGCTGGCGCGTGGACAAGCGGGAGCGCGAACTGGTGCTGCCCGTGTTCCTGAACTGATGCATATGAAACATTGCCCGCAACGCGACCGACGCCGCGAGCGCGGCGTGGCGCTGGTGATGGTGCTGGGGTTGGTGGCGCTCGTGTCGGTCTGGGCGGTGGAGAGCGTGACCGGGGATTCGATCGCTTTGCGGCGGGAGGAAAACTTGAAACTGGCGACTCAGGCCATGCTGGCGGCCGAGTCGGGATTGGAATTGGGGCAGCGCGTGCTGCGCGATGACGACCCGACGACGGACAGCCTGGACGAAACCTGGGCGCAGCCCACGCCGCCCTTCCCGGTGGATGACGGCATGGTTTCAGGGCGCATCGTGGATGCAAACCGCTTCTTCAATCTGGATGATCTGGTGGATGAGCAGGGCAAGCCGCGTCCGCAGCAGGTGGCGATTGCCCGGCGCCTGTTTGTCCGCATCGGGCTGGATCCGGCGCTGGTGGATGCGCTGGTGGACTGGATGGATGTGGATGACGTGCCGTTCGGGCCGGGCGGCGCCGAAGACCTGTCCTATTTCGACAAGCCCTGGCGGGTGAAGAATGCGCCGCTGGACAGGCTGGAGGAGGTGCGGATGGTGCGCGGCTTCGATGATCGCGCGCTCGACAAGTTGCGCCGTGTGGCAACCGCCTGGCCGCATCAGGGAGTGACGCCGATCAATCTCAATACGGCCGTGCGGGAGGTCTTGCTCAGCCTGGCGGACGGGATTCCGGAACAGGGAGTGGACGAAATGCTCAATCGCCGAAAGGATGCGCCGTGGCAGTCGGTGGCGGATTGGGCCGCCGATCCCGCGTTTCGTACCTGGGCGGGCCGGATTCCATCCGCGCTGCTCAGCGTGAAGAGCGATGGATTCCTGATTCAGTCCGAAGCTGTTTTCGGGCGTGTGCATTGGGGGGAGGACATGTGGCTGTTGCGCGAAGGCGATGCCTGGCATGTGATGGCGCGGCGCAGGATGCCGTTCGTTCAGGCCGCCGAGGATTCGCAGGGTTGATGCGGCTGTGCTGATCGCTTCTTGGGATGGCCGGCGGCTCTCGGGCTGGGATGCCGGGCGCGCTTCACTCGTGCTGGATGCGGCCGGCGAGGGTGGAGAGGATGACTGGCAGTTGCCCGACTGGAGTCCGGCTAGGCCGGAGGCGGCGCCGGATGTGCTGATCCTGCCGCTGGAGATGCTGCTCGTGCGGCCGTTCACCTTGCCGCTGGTGCATCCGCGGCTGCTGGACGTGGATGTGTTGGCCCAGGATTTTGCGGCCCGGAGCGGCATCGAGCCCGAGGACTGGTGGCTGGCCTGGCGCGCCGTGGCATGTGAGGGCGGCGTGACGGGACTGGCCTTCGGTCTGCCGCGCGCTGCGATGAGGGCGCTGACCGCCCGGGAGCCATGGAAATCCTGCCCGGCGTGGGTTCCGGATGCCTGGTGTCGGCTGACCGGATGGTTGCCGGACGATGGCGACGATGGCGTGGCGGTGCTGGATGCCGACGAAGACGGCCTGTTTCTTGGCTTCTGGCAGCAGGGTGCGTGGCGCGGCATGCGCCGGCTCAATCTGGCCGCCGGGCGCGACCGCGCGGCCATCATGGAGGATGCGCTGCGGTCGCTGCAAGCCATGGGGTTCGAGGCGGATGCCATGCCGGTGGCGGGCAGGCTCGATGAGGCCTGGCGGGATGCCGCGACCTGGCTGGATGATGCGCGCTGGCGCGGCGAGACGGTCGCCGGACTGCCGCCCCGGGCGGAGGCCACGTTTCGCGCTGCGGCGCGGGCGACGCTTGCGGATGCGCCGAATTTCCGTCATGGCCCGTGGGCCGCGCGCGGCGACTGGCGGGAGCGGTTTCGCCCCTGGCGTTTGAGCGCGGCGCTGGCTGCGGGGCTTGCGCTGATGCTGTTGGGCGGCGATTTGTATCGGCTGCACCGGCTGAATGCCGAACAGGCCGCCATTCAGGAGGGAATCGTGGCCGCGTTCCATCGCGGCCTGCCGCAGGAAAAAGTGATGCTCGATCCGTTGGCCCAGTTGCGCAAGGCCGCGGGCGGCGGCGCCGGCGGCGGCGATGTCTGGAATCTGCCGCGCCAGTTGCAGATGCTGGGTCGTCTGCAGCAGCAGGTTCCGTCGCTGAAGGTCAGCCTGATCGAATATGATGGCGGGGTAATGCGGTTGGGCGGTCGCGCCCCTGATCTGGCCACGGTGAACCGCATCCGCGATGCGCTGGCCGCGCTGGCGGGTGTGGCCGTGCAACTGGACGATACGGACATGACCGGCGGTGAGGTGCGGTTTCGGTTGCACTGGC
>CAYQMA010000071.1:0-4941 GCA_964418535.1 uncultured Zetaproteobacteria bacterium | reverse complement strand
AGCCGGCCTGATGCCTGGTGCAGGCACCCCGCGCATTCGTCGATCCCATAGACTACATTCACACGCAAACGCCAAACGGAGGAGGAACCCGATGAAAACCGTGACAACGATGACCCTTGCGCTGACCACCTGGCTCGCGGTCGCGCCTTTGGCTCAAGCCGAACCCACGGGGCTGGAGATCATGCAGGCCGTGGACAACCGCGAGGACGGCGACGACCTGAAGCAGACGATGACCCAGACGCTGATCGACCGCAACGGTAACAAGCGCGTGCGCCACATGCTCAGCTTCCGCAAGGATTACGGCAAGGACAAGAAGATGATCACGTTCTTCACCGAGCCCGCCAACATCCGCGACACGGCCCTGCTCACCTTCGACTACGACGATCCGGACAAGGACGACGACCAGTGGCTGTATCTCCCGGCACTGAAAAAGGTGCGGCGCATTTCGGCGGCCGACCGCGGCGACTATTTCATGGGCACGGACTTCACCTTCGAGGACATGAAGCAGACGCCGGAGTTGGATGACTACCATTGGAAACTGCTCGGCAGCGAAACCATCGATGGCCAGGACTGCTGGAAGGTCGAGGGCACGCCAGTTTCCGACGAGGTCATGCAGGACCTCGGCTATTCGCGCATGGTGCAGTATGTGCGCAAGGACAACGACTTCGCCGTCCGCGTGGATTACTGGGATCGCGCGGGCCGCGAGCTCAAACATCTCAAGGTCGAGAAACTCGAGAAGATTCAAGGCATCTGGTCGCCGCTCAGAATCGTGATGACCAACGTGCAAACGAACCATAAGACGGTACTCGAGTTCGCCGACCAGCAGTACAACACCGGCTTGAAGAACCGGCTGTTCACGCAGCGCATGCTCAAGCGCGGCTACCGCGAATAAGGAGCACATCCATGGAGGGAATGTTCCGGCAAATCGTCCGCCACCCGTGGGTGGTCCTGTTGCTGCTGGTTCTGGTGACCGCCGGGCTCGGCTCGCAACTGCCGAAGACCACGATGGAAACCAATATCGAGGAGATGCTGCCCAAGGATCTGGACGCCTACATCAACAAGAAGCGGCTGGAGAAGGACTTCAACGCCGCCGATATGGTGGTCATCGGCATCCTCAACGAAACCGATCCTGCCGGCATTTACAACCCCCACACCCTGAAACTGGTGGACGAACTCACGAACTGGCTGCGCACGCGCAAGGAGTTTCGCACCGTGGGGCTGTCCGACCTGCTCAGCTTGTCCACGATCAAGGACATCCGCGGCACGGCCGATGGCATGGAGGTCGAGCCGTTCATGCCCTCCCCGCCCAAGGATCAGACGGCCATCGAGCGACTCAGGCAGCGACTTGAGGACAACGGCATTTACATGGGATCGATCGTCAGCCGCGACGGCAAGGGCACACTGATCGTCGTCCGGCCCGATCCCTCCTATCTGGGCCGCTACCACGAAATCCACGCGCTGCTCACCGAAAAGCTTGCCGAGATCGAGAAACGAGGCGGGCCGGAGAAGCTGCTGGTCACCGGCCGTCCCATCATCGAGGGCGTGTTCGGCATCTACATGCCGCAGGACATGCAGCACATGCAGCCCCTGATCATCGGGCTTCTGGTGCTGCTGCTCGCCCTTTCCTTCCGCAACGTGCGTGGCGTGGTTCTGCCGCTCGTCAGCGTCGTGCTTGCGGAAATCTGGATGGTCGGCACGATGGCCGCGGCTGGCATTCCCTTCTACACCGTCACCAGCATGCTGCCGGTGCTGATCCTGGCCGCGGGTGTGGCCTACGCCGTGCATCTCATCACCCATGCACAGGTGGATCTTGGCCGCCATGCGGACAAGCATGAAGCAATAGTGAGCACCATGAACGGGCTGTGGATGCCGATGCTGATGACCACATTGACCACGGCGGCAGGCTTTCTTTCCATGCTCACCTCGGAACTCATGCCGATGCGCTGGTTCGGAGTGTTCGCGGCTATTGGCGTCACCTACGCGTTCGCGATTTCCTTTCTGCTGATCCCTGCGGCTTTCGCGCTGCTGCCCGTGCCGAAACAGAAGGATAAAGCGATGGCCTTTTCCGGTTATCTCGACTGGATGACGCGCATCGTTGTGCATCACCCCAGACGCGTGCTGGCCGTCTTCGGTCTTGCGATGCTGGTTTCCAGCTATGGCCTGTCGCAGATCGAGGTGGATTCCTCGCTGGTTTCCGAGTTCCGTCCTTCCGATCCCATCCGGCAGGCCGACGAAATTCTCAACGCCCGTTTTGCCGGTACGAACACGCTCGACGCGATGATCGACACCGGCAAGAAGGACGGTGTCCTCGATCCCCGCATTCTGAAGGGACTGATACGCATGCAGCAGTCGGCCGAAAGCGATCCGCTGGTAGGCGATTCCAGTTCGATCGCCGAGTTTCTGGCCGAGATGAACAAGGTCATGCACGCAGGCGAGGCGGCTTGGAAGATCCCGCCGGAAGCATCCGATCTCGCTGCTCAGTATCTGCTGTTGTATTCCTTCTCCGGCGCGCCGGACGACTTCGATGCGTTCATCACCTCCGACTATCGCAAGGCGCACATGCGCATCCAGCTCAAGAGCGACTCCAGCCAAGCAGCCACCCATCTGATCCATGCGCTGCAGGCGAAAACGGGCGAATGGCTGGGCGTTGCGAAGGTGGATTATGCGGGCACGGCCTACACCATCCATCGCTTTTCCGACCTCGTCATCACCGGCCAGATCAAGTCGTTGATCTCGGCACTGGTGCTGATCTTCGCGCTCTGCCTGTGGCTGTTCCGCAACCTGTGGGATGCGGCGCTGGCGATGCTGCCCGTCTCGATGGCGGTCATTGTCTGCTACGGCGTCATGGGATTGGTCGGACTGCCACTGGAGATCGGAACGGCGATTACCGGAGCAATGGCGCTCGGCATCGGTGTGGACTTCGCCATCCATTACCTCTACCGCTACCGCCATTACGAGAAGCAGGGCCATGACTACGAGGCAATCGTGGCCGAGGCCAACGCGGACACCGGACGCGCGATCCTGTTCAACGCCGTGGTCGTCATTGGTGGTTTCCTGGTGCTCTTGACCGCGCATTTGTATCCGCAGGTCAAGCTCGGCGCGCTGATTGCGGGCTCCATGGCCGTGTGTTATCTCGCCACCTGCTACCTGTTCCCGGTGTTGCTGGCCCGCCGTGAAGATTAGCGTCGCCATCCTGCTCACCCTGTGCCTGATCCCCACCTGTGATGCCGCCGCCTTTACGCTGCATGGCGGCCTCAAGAACGAGTCAGCCTACTTCGTATCCGGCGAAAAGCGCTGGGACAAAATCCAGAACCGCCTAGAGTTGAAGCCCGAGGCGGAATTCGGAGACTGGCAATTTCGCGGTCGGGCTCTTGTCTGGTACGACGCCGCGATGGACGTCGAGCCCACGCGCGCGCCGGATCTGACCGGCGGCATCAAGCGCCACTACCGCACGGTCTCCGAGATCAAGGAGGCCTATCTGCTGCATGAAGGCGATGCGTTCGACCTGCGGCTTGGCTGGCAGCAGATTGTCTGGGGCAAAACCGACGGACTGAGGCTGCTGGACATCGTCAATCCGCTGGATTTGCGCGAATTCATCCTCGACGATTTCCTCGATTCACGCATCGGCCTGTTCGCAGGGCGGCTGAACTGGTATCCGGACAGCAACATCGAGCAGGAAATCGAACTCGTCGTGATCCCCGATGCCCGGCCCGCCAAGGCCGCACCCGCGGGCAGCCGGTGGGCCTTCGCCACACCGCCCGTGCCGGCAGGCCTGACGCTGCGGATGCAGTCGCCCGAGGAGCCGAACTGGGCGCCGAAGAACACCGAGGCGGGGCTTGCCTGGCGAGCCAACGTTGGCGGTTGGGATGTGTCGCTCAACTATTTCTACGGCTGGAAGGACACACCAAACGCCCTTCGCCGGATTCTCCCCGGTGTGCTGGAACTGAAACTCAAGCATTTCCGCATGCACACGTTGGGCGGAAGCTTTTCCAACGCCTTCGGCGCGTTCGTGCTGCGCGGCGAAATGGCGGCGAATTTGAAGGAAGGCATCGACCGGCTGGGCACAAGCTTTGCCGATACCGTTGCCCGGAAGACCACGCTCAATGCCGCCGTGGCCGTTGAATGGACGAAACACAACTGGACGATCAGCCCGCAGTTCTTCATCCGCCGCATCACCGGCTGGGAGCCGGCCTTGCTGGAGGCGCGCACGACGGGCTTCTGGACCTTGCGGGTTGCCACCGACTTCATGCATGAGAAACTCAAGCCGGAGGTGTTGCTGATCGCCGACTGGGCCGACGGGGGCTGGCTGGCGCGCCCCAAGGTCACCTACGAATGGAGCGACCATGTCACCACCACGCTCGGCGCGGACATCTTCGGGGGCCATGCGGGCTTCGTCGGCCAGTTCGCGGCCAACGACCGCATCTATGCCGAAGCCGAATACACCTTCTGAGGGAGACAACCATGAGTGGAATTCGCATCGAACATCATCCGGATCGGAACAGGCTCGACGAGCTTGGCGTGGAAGGCTGGCCGGTCTGGTCCTGCGAGGTCTCGACCTTTCCGTGGACCTATGAGGACACGGAAACCTGCTACATCCTCGAGGGCCGCGTCATCGTCACGCCCGAGGGCGGCGAGCCGGTGACGATCGGAGCCGGCGACCTCGTCACCTTCCCGAAAGGGATGTCCTGCACTTGGGAGGTGCATGCCCCGATCCGCAAGCATTACCGGTTCGAGTAATCCATGGGCATGATGATCGACGGCCGGTGGGTGGCGGAGGATGACATCCCCGGCGATGCGGAAGGCCGCTTCGTCCGCTCGGAGACTGCTTTTCACCACCGGGTCGGCGAGCCGGACTTCCCGCCCGAGCTGGGCCGTTATCATCTCTAGAGACCTCTGCACCGTGGATTATCCTGAGGGATGCCATAACATATTGTTTTTGTT
>CAYQMA010000070.1:3378-4959 GCA_964418535.1 uncultured Zetaproteobacteria bacterium | reverse complement strand
GCTATTTCGAACTGGGATGGCGGGTGTACAACGGCGCGGCCAGCCAACTCCAGAGCTATTTGCGCGGCATTTTCATCCAGGCCTGCGTGATGGCCGTCATCGGCACCGCCGGTTTCTGGCTCTGCGGCATTGATTACGCACCGCTGCTCGGCATTCTGGTCGGACTGCTGAATCTAATTCCCTTTTTCGGCATCTCGCTGGCCAAGATTCCGCCCGTGGTGGTGGTCCTGCTTTCCGACCAGCCCGACCTGACCCATGCGGCGCTGGCCTTGGGCGTGGTTTTTCTCGCTCAGGCTGTGGATTCCTTTTTCGTGCTGCCGCACATTGTCGCCCGATCCGCGAACCTGCATCCGCTGACCGTCATGATCAGCGTCGCCGTCGCCGGCTATCACTTCGGTTTCGCCGGGCTGGTGCTGACGGTGCCCATCCTGTTCTCGATGAAGGTCATCTGGCTGGAACTGCGCAACGGCATGCGCCATTTCAGCCCCCTGCCAGAGCCCGCCGCGGCCTGACCCGGGTTGCGCGCCGGTCAATGCCAGGCCGGCGATTCCTCCTTGACCGCCTGCACGAAGGCGCGCGCATGCTCCACCGGCACATCCGGCGTGATGCCATGGCCGAGATTGAACACATGGCCGGAGCCGCGCCCGAATCGCGCCAGGATATCCTTCACCTCGGCGCGAATACGTTCGGGATTTGCATACAGCATGGCCGGATCCATGTTGCCCTGGAGCGCCACCCGGTCGCCGATGCGGGCGCGCGCCACGTCAATGTCTATCGTCCAGTCCAGCCCCACCACGTCCGGCCCGGCATCGGCGATGGCCTCCAGCCAGCCCATGCCACCCTTGGTATAAAGAATTACCGGCACGCGCCGGCCTTCGTGTTCGCGGGTCAGCTGCTCGATGATGCGCTGCATGTAGGCCAGCGAAAACTCGCGATAGTCGCGGGTGGTCAGGATGCCGCCCCAAGTGTCGAAAATCTGCACCGCCTGCACGCCGTTGGCGATCTGCGCGTTCAGGTAGGCGGCCACGGCGTCGGCCAGCTTGCCGAGCAGCAGATGCATGGTTTCCGGCTCGTTGAACATCATCGCCTTGACCTTGGCGTAGTTCTTCGAACCGCCGCCCTCGACCATGTAGGTCGCCAATGTCCACGGGCTGCCGGAAAAACCGATCAGCGGCACGCGACCGGCCAGCGCGCGACGAATCTGCCGCACCGCTTCCATCACATAGCCCAGCGCATCTTCCGGATCGGGCACCGGCAGGCGCTCGACATCGGCGCGGCTGCGCACCGGCTCAGGAAACCTCGGCCCCTCGCCGGCGCCGAAGGTCAGCTCCATACCCATCGCCTCCGGCACCACGAGAATGTCCGAAAACAGGATCGCGGCATCCACGCCGACCAAGTCCACCGGTTGCACCGTGACCTCGCAGGCCAGCTCCGGCGTCTTGCACAGATCGAGGAAACCGCCGGCCTGCTGCCGCACGGCGCGATATTCGGGCAGATATCGGCCCGCCTGGCGCATCATCCACACCGGCGTGCGCTCCACCGGCTCGCGCAGGCAAGCGCGCAAAAACAGATCGTTCTTCA
>CAYQMA010000070.1:0-3278 GCA_964418535.1 uncultured Zetaproteobacteria bacterium | reverse complement strand
AACGCCCGCTTGGGCATTCGTCCCGCCAGATACGCCTGACGGCCGGCGCGCACCGCATCGCGCATCGCTCGCGCCATCAGGCAGGGATCCTTCGCCTCGGCGATGGCGGTGTTGATCAGCACCGCATCGGCGCCCAGCTCCATGGCCTTCGCCGCATCCGAGGCCGTGCCGATGCCGGCATCCACAATGATGGGCACCTTCGCCCGCTGCTTGATGACGCGGATATTGAACGGATTGGCCAGGCCCCGGCCCGAGCCGATGGGATTGCCCAGCGGCATCACCGCCACGCACCCTGCCTCCTCCAGTTGCCGCGCGACGATCGGATCGTCGTTGGTGTAGGCCATCACCTCGAAACCGTCGGCCACCAGCATTTCGGCCGCCTTCAGCGTTTCAACCACATTCGGATACAAGGTTTCCGTATCGCCCAGCACTTCCAGCTTCACCAGATTCCAGCCGCCCGCCTCGCGCGCCAGCCGCAGCGTGCGCACCGCATCCTCGGCCGTGAAGCAACCGGCCGTGTTCGGCAAAATCACATACTTCTTCGGATCCAGATAATCGAGCAGATTCTCCTTGCCCGGATCGGTGATATTCACGCGCCGCACGGCCACGGTCACCATCTCCGATTCGGCCGCCTCGGTGGCCGCCTTCGTGGTCGCGAAATCCTTGTATTTGCCCGAGCCTGTAATCAGCCGCGAACGAAAGGTATGACTGCCGATCCGCAGCACATCGTTTGCATCCGTCATTCAGCCTCCCCCGATCATGTGCACGATTTCCAGCCGGTCGCCATCAACCAGGCGGGTTTGCGCATAGGCGCTCTTCGGCACCACTTCCAGATTGCGTTCCACGGCGATCATGCGCCCGTCCAGACCCAACTCATTGACCAGTTCGGCCACGGTGCGCGCGCGCACCGTTCGTTCCTCGCCATTGATGCGCAACCGCACGCCAGATTCCGTCATTCGCCTTTCACCCCGAAACGCTTCGATTTCACTCATTTTGACCCGGTTTTGAACACAAATCGTGTAATTTTCGCCCATTTTCGCGCCAATCCGGTTGACCCGCCCGCATCGCGTCGTTAGCGTGGGCCTCATGCTAGCAGCATCGCCGTCCGCACCCAAACATCCGCTGCCCCGGCATGCTCCCAGGCCGCACAACTGGCAAGGCGTGCAGGAAGGGCTGACGGAAAGCGCCCGGCAGCTTCGCGCAGGCGAACTCGACGCCGCCGAACAGATTACGCGTCAGGTGCTGGAGTTCGCGCCGCGCGAGGGTCGCGCCTGGCACCTGCTGGGGCGCATTCTGCAGCAGGCCGGGCGGCATGGCGAGGCGCTGGAATGCTTCGAGCGCGCGCATGACTGTTATCGCGATGCGCACCCCGATACGCCGCCGGCTTCGTTGCGGCTTGCCCGGCTGTTGTGGGCGCAAGGTGAACGAGCCGAGGCGCTGGCCATGCTGGATCTGTTGCTCATGCGCCAGCCAAATGATGAGGAACTGCGAACGCTGCGCGAGACTTGGGCGGATGCGGAGGAACGGGGAGCGAACGAATGACGCTGAACATCCTGGCCATGCACGGCCCGAACCTGAACCTCTTGGGCTCGCGCGAACCCGAGCACTACGGACGGGCGACGCTTGCGGACATCAACGCCATGCTGGCGGCCGAGGCCGAACGGCTGGGTTGCGAGCTGGACACCTTCCAGAGCAATCACGAGGGCGAGCTGGTGGATCGCATTCATGCGGCGAAAGACGCCGGCGTGGACGGCATCGTCATCAATCCCGCTGCCTACACGCACACCAGCGTGGCCCTGCGCGACGCCTTGCTTGGCTGCGAGATTCCGTTCGTGGAAGTGCACCTGTCGAACATCCACCGTCGCGAATCCTTCCGCCACCGTTCTCTGCTGGCGGACGCCGCCCTGGGCGTGGTCGCCGGCCTGGGGCCGGTTTCCTACCGCCTGGCGCTGATCGGGCTGGTGGAGCATCTGCGCCGGAATCCGTCGCAACCCTGAAATACAGCGAACATCAAGGAGACATACGTGGACATTGCCCAGATTCGCAAGCTGATTCGATTGATTCAGAACTCGGACGTCACCGAAATCGAGGTCACCGAGGGCGACCAGACGGTGCGCATCTGCCGCGGCCAGCCGGCCGCCGCGCAGCCGGCGACCCAGACCCTTCAGGTGCAGGCGCCCGCACCCGCGGCCGAGGCCGCGCCCGAGCCGGCGCAGGAAACCGAAACATCCGCCTCCGAGCAGCATGTGGTGCGCTCGCCGATGGTGGGCACGTTCTACCGCGCTCCCTCACCCGAGGCCGAGCCCTTCGTCAAGGTGGGCTCGCGCGTGAAAAAGGGCGATATCCTCTGCATCATCGAAGCCATGAAGCTGATGAACGAGATCGAGGCCGAATACGACGGCGTGGTCGAGGAAATCCTGGTGGAGAACGCCTCGCCGGTCGAATACGGCCAGCCCATCTTCGTCATCACGCCGCTGGCCTGATTCCATGTTCAACAAGATTCTGATCGCCAACCGCGGCGAGATCGCCGTTCGCATCATTCGTTGCTGCAAGGAGCTGGGCATCGGCTCGGTGGCCGTCTATTCCGAGGCCGACCGCGACGCCATGCACACCCGCCTGGCCGACGAGGCCGTGTGCATTGGCCCCGCCCCCGGCGCGCAATCCTACCTGAACATCGCCGCCATCATGTCCGCCGCCGAGCTGACGGACGTGCAGGCCATTCATCCGGGCTACGGCTTTTTGGCCGAGAACGCCGAGTTCGCGGACATCGTGATGGAGTCCGGCTACACCTGGATCGGCCCCACGCCGGATTCGATGCGCACGATGGGCGACAAGGTCACCGCCAAGCAGAAGATGCGCGAGGCCGGGGTGCCGTTGGTGCCCGGTTCCGAGGGCGCGGTGCGCGATGTCGAGGAGGCGCGCCATATCGCGCGCGAGGCCGGATTTCCGGTCATCATCAAGGCCGCCGCCGGCGGCGGCGGGCGCGGCATGCAGGTGGTGCATGGCGAAGCGGCGCTGCCGGCCGCGTTCAACAAATGCCAGGCCGAGGCCGCGGCCGCCTTCGGCGACGACACCGTGTTCATCGAAAAGTTCCTGGAAACGCCCCGCCATATCGAGGTGCAGGTGCTGGGCGACAAGCACGGTAACATCGTGCACCTGTTCGAGCGCGAGTGTTCGATGCAGCGCAATAACCAGAAGGTGCTGGAAGAAGCGCCGAGTCCCTTCGTGGACGAGGAAACGCGCGAGAAGCTCTGCGCCGCCGGCGTGGCCGCGGCCCG
>CAYQMA010000069.1:0-4962 GCA_964418535.1 uncultured Zetaproteobacteria bacterium | reverse complement strand
GCGCCGTCTCCACGCGCACAAGCGCCTCGCGCTCGGTCGCCAACACTCGCCGGGCGGCCTCAAGCCAGGTTTCATAATCGGGACGTCCAGCGGAACGGACGCTGGTGGATGCGCTCATGACTACTCCCAGGCGAGCAGCGTGGGGCTTTGTTCCAGACGCGCCAGATACCCTTTGGCCAGCCTGGAGAAACGCGCTCTTTCGCTTGCCGGCACAGGCCTGGCCGGCGTGCGCTTCACCGTCAGCGGATCAACCTGCCGCCCCCGCACGCGGAACTCGAAATGCAGATGCGGCCCCGTGGCCAGGCCGCTCATACCCACATATCCGATCACTTGCCCCTGATGCACGCGCACGCCGCGATGGATGCCGCGCGCAAAACGATGCAGGTGGCCGTAGGCCGTGGCATGCATCCGATTGGTGTGCTGGATCAGGATGAAGCGGCCATAACCGCCTTTCCAGCCGGCATACACCACCCGGCCGTCGCCGACGGCATGGATCGGCGTTCCCATCGGTGCGGCATAGTCCACGCCCTTGTGGGCGCGGGTGTAGCCCAGAATCGGATGCCGGCGCGCCAGCGAGAAACGCGAGGAAATGCGGGTGAATTTCACCGGCGCCTTCAAATAGGTCTTGCGCATGCTGCGACCGTCCGGCGCATAATATTCCACCCGGCCGTCCGGAAACCGGTAACGGATGGCGCGATAGACATGGCCCTGATTGACGAACTCTGCGGCTTCGATCACTCGCCCCAGCAGCCGCCCCTCGTGGTCGTATTGCTCGGCGACCAGCGCCCGGAAGGAATCGCCCGGTCGCAAATCGCGCACGAAGTCCACATCCCAAGCGAAGATATCCACCAGATTCATCGTCGTGCGTTCGTCCAGACCGGCCCGCGCCGCCGCCGCAAATAGGCTGTCGCTGATGGTTCCGGCCACGACGGTTTCCCGCGTGGACGCCACGCGCGGCAGCATCCTGGCCTGCCACTGGCCGTTTGATTCGCGCAGGCAGAGCATTCGCTCCGCATCCACGGTATAGAATACGTCCGTTTCCCGACCGTTATCCACCCGTTCAAAACGGTGGCCCGCGACGATCCGGCGCAAGTCATAAACAGGCCGGGCGGCCTGGAGCATGCGCGAGACCTCGGCCAGGGGGAAACCCAGGCGCGCCAGCACGCTCACCGCAGCGTCGCCGGAGCGCACGCGCAGACTGCGTTCCGAAGCCATGCCGCCGTCTGCGGTGGGCGACGTGGCCTCCAGCCATTCCTCATGCACCGGCGGCGCGATGTCCGCCTTCACCGCGCGGCCTCCGCCCAAGGCCATGATCGCCAGGAACAATGCGCCGGCGATGACGGCGCCGATTTGCACATGCCGGCGGCGCAGCCGCGGCGATGCGCGACGCCGTTTTCGAACGTTGGACGGGCGGGACGATGCCGAGACGCTGGCTGCGAAATCCCGTCGCATCAATGAGAGCGCGTGCGGTTCATGAAATGTCGGAAGCCTCCTTCAACGTGCATCCATCTTCGCATGCTCAGGACAAACACCGGGCTTGTCAAAGCCCGATCGGCTCCTCTACCCTCCGCAAACGACAAATCGACATGATGGGAGTCGCTCATGCCCAGCTTTGACATCGTTTGCGAAACCGACATGCAGGAAATGGACAATGCGGTCAATCAGGCCCGCAAGGAAATCGCGACGCGCTACGATTTCAAGGGCAGCCGCTCCAGCATCGAGCTGCAAGACGGCGTGATCACCATCATCGGGGACGATGACGCCAAGGTTCATGCCGTGGCCGAAATCCTGCGCGCGCGCATGGCCCGGCGCAATCTGGATCCGAAATGTCTTGATTACGGGCCCATCGAAGACGCCAGCGGCGGCACCCGGCGGCAGGCGATTCGGATCAAGCAGGGCGTCAGCCAGGAGCTGGCCAAGCAGATTGTCAAGCGCATCAAACAAGAAAAGATGAAGGTTCAGGCGGCTATCCAGGGCGATCAGGTGCGTGTTTCCGGCAAGAAGCGGGACGATCTGCAGGCGGTCATTGCGCTGGTTCGCGGCATGGATGCCGACCGTCCGCTCAAATTCACCAATTTCCGCGATTGATGCCCTGCGGCGCCATGCCCGCGATGTCCGGCGCCGCCGACGCGCTTGATGTCATCCGCCATCGTCGGCAACCCTATCCCGAATCGGTGGCCGAACAGGAACGTTGGGT
Organism: uncultured Zetaproteobacteria bacterium; assembly: GCA_964418535.1. Lineage (GTDB taxonomy): Bacteria > Pseudomonadota > Zetaproteobacteria > Mariprofundales > Mariprofundaceae > JALVTX01. The sequence continues at coordinate 2,765 of CAYQMA010000069.1, read as the reverse complement.
GCATCGGGTGCTGGCCGGCGAGGCGCCGCCCGCCATCATTCTGACCGAACATCCGCCGACCTACACCATCGGCACTTCCGGCAGCGAACGGGATATTCTCCGGCGCGAGATCAACGGCGTGCCCATCGAGGTGCATGAAACCGGGCGCGGCGGCGAGGTGACCTACCACGGCCCCGGTCAGTTGGTCATTTATGTCATTGCCGATCTCCGTGCCGAGCGCGATTTGCACCGTCATGTCTGGCGGCTGGAGGAAATGGTGATCCGGACACTGGCGGAGTTCGGCATCCAGGCCGGGCGCAGTTCTCGCGGGATCGGCGTTTGGGTCGGCGCCGACGGGGAAGGGGGCAAGATTGCGGCGGTAGGCGTGCGTTGCCGCAAATGGATCACCTTTCACGGCATTGCATTGAACATTGCGCCGGATCTGGCGCATTTTCGCGGCATCGTCCCCTGCGGCATGCGCGATGCTCCGGTCGCGTCCATGCGTTCGCTGGGCGTGGAAGCCACGCGCGCGCAGGTCGAAGAGGCCTTGCTTCCCCATGCCCGCGAATTGTTCGGAGGCGCCGCCGCTCGCATGCCGGGTGGATGAGGGCCGTCGCTCGTGCGTGTGGAAGTGAGGGTTTATTCTTGGACGGCCGGTTTTACGGTTGACACGCCGGCTGCGCCGGCGGCCTGTTTCCAACGCTGGATACGCTTGATCGAGTAGCGCTGCACCCAAGCCTCGAATTCACCGTATGCATTCATGAAAGCATGAAACACCCTGGCTGGCACGCGGGCGATGAGGCAATGCGTATCGGCAATCAGCCGGACGCCGGAGGGCAGACGAATGCAGGGGTTGATGCGGCCGAACATGTCGCCTGCCTCCAGTCCGGACACCAGTTCGTTGCCGTCCCGATTCATGACAGCGCGCAACCGGCCATGGATGATCACGCAGCAGGCGTCGTCCGGACGCTCGACATCATCGCCCTTCCGGTATTCCAGGATCGAGGCTTCCTCGGCCAGCCAGCGCCGATCGGTTTCCGGCAGGTTTTCCATGGCTGGATGACTGCGTGAAAGCGACTGGATCATGCGGATCTGAATGGTTCGCATCAGGGCCTCGCCGGCCATCGGCGAGCGCTGCATCAATTGCGAGATGGCCCGGTCGGAGAATTCCAGCAGGACGGCGGGCGTTGCGGCGGTCACGGTCGCCGAGCGCGGCAGGTCATAGACGCAGGCGAATTCGCCAAAAAACTGACCCGGACCCAAGACGCCCAGCTCCATGCGCCCGTGCGTCCCGTCATCCATATGCACCCGCATCTTTCCTTCAAGGATAAGGAAGAAGCTTTTTTTCACTTCGCCTTGAACGACCACGGCTTCGCCCTCGGGCACTTGTTTCATATGCGCGAGGCGGAAAAACTCCAGCGCTTCCTGATCCGAGAGTTGCTCGATGAGCGGGAACACCTTGATATCGCCTGCCTCCAGGAAGGCGGGGCTATCCATATTGAGCGATGCCAATGAGGACAGGGCGGACACTTCCTCCGGTTTCGAATAATTCAGATTGCGACACAGCTCGAGAAAGCCCAGCGCATTCTGTCCGCCGCCCATGGCCAGAATCCGACGCGCCATGTCCAACGCCAGTTCCGCTGCCTGTTCATGGTCTCCCCGGGTTTGGAGCATGCGAATCAACGGACGGGCAAGATGCACGTCGTCGGGAAAGCTCTCGTGCAGGTCGCGATAAACGCGCAGCAACTCCGCATCGGTCAGGGCCATGGTTTGATCCTAGACAAAATCCGGCGATTGGAAAGCATCAAGGCGACATCGGGCCAACAAAACGTTGGGAAGCGGCGGTCGGCCGGGTAGTCTCTCGCGCCATGAACGGAAAACAGGCCATCCCCGGCCGGCCGCGCGGCCGCATCCCGCTGGCGCGCGAGGGCTGGCCCTTTCTGATCCCCTGCGCGCTGCTATTGATCGCGGCGTGGCTGGCGGACTGGACATATCTTGCGGTCATTCTGGGCGCCTTGCTGTTGTTCATGCTCAATTTCTTCCGCGATCCGGAACGCATCACGCCCGCCGGCCCGGGGCTGTTCGTCTCGCCTGCCGACGGCAAGGTGGTGCGGGCGGAAGCTGCGCCGGACGGCGTGTTTGTGGATATTTTCATGAATGTCTTCGACGTGCATGTCAATCGTGCGCCGATGGCCGGGCGGATCACCCACATGCAATACACGCCGGGACGTTTCGTGAACGCCGCCGCCGGCCATGCCGGCGAAGTGAACGAGCGGAACCGCATCGAGATGGAAACGGACGACGGGCATCGCATCGCGTTCACACAGATCGCCGGACTGGTGGCGCGACGCATCGTGTCGTTTGTGGCGGTTGGCGAACGGGTGCGCGCCGGCCAGCGCATCGGCATGATACGTTTTGGCTCGCGGGTGAACTGCGAACTGCCGGCGGATTTCGCGCTGGCTGTCAGCGTGGGCGATCGCGTGCGCGCCGGCGAAACGGTGCTGGCCCGGGTGCAGGAGGACGGCGCGCGCGAGCACGGTGAGAAAGCGTCATGAGCAAGGGAGGCAATGTGCGCGAACGCGGCATCTATGTGCTGCCCAGCCTGTTCACCACGGGCGGCTTGTTCGCGGGCTTCTATGCCCTGATCGCCGCCGTGCAAGGGCGTTACGAACTGGCGGCCTGGGCGCTGATCGTGGCTGCGGTCTTCGATATGCTGGATGGGCGCGTGGCTCGGCTGCTCCACGCCGAGTCGGAATTCGGAGCGCAATACGACTCCCTGTGCGACA
>CAYQMA010000068.1:0-4976 GCA_964418535.1 uncultured Zetaproteobacteria bacterium | reverse complement strand
GGTGTCGGCGGCGAGGCCCACCCACTTTTGTCTGACCCTGCCGGTGCATGCGAACATGATGGAGGCTGCATGAAGGGACATATCTTGGTTGTGGATGACGAGCTGGCCATCCGCGACGCTCTCCAGGGACTGTTCGAGGATGAAGGCTACCGCGTGGATTGCGCCGCTTCCGGCGAGGAGGCGGTGGCCAGATTGCGCAAGCAGAGCGTGGACTGCGTGCTGCTGGATATCTGGATGCCGGGGATTGACGGCCTGGAAACGCTTGCGCGTTTGCGCAATCTGGATGGCGAGTTGCCGGTGATCATGATGTCTGGTCATGCGACGATTGATACGGCGGTCAAGGCCACCCGGCAGGGCGCCTTTGATTTCGTCGAGAAGCCGCTGTCCTCCGACAAGTTGCTGATCCTGGTGCGCAATGCGGTGGAAAAGCGGCGCCTGGCGCGCGAGAACCAGGAATTGAAACAGGATACGACGCCACGCACGCGGCAGGAGCTGATCGGCGAGAGCGCGGCCATTGCCGAGGTGCGCAAGTTGATCGAGCAGGTGGCCGCCACCGATGCGCCGGTGCTGATTCTGGGCGAGCATGGCACGGGCAAGGCGGTGGCAGCCTCCATGCTGCATCAGCGTTCGCGCCGGCGGGATGCGCCATTCGTGGTGGTGAACACGGCCGGGGTGCCCGATGCGCGCATGGATTCCGAGCTGTTCGGGCATGAAAAAGGCGCGTTTCCCGGTGCGCTGCATGCCCAGCGCGGGCGTTTTGAGGCTGCGCATGGCGGCACGCTGTATTTCGAGGAGCTGACCGACCTGAGCCTGACAGCGCAGGCCAAGGTGCTGCGCGTGCTCGATGAGCGGGCCATCCAGCGCTTGGGGAATCCGGCGCGGATTCCGGTGGATGTGCGCGTGATCGCCGCCAGTTGCCGTCAACCCGAGGCGGCGCTGCGCGACGGCCTGTTGCGGGAGGATTTTTATTACCGGTTGAATGTCGTGACCATTCACATGCCGGCGTTGCGCGATCGGCTGGAAGATTTGCCGCTGTTGGTCGAGGCGCTGGCTCGGGAGCAGGCCGAGGCCTTGGGCGGCGAGCCGGTGCGCTTTGCGCCGGAAGCGATGGCGCTGATGCAGGGTTATGCCTGGCCCGGCAATGTGCGCGAACTGCGCAACTATGTGGAACGCTGCCATATTCTGCGTTCGGGTGGAGAGGTGGGCGTGGAGGACATGCCGCCCCTGGATGCGGGCGGCGGCGCTGGCGCCGACGTGCCGTTGACCGACAACTATCATGCCGCGCGTGAGGCGTTCGAACGTCGCTATCTGCTTTACCATCTGAATCGCAACGACTGGAACGTGAGCCGCACGGCCGAGGAAATCGGCATGGAACGCAGCCAGTTGCACCGCAAGATCAAGCACTACGGTCTGAATGCCGCCAGGCAGGGGAGGAAGCCATGAACGTATTGATCCTGGGCGCGGGCGAGGTGGGCTCGAACATCGCCCGCCGCCTGTTGGTGGATGGCGCCAATGTCGTGGTGGTGGACAAGGATGCGCAGCTTCTGCAGCGCATTGGGGATTCGATGGACGTGAAGACCGTGTGCGGCCATGCCTCGTTGCCCAGCGTGCTGGAGCGCGCCGGCGCCGAGGATGCCGATCTGCTGATTGCGGCCACGACCAACGATGAGGTGAACATGCTGGCCTGCCAGGTGGCGCATTCGCTGTTCAAGGTGCCGACGAAAATCGCCCGCGTGCGCGAGCATGAATACGTGCAGCGCAAGGAGCTATGCGGGCGCGACGATTTGCCCATTGACGTCATCATCTCGCCGGAGACCGAAGCGGCCAATGCAGTGGTTCGCCGATTCCGCGTCGCCTCGGCGGCGGATGTGCAGGAATTCGCCGGCGGACGCATCACGCTGGTGGGGCTGCGCATTGCACCCAAGAGCGAGCTGGCCGGCGTGTCGTTGGCGGATTTCGGCGAACTGATGGCCGGCCATGCGGTCAATATCGTGGCGCATGAGCACAATCAGCAATGGCACGCGCCGTCGGGCGAAACGGTGCTGCTGGCCGGGGATGCGGTGTATGCGGCGATGGACAGCGGGCATGTGAACACGTTTCTCGATGCTGCCGGCATGGCGCATGAGGAAGGCGGCCAGCGCAGCGTGATGGTCGTGGGCGGCGGTCATATCGGCTACATCGTGGCCCGCGAGATGGAGAAGCTGGGCGTGGAGTTGAAGGTGATCGAATACGATGAGGCGCGCGCTCATTGGCTGGCTGAGCATCTCGACCGCGCCGTCGTGATTTATGGCAATGCGCTGGATCGGGAGCTGCTGGAGGAGGAAAACATTGACGAGATGGACGGGTTCATCGCGCTGACCAATGACGATGAGACGAACATTCTGGCCAGCCTGGTCGCCCGCAAGTACAAGGTGCCGCATATCCTGACGCTGGTGAATCGATCCATTTACACCGACCTGATCAAGGAACTGGGACTGGAAGCGACCATTTCTCCCCGCCTGACCACGGTGGCGACGGTGATGTCGCATATCCGCAAGGGGCGGATTCTGGGCATGTATCCTTTGGGCGACGGCACATTGGAGGTGCTGGAAGCCGAGGCGCTGGAAACGAGCGACATCCTTGGGGTGCCGCTGCGCGAGCTGAAGCTGCCGGAGGAAACGCTGGTCGGCGCCATCCTGCGCGGCAACGAGGTCATCATTCCGCGCGGCGACACCACCATCCAGGCGCACGACCACATCCTGCTTGTGGCGCCGGGGCGCTCGCTGCAGGCGGTGGAGAAACTGTTTGAAGTTCATCTCGAATTTTTCTGAGTAAAGATGCATCCCAAGGGCGTGGTCTGGACGCTGGGCGTGCTTTCGGCCTTGTTCGGCGCCGGCATGCTGGCGCCGGCATTGGTGGCGGCATGGGATCACAGCGGTCATGCCTGGCGGTTCATCGAGGCGGGGCTGATGGTCGCCGGCGTGGGACTGGCGCTGATGCGCATGGGCGGCAAGGCTCCCGAGCGGCTTGGGCATCGGGACGGATTTCTGATCGTCGCACTGGCTTGGGTGCTGTTGTCGGTGCTGGGGGCGACGCCGTTTCTGACCACCGGCGTCATCGCCTCGCCGGTGGATGCGTTGTTCGAATCCGTTTCGGGCCTGACAACGACCGGCGCTACCGTGCTCACCGGTCTGGATCGCCTGCCGCGCGCAATCCTGTTCTGGCGTTCGATGCAGGAATGGCTGGGCGGCATGGGACTGATCGTGCTGGCCGTGGCCGTGATGCCGCTGCTCGGCATCGGCGGCATGCAGCTCTTCAAGGCCGAAACGCCCGGGCCGGTCAAGGACAAGCTGACCGCGCGCGTCACCGAAACGGCCAAGATGCTCTGGTATCTCTATGTGGCGATGACGGCTGTGTGCGCGCTGGCTTACTGGCTGGGCGGCATGAGCGGGTTCGACGCCGTCAATCACGCCATGTGCACGGTCGCCATCGGCGGCTTTTCGACCCATGACGCCAGTTTCGGCTGGTTTCACGATGCGCATTTGCGGTTGATCGCGGCCCTGTTCATGTTTCTGGCTGGCATCAATTTCACCTTGCATTTCACGGCGCTCTTGGGCGGCTTTTCGCCCAAGGCGTTGCTGATCTATCTGCGCGACGACGAGTTCCGGACCTATGCGCGCTGGTGCGGCGCGTTGCTGCTGTTGATGATGCTGATCGTGACGGCTTCGGGCGCCGGGCGTTGGGACGAGGTGGTGTTCAACACGATTTCGATTGCCACCACCACGGGCTTTGCGGTCAGCGATTATGCGCGCTGGCCTGCGGGCACGATGATGCTGTTTCTGATGGCCATGTTTGTCGGCGCCTGCGCCGGCTCCACCGGCGGCGGCATGAAGGTGGTGCGCGTGCTGCTGCTGTTCCGCCAGGGGGCGCGCGAAATCCGGCGCCTGATTCATCCGCATGCTGTGTCGCCGGTCAAGGTGGGCGACCATGCGGTGGATGCGTCCGTCACGCAGACGGTGTGGGGTTTTGCGGTGCTGTTTGTGGCCGCGTTCGTGCTGATTGCCACGCTGTTGACGTTCACCGGCGTGGAACCGGTGACGGCGATCTCGGCCGCGGCGGCCTGCATCACCAACACCGGCCCGGGCTTCGGTCAGGTGGGGCCGGCCGCCACCTACGCGGGGCTGCCGGCGGCGGCCAAGGGTATTTTGATGTTCGGCATGATTTTGGGGCGGCTGGAAGTGTTCACCTTTCTGGTGTTGCTGACACCGGCTTTCTGGCGCAAATGAGCGGTTTCGACATCTCGGGCGGTTGCCGGTCGTGAAGCGGTCGGGCGTGCGCATCCGGGGTGCGGTCTGGACGCTGGCCTGGCTGGCGGCGTTGTTCGGCTTGGCTTTGCTGGTCACGGCGGCGGTGGCGCTGTGGGATCACGGTGATCATGCAATCGTGTTTGCGCTGACCGGTCTGGCGGTGGTGGCGCTTGGCGCCTTTACGGCTTGGATGACCGGCCCGGCGCCCACGGAAATGGGGCACCGCGAGGCGTTTCTGGTCGTGACGGGGGCATGGTTGCTGCTGTCGCTGGTCGGGGCGGTTCCGTTCTGGTTGCTGGGCATTTGCCATGGATTCGCGGACGGCGTGTTCGAGGCTGCATCGGGGCTGACGACCACCGGCGCAACCGTGCTTTCCGGCCTGGATCACATGCCGCCGTCCATCCTGTTCTGGCGTTCGATGCTGCAATGGCTGGGCGGCATTGGGGTCATCGTGCTGGTGGTGGCGGTGATGCCGTTTCTGGGCGCGGGCGGCATGCAACTGCTGCGCGCCGAGGTGCCCGGGCCGGTCAAGGACAAGCTGACCACGCGCGTGTCCGAAACCGCCAAGGTGCTGTGGGTGCTGTATCTGGGGCTGACGACGGCGTGCGCGCTGGCCTATCGCTGGGGTGGCATGAGCTGGTTCGATGCGGTCAATCATGCGATGTGCACCGTCTCCACCGGCGGATTCTC
>CAYQMA010000067.1:0-4977 GCA_964418535.1 uncultured Zetaproteobacteria bacterium | reverse complement strand
CCTGGAACTGGGTGATGCGCAAATAGGCATAGCCCGGCGCCATCAGCTCGCCCTTGACCGACTTGACCTTGATGATGTCGCGCACGATCTTGAACGTAAGCGGCGCATGCTCGCCCTTGCGATAGATGGTCAGCGTGATGGAGGTGCCCGGCTTGCCGCGCATCAGCTTGACCGCCTCCGGCAGGCTCATGTCCCGCGTGAGCTTGTCGTCAATGCGGATAATGATGTCGCCGGCCTTCACGCCCGCGCGCCAGGCCGGCGTATCCTCGATCGGCGCCACGACCAGAATCCCGCCCTGGGCGCTGGAAATCTCAATCCCCAGACCGCCGAACTGACCGGTCGTATCCACCTGCATCTGCTGATACATCTCGCGCGTCATGTAGATGGAATGCGGATCGAGGCTGGAAAGCATGCCGGCCAGCGCTCCGTCAATCAGCTTTTCGTCGCTGACCTCCTTCACATAGGAGCGCTTCACCAGATCCATGACCTGGGAGAATTTCTGCAACTGGCGGTAGTCCGTGCCGGCTGCGGCATCGTTTTCAACCACGGTGTTCCAGACCAGCGCACCGCCGGCCGCCAGCAGGCCCACAGCAGCCATCACCGCCATCCGTCGCAACATCTTCATTCGTTCACCTCTCATCTCCCGATTTGCTGCCGGTTCATTTCCGACACCAGCGCGCGGGGTTCACCGGCCGCCCCCGATCGCGCACCTCGAAATACAGCCGCACATTCTCGACCCAGCCCGTGCTGCCCGCATCGGCCAGCACATCGCCGGCCTCCACCCAGTCGCCCACCTGCCGATAGAGCGCATCGTTGTGGGCATAAACGGTGACCAGGCCGTCGCCATGATCCACGATCATCATCAGGCCGAAACCGCCGAACCAATCCGCATACCGCACCTGGCCGGGCGCAATGGCCCTAACCTGCCGATGGCCGGGGCGAGGCGCAAGCTGAACCCCCGCAAGCCTCGGGCGTCCGGGCGCCGGACGCGAGTGAAAATGCGCCACGATGCGCCCCTTGAGCGGCCACGGCAGGCGCCCTCTGAGCTTGCGCACCGGCACCTGATGCACCCGCGCATCGGCCGCGCGCAGATTCGAGGCCGCCACTTCGGCCAGCAGCCGGGCCAGCGCCTTCTCCTGCCGCGCCAGTTCGGCGTCCCGCTGCCGTTGCAGGCGCACGTCCCGTCGGATCTTGCGCCACAGCGCCCGCTTGTCGCGCAACCGGGCCGCCAACGCCTGCTGCTCGGCCTTTCGCACCGCGCGTCGCTTGGCCAGTTCCTCGCGTTCCTGCGCCAGCGCCTGTTCGACCTTCGCCAGTTCTTCCATGGCCCGGGCATATTGCCGCCGATGCCAGGCCTGCGCCGCCACCAGCCGCGACAACAGGTATTGCCGATGCGGCAGTTCGGCGATCGCCCCCCCGAACAGAGCCTCCATCCACAGCGGCTGATCGCTGGCATGCCGCCAGGCCGCCGCCGCCTCATCTTCCATGGCGCGGCGGAGCCGTTCCGCGCGCGCGGCAAGCCGCTGCTGACGATCGCGCAAATCCGCCAGCTTCGCATCGGTTTCGCGCACGGCCGCATCGGCCTTGCGGAAGCGGCCCCGGGCCTCCACCAGCGCCCGATCCAGCCGGTTCAGCTCGCGTCCCAGCTTGCCCAGGCGGGCCTCCATCCGGCGGCGCAGGGCCTGCAGCTTTGCGCGTTCCTGCTTGATGTGGGCCAGACGGGCCTTGGTGTCGTCGTCGGCATGAGCGGCAGGCGCATGCATCGCGCCGACCGCCAGCAGAGCAGCCGCCAGCGTTAGCCCGCAGACTCGCCGAAAGCCACGCATCATGCGTGATGATAGGGATGGCCGCGCAAGATCATCAAGGCGCGGTAGCACTGCTCCAGCACCAACGCGCGCACGAGCTGATGCGGCAGCGTCAGGGCCGACAGCCGCCAGACAGCCCGGGCCTGCTCGCGGATGCTGGCATCCACGCCGCCGGCGCCGCCGATCACGAAATCCACCACCGCATCGCCGCGCTGGCGGCCCAAAAAGGCGGCCCAACCCTGACTGTCCACCTCCGCGCCACGCTCATCGAACAGCACATAATCGCGCGCCTTGCCGAGAATGGCCTTCGCTTCCTCGCGCAGCCGCTGTTCGGGACGCCGGGCCCGACCTTCGGGCAACTCCACGATTTCGCAGGGCGCAAAAGGTTTCAGACGATCGAGAAAACGCCGCTCCCAGTCGGCCAGTTCGCGGGCGCCGCGACCGACCACGATGAGCCGCAGCCTCACGCGGCGTCGCCGCCCTCGTCGTCGCCCGGCTCGGCCCAGAGCCGTTCGAGCTGAAACGTCTCGCGCACCTCGGGCAGAAACAGGTGCACCACCACATCGCCCAGATCGATCAGCAGCCATTCGGCCGCATCCAGGCCCTCGACACGGGTGGACAGTCCGTAGCGATGCGCGGTTTCGACCACGGCCTGCGCCATCGCCTTGAGCTGTCTCGGATTGCGCCCCGAAGCCAGCACGAAGCAGTCGGTCAGCGGACTGCGGCCGCGCACGTTCAGAATCAGCGCATCCATGCCCTTGCGATCCTCAATGGCGGCCAGCACATCCTCGGCCAGCCGATCCACGCGTTCGTCCATGTTCAACCCCTTGATCAACCCTTGCTCAACCTTCCATGGCCCGACCGCAGCCAGCCAGGTAAGCCCGTTCGATATCCTCGCGCAGGCATTCCGGCACCAGACCCGCCAGCGATTCGCCGCGCGCCGCGCGTTCGCGCAAGCCGGTGGCGGACACATCGGGCAGACGCACCCGCACAAACGTCACCCGTCCGACGCCCGGCCGCGCCAGCTCATCCGCCGGCACTTCCCGCCATTCCGGCAAGCGTGAAAGCGCAACGCCCGCCCGCGCAAACACCGCCACGTCGCACAGCCGCGCATGCGCCGGATAGTCCACCCAGTCCCGCATGCCGGCAAACGCATCGGCGCCCAGCAGCAGCACCGGCGTCGCACCGGGCTGCGCTGCATGAACCCGCCGCAGCGTCTCGATGGTCGGCACGGGATGGTCGGCGCGCACCTCCCAGTCCTGCACCTCCACCGCCGGCCAGTCATCGAACATCCGCGCCAGCCACGCCAGCCGCTGATCGGCGCTTGCGCATCCGGACAGTCGCCGGTGGACAGGCCGCCCGGCCGGAATCACCCACAGGCGCGCGAGCGGCAGCCGGTCGAGCGCCGCCCGCACCAGTTCCCGATGCCCGATGTGGGGCGGATCGAAACTGCCGCCGAACAGCCCGATGCGCGTTCCGTCTATTCCCGGATCTCCCCGTGCCCCAGCACGATCCACTTCTGCGTTGTCAGCCCTTCCAGCCCCACCGGGCCCCGCACATGCAGGCGATTCGTCGAAATGCCGATCTCCGCCCCCAGCCCGTATTCAAAGCCATCCGCGAACCGGGTGCTGGCATTCCACATCACCGAGGACGAATCCACCTCGCGCAGGAAGGTCTGCCCGGCCGTGTAATCCTCGGTCACAATGCTCTCGGTGTGCCCCGAACCGTGACGCGCGATGTGCGCCATCGCCGCCTCCAGGCTGTCCACCACACGGATGGAGAGAATCGGCGCCAGATACTCGGTATCCCAATCCTCGTCCGTGGCCGGTTTCATGTCCGGAACCAGGGCGCGCGAGCGCTCGCAGCCCCGCAGTTCCACGCCGCGCCGGACCAGCGCGTCCGCCACGCGGGGCAGGAAGTCTTCGGCCACCTGCGCATGCACCAGCAGCGTTTCCATCGCGTTGCAGACGCCGGTGCGCTGCGTCTTGGCGTTGACCGCAATGGCCAGCGCCTTGTCCAGATCGGCCGCCGCATCCACATAAACATGGCAGACGCCGTCCAGATGCTTGATGACCGGCACCCTCGCCTCGGCCGAGATGCGCTCGATCAGGCCGCGACCGCCGCGCGGAATAATGACATCCACCCAGGCCTCGGCGCGAATCAGCTCGCCGACCAGCGCCCGGTCGGTGGAATCCACCAACTGCACCGCCTCCTGAGGCAATCCGGCCTCGAGCACCGCCCGGCGCATGCAGGCCGCAATCACGCGATTGGAATGAATGGCCTCCGAGCCGCCGCGCAGAATCACCGCATTGCCGGATTTCAGGCACAGCCCGGCCGCGTCCGCCGTCACGTTCGGGCGGGATTCGTAGATCATGCCGATCACGCCCAACGGCACGCGCATCCTGCCCACCTGAATGCCGGAGGGACGGGACACCAGGTGCTCAATCGCGCCCACCGGATCGGGCAGCGAAGCGATCTGCTCCAGTCCCTCGGCCATCGCCTCGATGCGATCGTCATTCAAAAGCAACCGGTCGAGCAACGCCGCATCCAGCCCCTGCTTGCGACCGGCTTCCATGTCCATCGCATTGGCCGCGAGTATCTCGTCGCGCTCGCGTCGCAGCACCGTGGCGGCACGCCGCAGCGCATCGTTCTTTTTGCGCGTATCCGCCATGCGCATGCCCGCAGCGGCCTCGCGCGCCTTTCTCCCCATCGCCTCCATCACCGAACGCACATCGTTGCTCATGTTCACTCTCCCGTCGTTTCAGGCGCCTGCCAGCACCAGATTGTCGCGGTGAACCACCGAGGAAAAGTCCCGGAATCCCAGCACCTCCTCGATGCGATCGCTGGGCACGCCCATGATCTTGCGCATCTCCTCGGCATCGTAGTTGCACAAGCCGCGTCCGATCACCTCGCCGCGGGCATCCACGATCTCCACGCATTCGCCCTTGTCGAACATGCCCTCGACCGCCACCACGCCGACCGGCAACAGACTCGCGCCGCGCTCGAGGATAGCCGCGCGGGCGCCGTCATCAACCACGATCCGACCGCTCACCGGCAGCACCTCGGCAATCCAGTGCCGCCGCCGAGACTGGCGATCGGCGCCGCAGGGAAAGAGCGTGCCCACGTCGCGACCGGCCAGCAATGCGGAAAGCGCACCCGCCTCGCGCCCGCC
>CAYQMA010000066.1:0-5047 GCA_964418535.1 uncultured Zetaproteobacteria bacterium | reverse complement strand
GGCACGGCGATTCGCATCTGGGCCATGTCTTCAACGACGGCCCGCCGCCCACCGGTCTGCGCTATTGCATCAACTCGGCTGCCTTGCGTTTCGTGCCGAAAGAGCGGCTAGTCGAAGAAGGTCTTGGGAAATATCTGAAGCTGTTTTCGGATCGAAACTAGAGTCGGGTCAGCGCCTCGTTTCCCGCCCCGCGCCGTCACCAAGCACCGGATAATCCCCCGGCTTGCCGGTGAATGGCAGCGTCAACATCCACAAGAGCCCCCCGGGCTCGGCCATCTGGTACTGCGCCAGGCCAATCGTCATACCCTCGTGTCCTTCGCGCGGCTGTTCGCGCCAGGTGCCGAACATCCGGTCCCAAACAGAGAGATTGAAACCGTAGTTGCTGTTGGTTTCCTCGCGAATCACCGAATGGTGAATGCGATGGACATCCGGCGTAATCACGATGCGTCGAAGCCCCGCATCCAGCCATTCCGGCAGGCGCGCATTGGCATGGTTGAACATGGCCATGCCGTTCAAAATCATTTCGAACAGCAGCACCGCTACGGGCGGCGCCCCCAACGCCGCCACGCCGGCCATCTTGATGAACAGAGACAGCAGGATTTCCACTGGATGAAAGCGCAGTCCGGTGCTCACATCAATGTCCTGATCGGCGTGATGCACCATATGCAACCGCCACAATGCCGGCACGGCATGAAACAACACATGCTGGCCGTAGATCAACGCATCCAACGCCACCACCGAACCTGTCACGGCCACGAAAACCGGCGCATCCAGCCAGTGGAACAGACCGAAGGCATGCGCCTCGGCCCACGCCGCCGCAGCCAGTGCGCCCCCCGGCACAAGCAGGCGCACGAGCAGCGCATCCAGCGCCACCACCCCGAGATTCGCCGGCCAGCGTCGCAAGCCGAAGCGCAGCCGGCGGCGGGGCCAAAGCGTTTGCCAGACAGTCATCACGCTCAAAATGCCCAAAAAAACCGCCAAGCGAATCCATGCTTCGTGCGTCATCGAACCTCCAGATCGTCCCGCCGAATTCGCACCAGCGAACGATGAAAGCGGGCCCAATCCCACTGCGGCCCGGGATCCCACTTGCGCCCCGGCGCCACATCGCTGTGACCGACGATGCGATCCGGCCCAATGTCCGGAAATCGGCGCATCAAGGCCCGGCACAAGCGCGCGCATTCCCGATATTGCGCCTCGGTAAATGGATGCTGTTCGTCGCCGATCATTTCAATGCCGATGGCGTAATCGTTGCATCGCTCACGCCCTTCCCAGCTTGAAACCCCGGCATGCCAGGCCCGCATTCCAATAGGAACGAACTGTGTTATAACGCCTCGTCTGTCCACCACGAAATGGGCGGATACGCGCACGCCCGCCAAGTCCGCCAGCGCCGGATGGCTCGTACAATCCAGCTTGCCGCAAAAGAAATCGGCCACGCACGCCGGCTCAAAGCAGCCCGGCGGCAGACTGATCGCATGCAACACAATCAGATCCACCACCACGCCTTTCGGGCGCGCATCGCAATGGGGCGAAGGCATCCAGTGCATGGGCGCATCATGCGCGGGAACGCCATGGCCGCGCAAGCCGTCGCGCAACCCTGCATCCGGCCGGTGGCCCGGCGCCTTCGCCCCGGCTATGCTTGAGCCATGAACGGCTTGGCAATCTGGGCGAGCGGCGCGGCATTCGCAGTGGTGCACAGCGGCCTGGCCACGCGCGCCTGCAAGCGCCGGGTGGAAGATCTCGGCTTCTCGCCGCAAACCTGGCGGTTGGCCTATTCACTGCTTGCGATGATTCTGACCTTCGCATGGCTGACCTGGGTGCGGCAGTTGCCGAACGCGCCGGCCTGGCATTTGCATGGCATCGCCGCCGCCATGCTGATCGCGCTGCAGTCCGTGGGCGTGGGTATCGTGGCGTTGTCGCTGAAAGCCATTGACGTGCCGGCCTTTCTCGGTCTGCGCCCCGAAACGCTGCCCGATGCGCAATTCGTCGAGCATGGCATCTATCGCTACATGCGACATCCAATGTACACCGGCGTGATGCTGGCGCTGGCGGCCAGCCCCGAACAGACGGTCAACAGCCTGCACCTGCTCGGCGTGGTCAGCGTCTATTTCATCATCGGCTCACGGCTGGAAGAGCGCCGGATGCTGGCCGAGCACCCCGAATATGCCGACTATCTGCGCCGCGTGCCGGCCTTCATCCCCCGCCTTGGACGGCGACCCGCCGCCACGGAGCCGCATTGATCGAGGCGGCGCGAAACGGCGGGCTTGTGCTGGCGCTGGGCGGCGGCGGCGCCCGCGGCATTGCGCATATCGGCGTGCTGGAAGTGCTGGAGCGCGAGCGCATCCCGATCCGCGCCGTCGTCGGCACCAGCATCGGAGCCGAAATCGGCGCCTTTCTGGCCACCGGCACGCCGGTCATCCAGATGGAGCGCATGGCCACCGACATGGACTGGATTTCCACCATGCGCTTGTTCGCGCCGGACTTTGGCGAGGCCGGCATATCCAGCGGCAAGGGCATCACCGAATACCTCTCCCCGTGGCTGGCCGGCAAACGCATCGAGGAGCTGCCGCTGGGTTTTGCGGCCATCGCGGCCGATCTGAACACCGGCGAAGAGGTCGTGATCCGGGAAGGAGACCTGCTGGACGCCGTGCGCGCCAGCATTTCGCTGCCTGGCCTGCTCACCCCTTTCCGCAAGAACGGCCGTGTGCTGATCGACGGTGGTGTCGTGAACCCCGTGCCCTTTGACGTCGCGCGGGCGCTGTTCGGCGGGCCGGTGCTTGCGGTTCAGGCGCATCCCAGCGTGCGCCAGCATGTGGAACACCGGGAGCAGGAACTGCCCGAATGGGAGCGCAGGTTGAACGAACTGCTGGGGCACCCGGTGCTGGACAAGGCGCCGCCGCAGATCCGGACCTGGTTCGAGGGATTGATGCGCGACCGACGCGAGAACGGCAACGGCAGCCGCGAACGGGAACTCGGCATCAGCTCCATCCTGAACCAGACCCAGCTCATCACCGCCGACATGCTGATGCGACTCCGGATGCGCATCTCGCCGCCCGATCTGTTGCTCAAGCCGGACATCCATGACATCGGCGTACTGGAATTCTACCGCGCCAAAGACGCCATCGCCGCCGGCCGTCGCGAGGCCGAAGCCAGACTCTCGGATATCCGGCGGCTTTATTCCTGATGCGCGGCCGGACATACTGAGACACATGAGCGGTGCGAACCCGAGCAAGGAACGCAGCGCCCGCTTGATGCGGCTGGCCACGCGCGCCTCAATGGCGACGGCGATTGTACTGATTCTCGCCAAGCTGGCGGCCTGGCTGTGGACGGATTCGGTCAGCATCCTGGCCACGCTGATGGACTCGGTGCTCGATGCGGCCGCCTCGCTGGTGAACCTGCTCGCCGTGCGTCATGCGCTGGAGCCGGCCGATCGCGAACACCGTTTCGGCCACGGAAAGGCGGAGGCGCTAGCAGGCCTGGGCCAGGCCACCTTCATCGCCGGCTCCGCCGGCTTTCTGATGCTGGAATCCGTCGGACGGCTGCTGCATCCGCAGCCCGTGGGCGTCATCGGCGTCGGCATCGGCGTGATGGCGTTCTCCATCGCCGCGACCTTGGGGCTTTTGGCCATTCAGCGGCATGTGGTGCGCGAAACGGGCTCCACCGCCATCAAGGCCGACCGGCTGCACTATGCCACGGATTTGCTGGTCAACGGCAGCGTGATTCTGGCCCTGCTGCTGGCACATTACGGCTGGCCAGGATTCGACAGCCTGTTTGCATTGCTCATCGGCTTCTACATTCTGCACAATGCCTGGCACATCGCGCATGAATCTATCCAGCATCTGATGGATCGCGAGCTGCCCGACGAGGAGCGCAAACGCATCCGCAAGATCGTGCTCAGTCACGAGCATGTGCGCGGCATGCACGATTTGCGCACCCGCCGCGCCGGCACCACCGCCTTCATCCAACTGCATCTGGAGCTGGACGACGATCTGCCGCTGATCCGTGCCCACGCGATTTCCGATGCGGTGGAAGCGCGCATTCGCAAGGCCTTTCCCGATTCCGAAATCATCATTCACGAAGACCCGGCCAGCCTGATGGAGCCGAAGCCGGACTTCGCCGTGGAGGACGAATGAAACGCATGATATGGCAACTGGTGCTGTTTCTGGGGCTCTGGGCTGCGGGCATCGTTCCCGCTTGCGCCGAAACGGCCATGATTGAGGTGATGAATCTGCCGCTGGAGGAAGCGGCCAACGCGGCCCGCGCCGAGCTGTCCGCCACCGGCGTGGTCACCACCCTTCCATCCCGCCACATGCTCATTCTCAAGGATGACGCCAGCCACATCCGGCGCGCGCGGAAGCTGCTGCGCCGTCTGGATACGCCGGCGCCGGCACTGCTGGCCGAGGCGGAAATGCTGGACACCAGCGAGGATCGCGAATCATCCATTCACGCCCCCGTCCGTCTGCCGGGCGGCTGGGCGCGGGTGCGCTTTGAAAGTGAGGAAATTTCGGCCCGCCATCGCACCCGCCTGATGCTGCGCCTCACCTCGGGGCGCCCCGGTCGCATGGAAATCGGCACGATTTATCCCGCGCGCGAACCCGTGCGCGAGCTGCTGCATCGGCATGGCTGGGCCGACACCCCGGATTTCTCGCAGATTCCCGTCACCGCTGGCTTCGACATCCTGGCCCGGCGCGTGGATCAGGCTCACGCCCGTGTGCGCATCACCCCTTGGTTCGAGCGCCTGGAACAAGCGCCCGCGGCCCGGGGGCAGATTGAAATCCTGCCCGATCTGGGCACGACCGACCGGCCGCGCACGCCGCCGGACGCCACCGCGCCGATGCGGCTGAATCTTCAGCCGACCCTTGCCAGGAAACGCCAGCGCATCGTGGTCACCGAAGCGGAAACCGAACTGACCGTGCCGCTGAACAAGGCGGTGACGCTGGCCGCCGTCCACGACGCCGCACGCGATGTAGGCATGGCGCTGCTGGCGCATCGCGCCAGCATCGGGCAGCGCACGCTGTTGCTGCGACTGAAGATTTCCGCCGCTAGTCCC
>CAYQMA010000065.1:0-5169 GCA_964418535.1 uncultured Zetaproteobacteria bacterium | reverse complement strand
GTGGTTTCGATGATGCCCAGCGGTTCGAGCATGCGCAGAAAGGCGTCAATCTTCTTGCTCTTGCCGGTCAATTCCAGCGTGTAGCTGGCCTCCGAGACATCCACGACCTTGGCGCGGAACACGTCCGCCATGCGCAGCACCTCGGCGCGGGTGGCGTCCAGCGCCCGCACCTTGGCCAGCACCATCTCGCGCTCCATGTGCTCCTGCCGCGTCAGATCCTCGGTCTTGATGACCGGAATCAGCTTGTTGAGCTGCTTCTTGATCTGCTCGATCACGTGCTCGTCGCCGCGCGTGACCAGCGTCATCCGGCTCATGGTCGGATCGGACGACGGCGCCACGTTCAGGCTCTCGATGTTGTAGCCGCGCGCCGAGAACAGGCCCGCGATACGGGTCAGCACGCCGAATTCGTTTTCGACCAGCACCGTGATGACGTGTCTCATGCCAGCACCATCTCGTTCAGCGCCGCGCCGGCCGGCACCATGGGATAAACGTTTTCCTCGCGCGTGACGATGAAATCAATCACCGTGAAGGTGTCGCGATTGGCCAGCGCCCGTTCGATGGCCGCGTCCACATCGCCCGGCTTCTCCACGCGCAAGCCGAGACCGCCATAAGCCTCGGCCAGTTGCACGAAGTCCGGCAGCGAATCGCAGTAGGAATGCGAATAGCGGGATTCATAGAACATTTCCTGCCACTGCCGCACCATGCCCATATAGGAATTGTTCAGGATGGCGATGATGACCGGCGTTTTGTGCTGCATCGCCGTGGACAATTCCTGAATGTTCATCTGGATGGAGGCGTCGCCGGCGATATCAATCACCGTCGCGTCGGGTTTGGCGATCTGCGCGCCGATCGCAGCCGGAAAGCCATAGCCCATCGTGCCCAAGCCGCCGGACGTCAACCAGCGGTGCGGCTCGCGAAAGCCGTAATGTTGCGCCGTCCACATCTGATGCTGGCCCACCTCGGTGGCAATGATGGCTTCGCCGCGAGTCAGCTCATGCAAACGCTTGATCACATACTGCGGCTTGATCGGGCCTTCCATGTCCTGCTCGAAATGCAGGCAATCCCTGGCGCGCCACTCGTCAATCTGATGCCACCAGACCTTCAAGGCCTCGGCGTTCGGCTCGCCGCCCGCAGCATCCAGCGCCTCCAGCAACTGGCCCAGCACCACCTTCACATCGCCGACGATGGGCAGGTGGGCATGCACATTCTTGGAAATCGAGGACGGATCCACGTCCACATGGATCACCTTCGCCTCGGGGGCGAAAGCCTCGATCTTGCCGGTCACGCGGTCATCGAAGCGGGCGCCAATGGCAATGAGCAGATCGCAGTGCGACACCGCCATGTTGGCCTCATAGGTGCCGTGCATGCCCAGCATGCCCAGAAAATGCGGATCGTCGTAGGGGAAGCCGCCCAGGCCCATCAGCGTGTTCGTGATGGGAAAACCGAGCCGCCGCACCAGCCGGGTGAGCAGCTCGGCGCTGCCACGCGCGCCATTGATGGCGCCGCCGGTATAGAACACCGGGCGCTTGGCAGCCAGCATCATCTTGACGGCGCGACGAATCTGGCCCTGATGACCGCGCGTCACCGGCTTGTAGGAACGCATTTCGACCGTCTCGGGATAGCGGAATTCGCAGGAATCCGTCGCCACATCCTTCGGAATGTCCACCAGCACCGGGCCCGGCCGCCCCGTGGTGGCGATATGAAACGCCTGACGGATGGTCAGAGCCAGATCCTCGACGCGCTTGACCAGGAAATTGTGCTTGGTGGCGCTGCGCGTGATGCCCACCGTGTCCGCTTCCTGAAAGGCGTCGTTGCCGATCAGGTGCGTGGGCACCTGTCCGGAAAAACAGACGGTGGGAATGGAATCGGCCAGCGAATCGGCAAGCCCGGTGACGGCGTTCGTGGCGCCGGGGCCGGACGTGACGATGGCCACGCCGCATTTGCCGGAGATGCGGGCATAGCCATTGGCCGCGTGCAGCGCCGCCTGCTCGTGCCGCACCAGAATGTGACGAAAATAGTTCTTCTTGAAGATTTCGTCATACATCGGCAGCACGGCCCCGCCGGGATAGCCGAAGATGATCTCCACGCCCTCCCGTTTCAGGCATTCGACAAAGATTTCCGCGCCGGTCAGTTTCATGATGGAAAGTATCACCCGTGTGTTTGATCGATAGAGGAAAAGCGACATTATGGGGCCGCCTGCGGCGTGTCAACCGCAAGACGGGCGCGGACACGCGGTTTCAGCCAGCTTCGCCGTTCGTGAGATCGAGCCGCATGACGACGGCCGCCTCGCGCGGCGCGCCCTCGCAAACGGGCGTGTAGTAATTCGGGCGCACGCCCGCCTCGACAAAGCCCAGCGAGGCATACAGCGCCCGGGCGACCCGGTTGCCCGCCCGGACTTCCAGCCATGCAGCGCGGATGCCCTGGCGGCGTTTGCGTTCTAGCATCGCCCCGGTCAGGGCGCGCCCCAGGCCCCGGCCGCGCCAGGCCGACGCCACGGCCAGTTGCAGGATATGCGTTTCATCCGCCGCATCCTGACTCATCCAGTAGGCGGCCAGATCACCCGATATGGCGCGCCAGACCACGAGGTCGCGACCCAGACGCAACGATTCCTCCAACGCCGCGCGCGACCAGGCCTCCGCGAAGGCTTCGCGATTCAGCGCCCAGATGTCGTCCAGATCGGCGGCGACGGCCGGCCGGATCGGTTGCAGACCGCTCGCCTTCAGAGGCGCCTCAGGCCGCCTCGGGCGTGTCAACCGGCTCGCTCCAGCCGCAGCCTTCCTGCACGCAGATCAGCTCGGTTCCCCGGCGCTTGGTGGTCTTTTCGGTCACAAAGGGCGCGCCGCACTGCGGGCAGGGGCGGTTCACCGGCTTGTTCCACAAGGCGTTCTTGCATTTGGGATAGCGCGAGCAGGAATAGAAGACCTTGCCGCGCCGGGACTTCTTTTCCAGAAACGTTCCCTTGCCGCATTCGGGGCAGGGGACGCCGGTGTCCTTCGGCTTTTCCAGCGGCTGGATGTTGCGGCATTTGGGATAGGCCGAGCAGCCCAGGAAGCGGCCGTAACGCCCCTGCTTGATGACCATCGGAGAGCCGCACTTCTCACAGGTTTCATCGGTGGTTTCGGGCTCCGGCGCCGCCTCGCCGTTCTCGTTCAGCGGCCGCGAATACTTGCATTCGGGATAGCCGGTGCAGGCCAGAAAACGCCCGTAGCGTCCCAGCTTGATGGCCATGGGCTTGCCGCACTCGGGGCAGGTTTCGTCGGTGGCTTCGTGGGTCACATCCGAGCGTTTGACGTTTTCCATCGTGTGATCCACGCGCTCCTTGAACGGCTCCCAAAAGCGCCGCAGCACCGGTTTCCACTGCTCCTCACCGCGCGCCACGGCATCGAGCTGATCCTCGACCTCGGCGGTGAACCCCGGCTCCACGATGTCGTTGAAGTAGGTGGTCAGGAAGCGATTGACGATCTCGCCGATGTCCGTCGGCACAAATCGCTTCTTGTCCATGGTCACATACTTGCGTTCGCGCAGCACGTTCAGAATGGAGGCGTAGGTGGAGGGCCGGCCGATGCCATGCGCCTCCAGCTCCTTGACCAGGCTGGCTTCGGTGTAGCGCGGCTTGGGCTCGGTGAAGTGCTGCCGGGCCGCGGCTTCCTCGATCGCCACGCGCTCGCCCTCGGCCAGCTTCGGCAGCATGCCGGATTCCTCCTCCTTGCCAGGCTCATCGGCGCTTTCCAGATACAGCTTGCGAAAGCCGTCGAAGGCGATGGTCGAGCCCGTGGCGCGCAACATCGTGCCATCGGGACTGGCGATGTCGGCGCTGACCTGATCGAGCACGGCCGGCGCCATCTGGCTGGCCAGGGCCCGTTTCCAGATGAGTTCGTAGAGCCGGGCGGCATCGCGATCCAGCACTTTGTTCATCTGCTCGGGCGTGCGTGCAATGCTGGTGGGCCGGATGGCCTCATGCGCCTCCTGCGCGTTCTTGCTCTTGGTCTTGAAGCGCCGGGGCCGTGCCGGCAAATAGTCCTTGCCGAAGCTGTGGCCGATATGCTCGCGCATCTCGGTCAGCGCCTCCTCGGCCAGCGACACCGAGTCCGTTCGCATATAGGTGATCAGACCGGTGCGCTCGCCGTCCACGTCGATGCCCTCGTAGAGCATCTGCGCCAGCTGCATGGTCTTGCGGGCCGTAAAGCCCAGCTTGCGGGCCGCCTCCATTTGCAGGGTGGAGGTAATGAACGGGGGCGCCGGATGCTGCTGCTTCTTGCGCCGGGTCACCTTGGCCACCGTGAACTCGCCGCGGCGCACCTTGCGTTCGGCCTCGCGGGCGCTCACACCGTCCGGCAGCGCGAACTTGCCCAGCTTCTTGCCTTCGAGCGCAACCAGCTTGGCCGGAAACTCACCATGTTCGACGCGGCATCGCGCTTCCACATCCCAGTATTCGCGCGGCTTGAAGTTGCGAATCTCCTCCTCGCGCTCGCAGATCAGCCTGAGCGCCACCGATTGCACCCGCCCGGCCGACAGACCGCCCTTGATCTTGCGCCAGAGCAGCGGCGAGAGCGTAAAGCCCACCAGATAGTCCAGCGCGCTGCGCGCCTGCTGCGCATCCACCAGCTGCATGTTGATTTCCGTCGGGTGTTCGAGCGCCTCGGCAATGGCCTTGCGGGTGATTTCATGGAAGGTGATGCGATACACCTTCTTGCCCTCAAGCGCGCCGCGGCGCTTCATTTCGTCCGCCACATGCCAGGCGATGGCCTCGCCCTCGCGATCCAAATCGCTGGCCAGAATCAGCGTGTCCGCCTTCTTCAGCGCCTTCTCGATCGCGTCCAGCCGCTTCTTCTTGTCGGCGATGATTTCATAGGTGATGGCGAAATCGTGCTCGGGATCCACCGAGCCGTCGCGCTTGGGAAAGGCGCGCACATGGCCGTAGGAAGCCAGCACCTTGTAGCCCTTGCCCAGATATTTCTCGATGGTCTTGGCCTTGGCCGGCGACTCCACGACAACAACGGCGCTCATGAACGGGAACCCCTTGGATCAGTTTCATGTCTGCTTTGGCGCAAGGCGCGCGCCCAGCGCATAGCGACCGCCGGGCAGTTGCTCCACCACCCCGGCGAGTTCGAGGGCGAGCAAGATGGGGGAAAGTTCAGACACGGTCAAGCCGCAGTGTTCGGCCAGCGC
>CAYQMA010000064.1:0-5249 GCA_964418535.1 uncultured Zetaproteobacteria bacterium | reverse complement strand
CCCGCGGAAGCGGATGGGGGCTGGTGCCCGAGGCACGGGCCGATGCCGCGCCTGCCGGCGCGAAGGAACCTGATCTGCGTTTCCTGAAGCCATGGCGGGTGCAGGCGAACGCGCAGTTCGGGCATCTGTTCGTTCACGGGCTGGACATGACCCGTTTGCGGGCCACGGTGGCGGGCAGCCGCGGCGTGTTCGAGGTCAATCCGCTGCGTTTCGAACTGGCCGGCGGCCAGGTGAGCGAGCATGCAACGCTGGATGTGGCGCATTATCCGGCCCGTTGGCGCGAATCGGCGCGGGTGCGCGGCGTGGCGGTGCAACCGGTGCTGAAGGCGCTGGCCGGCACGGACATGCTTTCGGGCATTCTGCAAATGGACACCGATCTGTCGGGCACAGGATTGTCGCCCGATGCCGCGGCACGGCGCCTGAACGGCAAGGGCAACGTGCTGCTGCGCGACGGCATGATCAAGGGCTTCGATATTCCGGGCACATTGCGGCATCTTACGCAACCGGGATTGAACACGGGCCCGAAACAAACGGATTTCACGCAGCTCTCCGGCAGTTTCCGCATCACCAACGGCATCGTGCGCAACAATGATCTGTTCATGGCCTCGCCGCTGTTTCGCCTGACCGGCCAGGGCATTGTGAACCTGCCCGAGAAGACGATGGATTATCATGTGCGGCCGCGCCTGGTGGGCACGTTGGTCGGCCAGGGCGATACGGAGACCGTGCGCAAGGGGCTGGTGGTGCCGTTGCGCATCGTTGGGCCGCTGGATGCTCCGAAAGTGAAGGTGGAAATGGACATGAAGACGCTGATCGGCAACGCCGGATCGGTGGAACAGCTGATCGAGCAGGGCAAGGGCGGGAAATGGAAGAAGATGCTGGGTCATCAACCGCCCGCAACGCAGCCGGCCGGCCAACCAGCCCCGAAACAACAACCGGCATCGCCGCCCCCCGAGAAGCTGCTTCCGAAGCCGCTGAAGGGCCTGATTCCGGGCTTCTGATCATGTTTGAGCGTTTGCGTCTGCATCCGGAGCGGCCGCAGGCGCGTTCGATCCGGCATGCGGCCGAGCGCTTGCGGCAGGGCGCGGCGGTGGCGATGCCCACGGATGCGACCTATGTGCTGGCCGCGCTGCCCGAGGCCGCCGATGCGCAGGCGGAAATCCGGCGACTGCGCCGGTTGGACGAGCGACACTGGTGGTCGCTGATCTGCCGCGATCTGTCGCAGGCCGCGCATTATGTCCGCATGGACAATCTGGCCCATCGTCTGCTGCGGCGCTGTTTGCCCGGCCCTTACACCTTCATTCTGCCGGCGAATTCGAAGCTGCCCAGGCGCGTGTTCGGCAAGCGACGCGACGTGGGCATCCGCATGCCGGCGCATGCCGTGTGCATGGCCTTGCTTGAAGAACTGGAGGCGCCCCTGCTGGCCACCACGCTGCGGTTTCCGGATGAGGAAGATGCGGCCGTGGATCCGGATGCGTTTGCGCCACGGTTGAAAGGCCTGAATCTGGCGCTGCTGGATGCTGGCTGGGGCGGCATGATTCCGACAACGGTGGTGGATTTGTGCTCCGGCGAGCCGGAATTGCTCCGGCAGGGCTTGGGCGCCTGGCCGGCATGAGCCGGCGACCGGTTTTTGCAGTCGTGAGCTGGCCGGAATAACCCCATGAAATCTCCCTTGAATGCGCTGCCGGCGAGGCGCAAGATGCGCCCGCCCTTTGGGGCGCGGAACCCATGAGGTTCAAGCTCAAACAGTTCGAACGGAATCAACAGGGAGGCAAGTCATGAGTCGTCGCAAACGCCGCAAATCCAGCAATGGCGAGGCCATGACGCCGGTCGAGCGCAAGGCCGCGATGAGCCTGGCCGGCATCTTCGGCCTGCGCATGCTGGGATTGTTCCTGATTTTGCCGGTGTTTGCGCCCTACGCCCACGGCTTGCAAGGCGCGGCCGAGCATCCGGCCCTGGTCGGCATTGCGCTGGGCGCCTACGGCCTGACCCAGGCGTTGTTGCAGATTCCCTTCGGCATGCTGTCGGATAAGGTGGGGCGCAAGCCGGTGATTGCGGCGGGCATGCTGCTGTTTGCGATCGGCAGCGTGATCGCGGCGATGTCCGATTCCATCGTGGGCGTGCTGATCGGCCGCGTGGTGCAGGGCTCGGGCGCGGTGGCGGCGGCGATCATCGCCCTGACCGCCGACCTGACGCGCGAGGAGCACCGCACCAAGGCGATGGCGATGATCGGCATGACCATCGGCATTTCCTTCATGATTTCGATGGTGGCCGGGCCGGTGCTGGGGCATGCGCTGGGCGTGCCGGGCATCTTCTGGCTCACGGCGGCGCTGTCGCTGGGCAGCATTTTGTTCCTGTACTTGGTGGTGCCGAATCCCGAACGTCAGGTGCACCATCGCGACGCCGAGGTGACGGCCGGCATGTTCGGCCGCGTGATTTCCGATGGCGAACTGCTGCGGCTGGATTTCGGCGTGTTCGTGCTGCATGCGGCCCTGACCGCGATGTTCGTGGTGCTGCCGGTGGTGTTGATGAGCGGCGCGCATCCGTTGATGGCCAGCGGCGAGCAATGGAAGCTGTATCTGCCGGTGATGGGCGCCTCCTTCGTGCTGATGGTGCCGTTGGTCATCGTGGCCGAGGCCAAGCGCAAGATGAAGCCGGTGTTCCTGCTGGCGATTGCGATGCTGGCTGTGGCGCAGTTGATGATGGCGGTGGCCGGCGCGTCGCTGTGGAGCATTGCGGCGGCGCTGTTCGTGTTCTTTGTCGGTTTCAACGTGCTGGAGGCGACGCTGCCGTCGTTGATTTCGAAGATTGCGCCGGCATCGGCCAAGGGCACGGCGGTGGGCGTGTACAACACCTGCGAGTTTCTGGGCGCGTTCGCCGGTGGCGCGCTGGGCGGTTTTCTGTATGCGCCGGAGGCGCAGAATCAGGCCCAGGCTTTTGCCGCCATCGGCGGCCTGCTGTTGATCTGGCTCGTGGTGGCGGCGGGCATGAAGCCGCCTCGTCCGGTGGCCACGCGTATGCTGCATGTGGAGGTGGCCGATGCGCAGGCTGCGGCGGCGTTGCGCGAGCGCTTGCTGGCCGTGGAAGGCGTGGCCGAGGTGGAAGTGTTTCCCGACGAGGGCGTGGCCTACTGCAAGGTGGACAGCAAGGTGGTGGATGACGAGGCGCTGAAGGCCGCCGCCGGATAGCTGTTTCCGGTTCGTTCCTCTATATTTGGCGCAACGCTTGCTTGCAAATTCACGACATGCGCGGCGGCGGGTCGCGCCGAGGAGGAATGATGTTGGAACGAACCTTTGAATGGCTGCTCTGGAACAGTCGCTTTGTGGTGATTCTGGCGGTGATCGCCTCGCTGCTCGGTATGCTTTTGCTGTTTGCGCTGGCGTTCGAGAACGTGATCGAGCTGGTCTGGCAATACATTGAAATGCGGTTCATGGGTGTGCCGCACGAGCATTTCCATGTCGAGGCCGTGGGACAGGTGATTTCGGCGGTGGACGATTTCCTGCTCGGCACGGTGATGCTGATTTTCGGCCTGGGCCTGTATGAGCTGTTTATCAGCAAGATCGATATCGCGCACCAGGACGAAAGCTCCAACAACATCCTGATGATCGACAGCCTGGACGATCTGAAGGACCGGCTGGCCAAGGTGGTGCTGATGATTCTGGTGGTGGCGTTCTTCAAGAACGTCCTGCATGTCACCTTCGACAATCCGCTGAACATTCTCTACATGGGCGGCGGCATTCTGCTGGTGTCGTTGGCCACCTATTTCACGCACAAGGCGGGCGAGCACTGAAACGATGAACGCGTCTGTTGCGGCGCGCCGGCGGTGGTTGAGACGGGGACTGGATTTAGCCCTGTTCGCGCTCACGGTCGGCGCGATCGTATCGGCCTTCTGGGAAAAGGTGCCGTCGTGGATTCAGTTTTCGGCGCTGGCGGCGTTCGTGATTTGCTTCCTGTTTCGCTGGCGTCTGGATGATGAGCCCGTGGCTTATATGCGGCGCAACTGGGTGGATCTGGTGTTTGTCGTGTTGCTGGCTTCGCCGCTGCTGCGATTGTTTTCGTTCATGCGTCTGGCCCGCCTGCATCCCCTGATCCGGCTTGGAATGCTGATCCGCCGGCACAAGCAACAGATTCTGCGCCTGATTCTGCTCTCGCGCGACAGCTTTCCGGTGGCGATGGCGGTGCTGTTTCTGATGGTGTTTTTGTTCGGCGCGGCGGCCTGGATGCTCGAGCACGGGAGCAATCCGGCTTTCGCCGAGGTCAGCGACGGTTTGTGGTGGGCCTTTGTGACGCTGACGACGGTGGGTTATGGCGATATCGTGCCGGTGACCGAGGGCGGACGCATCGTGGCCGTGCTGACCATGGTGTTCGGCATCGCCGTCTATTCGCTTTTGATTGCTAACCTGACCCATTTTCTGGAAACGTTGGAGCCGCCGCAGCGAAACAGGGAATCCGCGGCAACGCCGGCGTCAGAAACCCCGCCTGCGCCCTCCGAGGAGTCTTGAGCCTGCCCAACTGATGGCGAACAGGGCGCACAAGGCCAGCACCACCGTTGCGCCCGAGGGCCAGTCCATCTGATAGGACACGTCAAGCCCAATCAGGGTGCCGGTGAGCGCCGCGGCCACGCTGATGAGCCACAGACGCAGCAGTCCCTTGCCCCAGAACCAGGCGGTGGCCGCCGGCAGCACCAGTAGTCCCGTGGTCAGCACGATGCCGGCCAGCCGCACGCAGATGACCACCGTCAGGCCGGTGATGGCGAACAGCAGCATGCGATAGAGCGATACCGGCATGCCGGAGGCGGCTGCTGTGGTTGCATCGAGTGCCATGCTCCACCACGGACGGGCGGCCAGAACCAGCGCTGCGAGCACTGCCGCGCCGGCGCCGGCCAGCCAGGCCGTGTCCTCGGGCGAGACCATCAGGATGTTGCCGAACAAGAGCCCGAACATGTCCACCTCGTACTGGCTGGCCGAGGACAAGAGCACGATGCCCAGCGCCATCGCGCCCGCAAAGAGCACGCCGGTGCCCGCATCGTGATCCAGGCCGCGGTGTTCGGGCAGGGCGGCGAGCAGCAGGGCGACGACGATGGCGGTGACGGCGGCTGTGGGCAGCAGCGGCAGGCCGGCCAGTACCGCCACGCCCAGCCCGGCCAGCGTGGCGTGCGAGACGCCCACGGCCAGAAAGGCCAGCCGGTGCGCCAGAATCATCACCGACATGCTGGAGGCGACCACGGCGATGACGAGCGCCGGCGCGAGTGC
>CAYQMA010000063.1:0-5655 GCA_964418535.1 uncultured Zetaproteobacteria bacterium | reverse complement strand
TCTTCGGCCAGCGAGGCATTGAGCGCGACAAGCGCGCTGGCCAGCGGCGCATCCTCCCGCCACTCGAGCAGCGTCCGTGCGAGCTGGTCATCGGACTGGAGCGCTTCGGACAAAGCTCGCCAGCGCACCGCATCCGGCAGGTCGTCGGGCGCTTCGATCAGCCGCCCGTTGGCCAGCACAAAGCGCCAGGCATCGAGCGGTTCAATGGCATGGCGGCTCACCGATTCGCGATCCGGACTCACGACCGGAGCGGGCGCCCACCAGCGTTCGCCCAGCAGCCCCGTCATCCGGGACAGATCGGTGTATTTCCAGTCCTCATCGCGCGGCGTGGGCAGGCCCCGCGCCTCGAAGGCGCGCCAGGCCCTCCGACGCAGTTCGTCCAGCCGGCTCACGCCGCCTCCGACAACAGCCAGTCGTAGCCGCGCTCCTCCAGCTCCAGCGCCAGGGACTTGTCGCCGGTCTTGATGATGCGGCCGCCGGCCAGCACATGCACGACATCCGGTTCGATATAGTCCAGCAGGCGCTGGTAATGGGTGATGAGCAGCATGGCCCGATCCGGCGAACGCAGTTTGTTGACCCCGCCGGCCACGACGCGCAGCGCATCGATGTCCAGGCCCGAATCCGTTTCGTCCAGAATGGCCAGCTTCGGCTCCAGCACGGCCATCTGGAAGATTTCGTTGCGTTTCTTCTCGCCGCCTGAAAAGCCTTCATTGACCGAGCGCGAAAGCAGCGACTCGTCCATCTCGACCAGTTTCATCTTTTCCCGCACGATGCCCATGAAGTCCATCGCATCCAATTCCGGCAAGCCGCGATGCCGGCGCATCGCATTCAGCCCCGCGCGCAGCATGTAGATATTGTTCACGCCCGGGATTTCCACCGGATACTGAAAGGCCAGAAACACGCCCTCCCAGGCCCGTTCCTCGGGGCTGAGTTCCAGCAGGTCGCGGCCTTCGAACAGGACGCGACCTTCGGTGACCTCATAGCCCGGCTTGCCGGCCAGCACATTGGACAGGGTGCTCTTGCCCGAGCCGTTCGGGCCCATGATCGCATGCACCTCGCCGGCCTTCACCTCCAGGTTCACGCCCTTGAGGATTTCCTTGCCGTCCACGGCTGCGTGCAGATTTTCAATCTTCAGCATCGTCGTTTCCTTTTTTGCTGGCTCGGTGGCCCTGCTGGATGATGTCGCGGGATTCATGCTCAGCCCACCGCCCCTTCGAGGCTCACCGATAGCAGCTTGCCGGCCTCGACCGCGAATTCCATCGGCAGTTCCGCAAACACCTCCTTGCAGAAACCGCCGACGATCATGCTCACCGCATCCTCCTCGGACAGCCCCCGCTGGCGGCAATAGAACAGCTGCTCCTCGCTGATGCGCGAGGTGGTCGCCTCATGCTCCACCTGCGCGGTGGGATTCTTGACCTCGATGTAGGGGAAGGTGTGCGCGCCGCACTGCTTGCCCAGCAGCAGCGAATCGCATTGCGAATGGTTGCGCGCGCCGTCGGCGCTTTTGAGCATCTTGACCAGCCCCCGGTAGGACTGCTGCCCGTGGCCGGCCGAAATCCCCTTGGAGACGATGGTGCTCTTCGTGTTCCGGCCGATATGCACCATCTTGGTGCCGGTGTCCGCTTGCTGGTAGTTGTTGGTCAGAGCCACGGAATAGAACTCGCCCACCGATTCGTCACCCTTGAGCACGCAGCTCGGATACTTCCAGGTGATGGCGCTGCCCGTTTCCACCTGCGTCCAGGAGATGCGCGAGCGCGCGCCCCGGCATTCGCCACGCTTGGTCACGAAATTGTAGATGCCGCCGCGGCCTTCCTCGTCGCCCGGATACCAGTTCTGCACCGTCGAATACTTGATGTGCGCGCCTTCCAGCGCCACCAGCTCCACCACCGCCGCATGGAGTTGGTTTTCATCGCGCATCGGCGCCGTGCAGCCTTCCAGATAGCTGACGTAGCTGCCCTCGTCGGCAATGATCAGGGTGCGCTCGAACTGGCCGGTGTTGGCGGCGTTGATGCGGAAATAGGTGGACAGTTCCATCGGGCAGCGCACGCCCTTGGGCACATAGACAAAGGAGCCGTCGGAAAACACCGCCGAATTCAGCGCCGCGAAGAAGTTGTCGGTCACGGGCACGACGCTGCCCAGATAGCGGCGCACCAGATCCGGATGCTCGGCGATAGCCTCGGAAATGGGACAGAAGATGACGCCCGCCTCGGCCAATTTTTCGCGAAAGGTGGTGGCCACGGAAACGGAATCGAACACCGCGTCCACGGCCACGCCGGCCAACATTTCCTGCTCGTGCAGCGGAATGCCGAGCTTTTCGTAAGTCTCCAGCAGCTTCGGATCCACTTCGTCCAGGCTCTTGGGCGCGTCGGTTTTCGATTTCGGCGCCGAGTAGTAGGAAATAGCCTGATAGTCGATGGGGTCGTAATGCACGTGCGCCCAATGCGGTTCGCGCATCGTTTTCCAGTGGCGGTAGGCTGCAAGCCGCCATTCGGTCATCCACGCCGGTTCATGCTTCTTGGCCGAGATCAGGCGGATGATGTCCTCGGACAGACCGGGCGGCGCCGTATCGGCTTCGATGTCGGTGACGAAACCGGCTTCGTATTCCTGGCTTACGAGGGATTCGATCGGCGCATCCTGCTTTTTCATGTCGGTTTGCCCCATCAGCACGCTCCCTCGCCGACCCGGGATGCGCCGCCGCCCGCCGCCGGGTGCACCGGAACGTCCACCCGCCGGCCAGATTCGACACCGGATGTCTCCATATGCATCCGGGGCGCAAAATCGGGTTTCAGCATGTCCGCCAGGCTGATGCCGTCCAGCGCCTGGCGCAGCGCATGATTGATCGCATGCCAGTTGCCGCGAATGGCGCAATGCGATTCCTGCTCGCAGTGACCCTCGTCCAGATTGCATTCGGTGAGCGCAATCGGGCCTTCCAGCGCCACGATGATGTCGCGCACCGAAATGCTGGCGGCCGGGCGCGCCAGCCGGTAGCCGCCGCCGGCGCCGCGCACGGACTCCAGCAGGCGTTCGCGCAACAGGATTTGCAGAATCTTGCTGACCGTCGGCAAGGGCACGCGCACGCTCGCCGCCAATTCGGCCGCATTGAGCAGCCGGCCTTCATGCCGCGCCAGTTGCGCCATCAGCACAACACCATAATCCGTCAGACGAGTAATCCGGAACATGCGCCATCCCTTGCAAATTTCGCTTCCATTCGGAAACAGGACTATTCTAGTCCGGAATAACCTGAAGGCAATGGATGCAAGCCCCTTGGCGTTTCGCGGGTAATCGGCGCGCCCGGTTCACGGACGCGCCGTCACGGATTTCAAACGCCCGAATACTGCGGGTGCGCGCCCTTGGCGTGCATGTCCGGCAGCTTGTTCAGCGCCGCGATCAGCGCCTTGGCGCTGGCCACGACGATGTCCGTATCCTTGCCCTGCCCGTTGACGATGCGATCGCCGTCCTGCAGACGCACGGTGACCTCGCCCTGGGCGTCGGTGCCGGCGGTGATGGCGTTCACCGCATACAACAGCAGCCTGCCGTTGGGCTCGACCAGCGAGTTGATGGCCTTGAAGGCGGCGTCCACCGGCCCGTCGCCCTGACTCGTGGCCTTCAGCGTTTCGCCGTTGACCTCCAGCTCCACCGCCGCCACCGGCGTATCCTGCGTGCCCGAGGCCACATGCAGGCTCACCAGGCGGATGCGTTCCTCACCGGCTGCGCCGCCTTCGTCCAGCAGCGCCAGCAGATCTTCGTCAAAGACCTCCTTCTTCTTGTCGGCCAGCTTCTTGAAGCGCTCGAAGGCGGCGTCCAGCGCCTCCTTGTCCAGCTCCACGCCCAGTTCGGCGTAGCGCGCCTTCAGCGCCGCCCGGCCCGAATGCTTGCCCAGCACCATCCGGTTGGTCGTCCAGCCGACCGATTCCGGCGTCATGATTTCATAAGTCTCATGATGCTTGAGCACGCCGTCCTGATGAATCCCGGCCTCATGCGCAAAGGCATTGGCGCCGACGATGGCCTTGTTCGGCTGCACCGGCATGCCGGTGACCTGGGACACCAGCTTGGAGGTCGGCACGATCTTGGTGGTATCGATGCCGGTGTCGATGTCGTAGCGATCCCGGCGGGTGCGCAGGATCATCACGATTTCCTCCAGCGAGGCGTTGCCGGCGCGTTCGCCCAGGCCGTTGATCGTGCATTCCACCTGCCGCGCGCCGTTTTCCACCGCTGCCAGCGAGTTGGCCACGGCCAGCCCCAGATCGTTGTGGCAATGCACGGAGAAGATGGCCTGATCCGAGTTCGGCACCCGCTCGATCAGTTCGCGGATGCGCGCGCCGAATTCGGCCGGCGTCGTGTAGCCGACCGTATCCGGAATATTGATGACCGAGGCGCCGGCGGCGATGGTCGCCTCCACCACGCGGCAGAGAAACTCCATATCCGTGCGGCCAGCATCCTCGGCCGAAAACTCAACTTCCGGCGCCAGCGAGCGGGCCTGCTTCACCGCCGCCACGGCGCGTTCCAGCACCTCGTCCGGCGTCATCCGCAGCTTGGCCTGCATATGAATCGGACTGGTGGCGATGAAGGTGTGGATGCGGGCATGCCCGGCCGGCTTCAGCGCCTCGGCCGCGCGCTCGATATCCTTCGGATGGGCGCGCGCAAGCCCGGCGATGGTCGGCCCCTCGATGCGTTCGGCAATCTGGCGCACGGCCTCGAAATCCCCCGGCGAGGCCATCGGGAACCCGGCCTCGATAATATCCACGCCCAGCGCGGCCAGCGCCTGGGCCACGCGCAGCTTCTCTTCCAGGTTCATCGAGCAGCCTGGCGACTGCTCGCCATCGCGCAGCGTGGTGTCGAAGATATACAGACGTTCGGTCATGACTGGCCTCCTGATACGCTTCCGGGCATGCCCACGAAGCAATGCAGGCCGCGGAATGTGCCGCGGCCTGCATGAAGTGTTTGCGCTCCTGCCTGAGTCAACACATCATCGGCCGGGCCTGCCCGAAAGCAGCCCGAATCGCAGGCAGGAAAGCAGCAATGCGTTCATGCGGCGGAGTAAACCACCGGCCCCGCGCCCTGTCAATCGGAGCTCGCGCCGGCGTCGCCCTTCGTTTCGGGCGGCGCCGCGCGCGTCCGTTTCTCGGGCCAACGCCAGTTCCGGGCCGCCAGCAGCGGGCCATGCAGACAATAGGCCAGCGCCAGCACGAACAAATGGGTGTGCGGGTCGGCCATGATGAACACGATGACAGCCAGCATCGCCAAAAGCAGCACGGCCGGATGACGCTTCTTCAAATCCACGTCCTTGCCGGCGAAGAACGGCACGCGACTCACCATCAGCCAGGCCAATGTCACCGAAATCGCAAACCACAGCCACGGCAGGGGCTGCACGCCGTGATCCTCATGAAACAGCACCGCTGTGGCGATGAGCATGGCCGTGGCCGGCGTCGGCAGCCCGTTGAAGAAACGCTTGTCCTGCACGTCCAGCTGGACGTTGAAGCGGGCCAGCCGAAGCGCCGCGCATGCCGCAACCAGAAAGGCGGCCAGCCAGCCCGGCTTGTGCAGCGGCACGAGCGCCCAGAGATAGACGAGCACGGCCGGCGCAATGCCAAACGACAGCATGTCGCACAGGGAGTCGTATTGCGCTCCGAATTCCGACTCGGCGTGGAGCAGCCG
>CAYQMA010000062.1:0-5730 GCA_964418535.1 uncultured Zetaproteobacteria bacterium | reverse complement strand
TTCTTCTTGGCCTGCTCGAACATGTCGCGCACGCGCGAGGCGCCCACGCCGACGAACATCTCAACGAAATCGGAGCCGGAAATGGTGAAGAACGGCACATCGGCCTCGCCGGCGATGGCACGGGCCAGCAGGGTCTTGCCGGTGCCGGGCGGGCCCACCAGCAGCACGCCCTTCGGAATCTTGCCGCCCAGTCGCGTGAACTTGGACGGATCGCGCAGGAAATCGATGATTTCGGTCACCTCCTGCTTGGCCTCGTCGCAGCCGGCCACGTCGTCGAAGGTCACCTTGTTCTTGTTCTCGGTCAGCAGCTTGGCGCGGCTCTTGCCAAACGACATCGCGCCGCCCCGGCCACCCATGCCGCCGCCCTGCATCTGCCGCATGAAGAAGATCCACACCGCGATCAAAAGCAGCATCGGGAACCAGGAAATCAGCACCGACAGGAAGAACGGCATCTCCTCGGGCTTGCTGACTTCCACCTCGACATGGTGGTCAATCAGCCGCTGGGTCAGCCCCGGATCGTCGGGAATCGTCACTTGGTAGGTGCGCAGATCGCCCTGCAGATTGCGATACTGCCCCGTCACCTCATGGTCGCGGATGTGGGCGGTCTCGACCATGCCGCCGTCCACCTTCTCGATGAAGGCGGAATACGACATCCGCTCGCCGCCGCTCATCGGAGGATTGAACATGTTGAACAGGCTGATCATCACAAAGCCGATCACCAGCCACAGCAGAAGATTCTTACCCATGCATCGTTCCTTTCTTTCAAGTCAACGTGTTGTTGCCGGCGCAAAGCCATGATGCGACAGGCCATCGCGGCAGCAGCATAGCCACCCCAAGATGAAGCGGGGATGAAAAACCCGCCCCAGGCCGCGTCTTGCCGCTACCGAGGCAGCCTTGCACCTGCGGCGCGAAGTTGCAAGCGCCCGCCCTCGCGCACGAGGCGGCATTGGCTCAAATCCACGCCGCCGCGCCCGCCAGCCGCCAGCCAGGCCTCCACCAGCTCGATATGCCGGCGACCCAGCCGCCTCCCCTCGCCCAGCAAGCTTCGGGCCATGCGCTGCAACACCCAGGCACGCACCGGCGCGGCAACCGCCTGCCAGGCATTCCACGGCACATGCACGCCGCCTGCGTCCCGGGACAATGGCACAGCGTCCGCCTGCGCCGCAATCTCCGCCGCCACGCGTTCGGCCTGCACGCCCCAGCGCAGAAACAGATCCTCCGGAACCACGCCTGCCAGCCGCATGGCGGGAAACAATTGCAACCGGATTCGGTTGCGCAGCAGCGTCGCATCCCGGTTCGACGCATCCTCCAGCCAGGCAACGCCGGCGCGCTCCAGCGCCCCAACCAACTCCTGCTTGCCCACGCCCAGCAAGGGACGAACGACACGCAAGCCTCCCAACTTGCGTTCGGCCCGCATCCCCCGGCAGCCGTCCACGCCCGAGCCCTGCAGCAATCGCATGCACACCGTTTCGGCCTGATCGTCGCGATGATGCGCCAGGCACAGCGTATCCACGCCGTCCTCGACAGCCCATAGCGCAAACAGACGATACCGCGCTTGCCGGGCCGCCGCCTCGCGATTGCTTCCCGACGGCGCCCCGATGCGCGCGCAACGAAACGGCACCCCCCACGACCGCATCCGCTCCTCCAGCCACGCCGCCTCGTGCGCGGATTCCACGCGCCAGCCATGATCCACATGCCAGGCCAGCACCTCATGTCCTGCCGCATGCAACGCCAACAGCAACGCCATCGAATCCGCCCCGCCCGACAATCCAACCGCCACGCGGCGGGGAAGCGGCGGCGCATCCGCAAGCCAGGCAGACGCCCCGGCCAGCACCGGCGGCCGCCCGGCTTCCTGCATCTCTAGCGATGCGCCCACTGCGCCAGGCCCTCGCTTTCGATCCGCCGCGCCGCCTCCGAATCCGGCTCCAGCACCTCGTAGAGATCCATCTCCACACCCGCCAGGCTGGCCTTGCCCACCCATACGATGAACAGCGGACGCTCATCCCCGTCCGCCTGGATCACGATCAGATCCAGCATCCCTTCCGGCAGTTGAAACCCGCGCAGCACCCGGCCCGCCTCGGCGCGGCCGATCCGGTATTCGCGCACCGCAGCCCGAGACCGGATGTCTCCGATCAAGGCGGTCAATGCTGGCAGCGTGACGGCAAAGCCATGGTTGCAGAGTAGCCGCACGCGATCGCCCTCGCCTGCATCCATGTCCGTCACCCACACGTCGCCCAAAGGCCTCATGTTCGGCCTGTCCTTGCGCCGGGCCATCAGTCGATCCATGCCCCCATCGCGCCCGACGCCGGCAATAGCTTGCGTCACGCCCAGACTGAACGCCAGCCGCCGCCGTCCCAGGCTGCCCTGCCTCAGTTCCGCCACATGCCACTCGCCGGTCATCGCCAGACACATGGGGGTTGCCGGCGCCAGCGTTTCGTCTCCCGCTGGCAAATGTTCCGAGAACCGCGCCCTCATCCAGCGACGCAAGGCCACGCCCGCATCGAACAACGACGAAGCGGCGCCGCGCAGCAAGCATCCGGCGGCGCTGAAATCGTCCACAAACACGTCCTTGCGCATCTCCAGCAGCTTCATGACATCGTCCGCGAAATGATGCAAAAACGGCTGCATATCCGGCCCCAGCAGAACCGCCATGCCGGCCAGCCAGTCCGACCACTCAATCCGCAGGCAGGCCTGCCTG
The DNA here is from genome assembly GCA_964418535.1 of uncultured Zetaproteobacteria bacterium. GTDB lineage: Bacteria > Pseudomonadota > Zetaproteobacteria > Mariprofundales > Mariprofundaceae > JALVTX01. Next base: position 3,032 of record CAYQMA010000062.1, on the reverse strand, counting down.
CCCGACAGCCGCTTGCCGCCATGCAAGGCGCGCGAGAAATCCGGCTGCAGAAATACGATCTTTCCTTCCCGCCAGGCCTTCTCGAGGAGCGGATCGGCACTGGCCTCGCGCAAGCTGCCCGCCACAATCGCCCGACGATCCATCCAGCGCCGTTCTTCCCTGCGGCGCGCGACTTCCACCTTCAGATCCTCATCGAACACCCGGAATGCATTCAGCGTGACGTCATCATGCCGCCAGGGCCCGGCGCGGCGATATTTGCCACCGCCGGCGATGGCGTCCAGCAGCCAGTCGGCAAACGGATATTCGCGCAACGAGGCCAGCGATTCCGCCAGACCGGCACAAGCCTGTTGCGGCCGTGTCAGCATCGCATCCAGCTTTTTGGGATCAAGCGCCCATTGCATCCAGCCGCCCTGCCCTGTGCGGGCGGCCAGTTCGCGCAGCGACAAGCGCGCCCAACTGCGCTTGAGCAGATGATCGCCCAGCTTGTCCCGCGCCAGCAGGGCCAGGATGCCCGCCTCGTTGCGCCCACCCGCACGCGCCCGCAATTCGCGCAGGCGGGGAATGAGATCCGGCTCCAGACCATAGGCCGCGATCACGTGCCGGGCATCGCCCAACAGCGCGTCCTCCGGCTGCCGGTGCAAAAACGCCATTGGCGTCACCGGCACGATCATCGCCTCATAGGCGGCAATGCGCGTCACCTCCAGCGCTCCTTCCACCATCTGTTTCAGGAAACGCTGCAAGCTCCACAGATACATGCCGCCGACCACGCCGAGCATTACCTGATCGGTCTGCCGGGGATGATCGTCCGGCAAGCGGCCGATCGCACGACGCAGCAAGGACAGCATCAACACGTTCACCGCCTGCGCCCAGGGCGCGACATCGGCCTGATCCTGCTCCCAGGCCTGCGCCCAGAGTCCATTCAGCGTTTTGAGCAGGCCGGCGCCGCCCTGGCTGTCCGCGCACCAGTGATGTAAAAGATGCGGCGGCAGATGCGGGCATTGGCGCCGCAGATGGCGAATCAGCTCCCGTCCCGTCTCATCCGGCCGCGGAAGCTGATGCGCCGAGATACGAACGCCCTCGATCATGTAGCGCTCCAAATAATTCTGGAGCCGCCACACGGCGCCCGTGAACATGCGCTCCAGTTCGGAATGCAGCGCATAGGGCACGCGCTCGCCGGCGTCCTCGCCGGGCATCCGCAGCGGCAATCTCCGCACATCCACCCGGCATCGATCAGCCGGGGCCTCGCCCCGATCCAGAATCGGCTTGTACCAGCTCCAGCGATAGCGGAAATAAGCCGCTGACAGCATGCATATTCCTCCCGTTTCATCCGGCCGGCGCCAGCCGGCGGCTGTCATGTCGCCGAGGCGCATTCGCTTCGGGCCAGCTTGGTTTCGCCCGGCGGGGGGGATAGCATGCGCTTTCCATGAACACGCCGCCAGCATTCAGCGGGCATTCGTCCGGTCTCGCCGTCCGAACGCGCCCGCGCCTTGCGCGTCCCGCCGCCATGCGCAAAGCCTTCGCCGGGGGTATAACCGGCCGGCGGCGTCGGGACAAGCATCGGCGCTTCCGGAACCTGCGTCTGCTTCCATGCCTCATCGTCGCCGCTGTGATGACAAGCTGCCTGTGGCCGGCGACCGCCCGGGCCGTTTCGATTGTCGTCACCCTGCCGCCGCTGGCCGGTCTGGTGCGGATGCTGGACGCCAAGCCGCGCGTGGATTGTCTGCTGCCGCCCGGCGCCGATGCGCATGATTTCCAGCTTGCGCCCGGGCAGGTGCGCCTGCTCAGGCGCGCCGACCTGCTCGTGCGCGCCGGTCGCGACGACGGCCACTGGCGCGGCCTGCGCGCCACACACAGCCTGGATCTCTGGCCCGATACCGACCACGCCTGGCTGCTTCCCTCGGCAGTGCGTCGCGCCCTGCCGCGTCTGGCCAAGGCATTGGAGACGCTGGAACCTGACCGGCGAAACATCATCGAGGCCAACCTGCGCCAGGCCGTGGCGCTGACCCGCGACATCGAACGCCGCTGGCAAGCGGCATTCGCGCCGATCAACGGCTGGAGCGTCATCATGGAACATCCGGCCTGGCGGCATCTGTGCGAACGCTTCGGACTGACGGTGTCGGCGGTGCTGGAACCTCATCACCACGGCGGCGTCCGGCCGCGCAAGCTGGACGAAGCGCTCCAATTGACGCGCAGGCAACCGCGCATCCTGCTCTGGGGCGATTTACGGCACGGCAATCGCGCCCTGGAATGGCTGGCGCAGCGCGCGGGCAGCCGCCCCGTCCTCAAGCTGGATGCATTGGGCAGCTGCGGCATGTCCTGGCGCGCCCTGCATCAGACCAACATCGAACGGCTGCAAACCTTTCTGACGGAGTCCGGGCGATGAGCGCATCGCCGCCGTTGCGCGTGGAGCATCTGAGCGTGGGCGAGCCCGGCCGGCGAGCGCTGGAGGATGTCAATCTCACCGTGGAGGCCGGCCATTTCCTGGGCATCGTCGGCCCCAATGGCGCCGGCAAGAGCACGCTGTTGCACGCCATCGCCGGTCTGATCGAGCCCGACGAAGGCCGGGTGCTGCTGTTCGGCGAACCCCTGACTTCACGCAACCGCCGGCGCCTTTTGCGACGGGTGGGATTTTTGAACCAGAAGCAGGAAACGCCGACCACCCTGCCGCTGCGCGCCCGGGATGTGGTGATGATGGGTCTGCCGGCGTGGAACGCGCCCCTGTGGCGACATCCCGGCGACCGCGAGGCCGTGTCGCGGGCGCTGGCGATGACCGAAACGCTCGATCTGGCCGACCGCGATTTCCGGCTGCTGTCGGGCGGCCAGAAGCAGCGCATCCGCCTGGCCCGGGCGCTGGTGGCCGAGCCCGAGTTGCTGCTCCTGGATGAGCCGGCCGCGGCGCTCGATGCGCATGCGCAGGACATGCTCTACACCCTGCTTCGCCGGCTCTGCGACGAGCGCGGCGTCGCCGTCGTCATGGTCGAACACGACATCGCCGCCATCAGCGGCTATGTGGATTCGGTGGCCTGCCTGAA
>CAYQMA010000061.1:4006-5847 GCA_964418535.1 uncultured Zetaproteobacteria bacterium | reverse complement strand
CTGGATCGCCCAGGCAATGGGGCCGCGCATGTCCGGTTCGGCCAGTTGCGCCAGCACCGAACCGTCCCGGTATTCCACCAGACCGTGCACGATGCTCTGCGGATGGATGATGGCCGAGAGTTGATCCGGCCGCAGATCGAACAACCAGCGGGCCTCGATCAATTCCAGAGCCTTGTTCATCATCGTCGCCGAGTCCACGCTGATCTTGGCGCCCATGTCCCAGTTCGGATGCGCGATCGCTTCTTCGGGCGTGATCTCGGCCATCGTGGCGGGATCGCGATCCCGAAACGGGCCGCCCGATGCGGTCAGCACAACCCGACGCACGGAAGCCGCGTCATGACCCACAAGGCACTGATGCACGGCCGCGTGTTCGGAATCCACCGGCACCACCTCGGCGCCCGATGCCCGGGCCGTTTCCATGAAGATGCGGCCGGCGGTCACCAGGCATTCCTTGTTGGCCAGACCCACCCGCTTGCCGGCCCGCACCGCCGCCAGCGCCGCCGGCAGGCCCACGCTGCCGACCATTGCGGCCAGCACCATATCCGCCTCCGGCGCCTCGGCGACAGCGACGGCTGCGTCCATCCCGGCCTCCAGCCGCACACCCTCGGGCAATGCCCCCTGCAGCCGGCGGGCGGCCTCCGGGTCGGTCATCACCACCCATTCGGGTCGCAGCATGTGCGCAAGCTCCCGCATGCGCTCGCTGTTTCGATGCCCCACCAGCGCCCAGGCATGCAAGGCGTCGGCATGACGATGCAGCAGATCAGCGGCGCTGCCGCCGATCGAGCCGGTCGCGCCCAGAATGGTCAGCCGCTTCACAAGCCCATCCAGATCAGCGACGCCACCGTAACCGCCGGCACCAGCCCATCCACGCGATCCAGCAAGCCGCCGTGACCGGGCAGCAGCCGACCGCTGTCCTTGACGCCCGTCACGCGCTTGACGGCCGATTCAGCCAAATCGCCCAGAATCGAAGCCGCGGCCAGCAGCACCCCCAGACTCACGGCCGTCCAGACCGGCGTCCGCGTCGCAAACAACCAGATGCCGCCAGCCACGGCCGTGCCGCAGATGATGCCGCCCAACGCGCCTTCCACGCTCTTGCCCGGACTGATGGCCGGGCACAGCCGTCTCCGCCCCCATCGCCGTCCGACGAAATACGCCGCGATATCCGCCGCCCAGACGCCCGCAAACGCACCCAGCATGAACGCCCTTCCATACGGCAATTGGAAGACCAGCAACAACGACCAGGCAAACAGCAAAATCCAGCACGCCAGCCAGTACCCCATGGCCAGATTGCGCATTACGATCGGCAGCGCCTCGCCCGTTGCGCCGCGCGCCCACCACGAAAGCAGCATCATCCAGGCAAGGCCCAGCGCCATGAGCGCCAAGGCTGCATGCTCGCCCGCCAGCAGCAGCCCCAGCGCCGCCAACGCGGTCAGCGCAAAAGCGGCGCGCATCGGCAAGCTCAGCATGCCGGTCAGTTCCAGCAACGCCCCCGCGCCAACGAGGCCAAGCAGAGCCTCAAACCAGGGCGATGGCGCCATCCACAGCCACCACAGCGCCAGCGGCGCCAGCACTGCGGCTGTCACCACGCGCCGCGCAAGTTCAGCGGACATCAACCCTCTCCCGATTGTTGCAATTGTTCGCTGGTGCGTCCGAAACGACGTTCGCGTCGCGCATAATCATCCAGCGCCGCCTGAAAATCCTGGCGCGAGAAATCCGGCCAGTAGCGGTCGGAGAAATACAGTTCGGCGTAGGCCGCATCCCAGAGATAGAAATTGGAGATCCGCCGCTCGCCGCCGGTGCGAATCAACAGATCCACGCCCGGCAGTTGCGAACACCACAGC
>CAYQMA010000061.1:0-3906 GCA_964418535.1 uncultured Zetaproteobacteria bacterium | reverse complement strand
AGACCGTGAGAATATCCTGTTCCTTGCGATCCAGCACCTGATCGATTTCAGCGATGATGCGGTCGGTCAGCGCCTGAATCTTCTCCTGCATGCGCCGGCCCTCGTCCTCGGAAAGTTCGCCTTCCTTGACCTTTTTCTTGACCTCGTCGTTGGCGTCGCGGCGCACATTGCGCACGGCCACGCGCGCTTTCTCGCCCAGTTGCCGGGCATGACGCACGAACTCCTTGCGCCGTTCCTCGGTCAGTTCGGGCAGCACAATGCGGATGACCTCGCCGTCGTTGTTCGGCGTCAGGCCCAGATCGGAAGCCATGATCGCCTTCTCGATCTCCTTGAGCATCGTCTTTTCCCACGGCGTGATGACCAGCATGCGCGGCTCCGGCACCGAGATGTTCGCCACCTGGTTCACCGGCACCTCGCTGCCGTAATAGGAAACCCTAACCTGATCGAGGATGGCGGCATTGGCGCGCCCGGTGCGGATGTGCGCCAGTTCTTCCTTCAGCACTTCCACGGACTTCTTCATTCGCGATTCAAATGATTCAAGCATCGACATCCTCCCTGACCATCGTGCCCACGGCCTCGCCGCGCACCGCCCGCAGCAGATTGCCGGGCTCGTTGATATTGAAAACCATGATGGGCATGTCGTTGTCGCGGCAGAGGGACATCGCGGTTGCATCCATCACGCCCAGCTTGCGGGTCAGCGCCTCGGTGAAAGACAGGCGATCATAGCGCACCGCATTGTCATCCACGGCGGGATCGGACGAATACACGCCATCCACCTTGGTGCCTTTGAGCACCACATCGGCGCCGATCTCCATCGCCCGCAGGCTGGCCGCCGTATCAGTGGTGAAATAGGGATTGCCGGTGCCGGCGGCGAAGATGACGATGCGCCCCTTCTCCAGATGCCGCACCGCGCGGCGGCGAATATACGGCTCCGCCACTTCCTTGACATGCAGCGCCGAGACCACGCGCACGGTTTCGCCCTGCCGCTCGATGGCATCCTGCAGGGCCACGGCGTTCATCACCGTCGCCAGCATGCCCATGTAATCGGCGCTGGCGCGATCCATGCCCGATGCGGCGCCGGTCAGGCCCCGGAAGATGTTGCCGCCGCCGATCACCACCGCCAGTTCAACGCCAGCGCGGCGAACATCCACCAGCTCCGATGCAATGCGCTCGATCGTCGCCGAATCAATGCCATAACCGGCGGAACCCATCAGCACTTCGCCGGAAAGCTTGAGCAGCACCCGCCGATACGGCATGGCGGGCGCTGTCGCGGTTTCCGGTCGGGAATCAGCCATGAAGCTGCGCGGCGACCTCGGCGGCGAAATCCGCCTCTTCCTTCTCGATACCCTCACCCAGCTGGTAGCGTTTCATGGCCACGATGCGGGCGCCCTTCTGCGCCTTTTCCAGCGCCTTGCCCACCGTCAGATCGGTATCGAGCACATAGTCCTGCTCCAGCAGGCAGACTTCGGAATAGAACTTGTTCAACTGGCCGTTCACAATCTTTTCAATGATGTGCTCCGGCTTGCCGGAAGCCGCCGCCCGCTCGGAGAGCACGGCCTTCTCGCGCTCCACCGCCTCGGCCGGCACATCCTCGCGCGCAATATACTGCGGATTGGCCGCGGCCACATGCATGGCCACGCCGCGCGCAAACTCGGCCAGCGCGTCATCGGCCTCGCCCTCGATGCCGACCAGCACGCCGATCTTGCCGCCGGCATGCACATATGCGGACACCAGGCCACGCTCCACGCTCACCAGCTCGTAGCGGCGAATGTTCATGTTCTCGCCGATGGTGGCGATCAACTGCGCCAGCGCCTCCTCAGCCGTGCCGTCATCGAACGGCATCGCCTTCAACGCGGCCAGATCGGCCGGCTTCTCCGCCAACGCCAGCTCCGCCAAACGATCCACGAAGCCCGTGAACTTCTCGTTCTTGCTGGTGAAATCGGTTTCGGCGTTCACCTCGATCATCACGCCGACATTGCCGCTGGCCAGCGCCTTCACCACCCCTTCGGCAGCCACGCGACCGGCCTTCTTGGAAGCCGCCGCCAGCCCCTTCTTGCGCAGAAAGTCCACCGCGGCATCCATGTCGCCATCGGTCTCCGTCAGCGCCTTCTTGCAGTCCATCATGCCCGCGCCGGTCATCTCGCGCAGCTTCTTGACATCCGCAGCCGTAATCTGGGCCATTCCTCTGTATCCTCCGTTCGCTATCTATATTGTCAGTGTTCGTGTTCGGGTTCCGCTCAGGCGGCCTTGCTCTCGCCGCTCTCGGCCTCGGCGGCCTCTTCCCCGACAGCTTCTTCCTTTGCCGGCTCCTCGGACGCAACTTCGGCGGCCACGCCGCTGACTTCCTCGCCCTCGTCTTCCGCAGCCGCTTCAGCAACAGGCGCCGCAAAATCCTCGCCCAGCTCCTCGGCATGCTCCAAGCGCCAGGTCTCCTGGCCCTCGATCAGCGCATCCGCCATCTTGCTGCAGAACAGCCGGATGGCGCGGATCGCGTCGTCGTTGCCCGGAATAATGTAGTCAATACCGGACGGATCGCAGTTCGAGTCCACCACCGCCACGATCGGGATACCAAGCTTGCGCGCCTCGGCCACGGCCAGCGCTTCCTTGCGGATGTCGATCACGAACAGGCAGTCCGGCAGGGTCAGCATGTCCTTGATGCCGCCCAGCGATCGCTCCAGTTTCTCCAGCTTGCGCTCCAGTTGCAGCGCTTCCTTCTTGGTCAGGCCCTCGAAACCGGTTTCTTCCTTGCGACGCTGCAAATCCTTCATCTTGCGCACGGACTGCTGCACGGTCGCGAAATTGGTCAGCGTGCCGCCCAGCCAGCGATGATTCACATAGAACTGACCGGCGCGCAGGGCTTCTTCCTTGATGGCGTCGCGCGCCTGGCGCTTGGTGCCCACGAACAGCACGCGGCCGCCGGCAGATGCCAGTTCGTTCATGAACTGATAGGCCACGTTGGCCATCTTCAACGTTTTCTGCAGATCAATAATGTGGATGCCGTTGCGCTGGCCGAACAGATACGGGGCCATCTTCGGATGCCAGCGGCGGGTCTGATGCCCGAAATGCACGCCGGCCTCGAGCAGTTGTTTCATGGTGAATTGAGACATGTCGTTCCTCCGATTGTTGTTTCCTCCACCGCCTGAGCACCCCGAGGGCACAATCGAAATCAGCGGTGTGTGAAGTGGGCGCGGTTTCTACCCAAACCGCACCGGACAATCAAGCGCGATTTCGCTTCGGATCGAGCCGCCGCGCTTTCCGGACAGAACTTCAGAATACAATCACGGGCCCGCCCACGGCCCAGCCAATCAGGGCGTCCGTCGCGTGCAGAATGGGCGGACCAATCACGCGCTGCAGCACGCCGACCAAAAGCAGCGCCACGATGATCAGAAAGCCGAACGGCTCCAGCCGCGCCAGCATCCCGGATAACGGGTGCGGCAACAGACCCACCGCTACCCGGCCGCCGTCCAGCGGCGGCAACGGCACCAGATTGAAGATGCACAGCACCATGTTGATCATGATGGAAGCCTGACACATGGCAGCGACCGGCTCGGCCAGCCAGGCCAGCGATGCCGGCATCCTGGCCGCAGCATACAGCAGCAGCGCCGAGGCGATCGCTAGCAGCACATTGGTGGCGGGGCCAGCCAGAGCCACCCAGACCATGTCCCGTTTTGGCCGACGCAGACGGCTAAAATCCACCGGCACCGGCTTGGCATAACCAAAGATGATGGGCGAATGCATCAGCACCAGAATCAGCGGCGCGATCACCGTTCCGAAGGGATCCACATGCTTGAGCGGATTCAGCGTCAGCCGCCCCATCATCCGGGCCGTGGGATCGCCCAGCCGGTTGGCCACCCAACCGTGCGCCACCTCGTGCAGCACCACGGCCAGAATGACCGGCAAGGCCCA
>CAYQMA010000060.1:0-5878 GCA_964418535.1 uncultured Zetaproteobacteria bacterium | reverse complement strand
GGGCTGCCGGCGCCGGGCAGCCGCATCCGCGTGGCCACCAAGTACGACCGTCTGGCCTCGCGTCACTACATGGAACGCGGCGTGCATGCGGATATCATCCATCTCTACGGCTCGATGGAGCTGGCGCCGCTGGTCGGCATGGCCGAACGTATCGTGGACCTGGTCGAGACCGGCGGCACCCTGCGCGCCAACGGCTTGGTGGAGGAGGAAACCCTGTATGAGATTTCCAGCCGTCTGGTGGTGAATCCGGCCAGTCTGGCGACCCGCAAGCGGCGCGTTGCCCCGATGATCCAGGCTTTTGCCGACGCGGTGGACGCGTTGAATCCCGACGAGGAGGAGGCCCATGCCTGAGATTCGACGACTGGATGCCTCAAATCCTGATTTCTGGCGCGAACTGGACGCCTTGCTCGCCCGCGAAACCGACACCGGTGAAGACGTGCAGAACACGGTGGCCGACATCCTGCGCGAGGTGCGAGCCCGTGGCGACGCGGCGTTGTGCGCCTACACCCGCCGCTTCGACGGTTGGGACGCAACGCCCGACAGCATTGAAATCAGCCGCGATCGCATGGAACAAGCCTGGGCCTCGCTGGATGCCGCCGATCGCGAAGCGCTGGAACTGGCGGCGCGGCGCATTCGCGCCTATCACGAACGGCAGAAGCCGGAAGACTGGAGCTTTACCGATGAGGAGGGCCTGACGCTGGGTCAGCGGGTGACACCGCTGGATCGGGTGGGCCTGTATGTGCCGGGCGGTAAGGCCGCCTACCCTTCTTCGGTGCTGATGAATGCGATTCCGGCGCGTGTGGCCGGTGTGGAAGAGATTGTCATGGTCGTTCCCACGCCCGGTCGCGAGGTGAACGAACTGGTGCTGGCCGCTGCGCATGTCTCGGGCGTGACCCGCGCCTTCGCCGTGGGCGGCGCTCAGGCCGTGGCGGCGTTGGCCTGGGGCACCGAGCGCGTGCCCGCTGTGGACAAGATTGTCGGCCCCGGCAACAAGTATGTGGCTGCGGCCAAGCGCCAGGTGTTCGGCGTGTGTGGCATTGACATGATCGCAGGGCCATCCGAGATCGTGGTCGTGGCCGATGGCGGCGATCCGGCCTGGCTGGCGGCCGATTTTCTCTCTCAGGCCGAGCACGATGAGGCGGCCCAGAGCATCTTCATCTCCACCGATGCAGCCCTGATCGCTGCCGTGGAGGTGGAAATCGAACGCCATCTGGCGAATCTGCCGCGAGCCGAAATTGCCCGCGCCTCGGTGCGCGATCATGGCGCCCTGATCCAGGTGCCCGACCTGGCTACGGCGGCGGACGTGGTCAACCGGATCGCGCCCGAGCATCTGGAGCTGGCGCTGGATGATCCCGATTTGCTCTTGCCCTGGATTCGCCATGCCGGCGCCATTTTCCTGGGGCATTATGTGCCGGAGGCGCTGGGCGATTATGTCGCGGGGCCGAATCACGTGCTCCCGACCAACCGCACCGCGCGTTTTTCCAGTCCCTTGGGGGTGGATGACTTCATCAAGCGAAGCAGCATCATTCGCGCCAGTTGCGAGGGCGTGCGCGCGATCGGCCCGGCTGCCGCGCATCTGGCGCATCGCGAAGGGCTGGACGCGCATGCGCTCAGCGTGGAATTGAGACTGACGGAGAAGCAATGATCCGCAACGACATCAAACAACTCGCTGCCTATCAGGTGCCGGACGCCGACGGGCTGGTCAAGCTGGATGCGATGGAAAACCCGTATCCGCTGCCCGATGCGATACGCCGCCAATGGGCCGAGCGTATCGCCCGGGTGGCGGTGAATCGCTATCCGGACGCCTCGATGCAGGAGCTTCGCGAAGCCATCGCGGCGCGCGACGGCCTGAATCCGGATCAGGTGCTGCTCGGCAATGGCTCCGACGAAATCATCCAGATGACCTTGATCGCCGCCGATGCCGGCGCCTGCGTTGTGCCGCAGCCCACCTTCGTGATGTATGAGCTTGTTTCCCGCTGGCTGAAGCGGCCGGTGGCCACCGTGCCGCTGGGCAAGGGGTTCTCGCTCGATGCCGAGGCGTTTCTGCGCGTCTGCGCACGGGAGAAAGCCACCATTGGTTTTCTGGCCTGCCCGAACAATCCCACCGGCAATCTGTGGTCGCGCGACGCCGTTCGCCAGATTGCGGAAAACTTCCGCGGCCTGCTGATTATTGACGAGGCCTATCGTCCGTTCGCCGACGCCACGCACACCGATCTGATTGCGCCGAACGTCATCATTCTGCGCACCTTCTCCAAGATGGGGCTGGCGGGACTGCGCGTGGGCTATGCACTGGGCGATCCCGAAACCATCGCTGAAATCGGCAAGGTGCGCCTGCCCTACAACATCAACAGCCTGAGCCAGGCGTCGCTGGCCTTCTTCCTTGAACATGAGGATGTGTTTGAGGAGCAGACAGCCAGAATCCGGGGCGAGCGTGGCCGGATGATGGCCGCCCTGCTGGCCGTGGACGGCATCGAGGTGTTTCCGTCCCAGACCAACTTCCTTTTGGTGCGCGTGCCGGACGCCGACGCGGCTTTCGAAGGTTTGAAAGCGCGCGGGATTCTGGTCAAGAATCTGCATGGTTACGGCGATTCGTTACAGCATTGCCTGCGCATCACCGTTGGCCTGCCCGAAGAGAACGACCGGGTCATCGAAACCCTGAAGGAGATTGTTCATGAAACCGTCGCATCCGCGTAAGGCAAGCATCAGTCGCAAGACCCGCGAGACGGATATCGAGCTGGAACTGAATCTGGACGGTTCGGGCCAGGCCGAGATCGACACGACCATCCCCTTCCTCGATCACATGCTCGACCAGGTGGCGCGCCACGGACTGGTGGATTTGCGCATCCGTGCGCGCGGCGATCGTGAAATCGACGACCACCACACGGTGGAGGATATCGGCATCTGTCTGGGCGAGGCGCTGCACGACGCGGTGGGCGACAAGGCCGGCATTGTGCGCTACGGCCATGCCTATGTGCCGCTGGACGAGGCCCTGTCTCGCGTGGTGCTCGATCTCTCGGGACGTCCCGGCCTGGAATACCATGTGCATTTCCCGAAAGAGCGCGTCGGCGATTTCGATGTGGATCTGTTCCGCGAATTCTTTCAGGCCGTGGCCAATCATGGCCGCATTACGCTGCATATCGATGCCATTCGCGGCGAGAACAATCATCATATCATCGAAACGGTGTTCAAGGCCTTGGGTCGGGCGCTGCGCATGGCTGTCTCGCCCGATCCGCGCCAGGCCGGCATTCCGTCCACCAAAGGAGCCTTGTGACCACGAAGGCGCGAAGGCATCAAGGAAAGATGGATTCCTTTGTGTCTCTGTGATGTTGTGGTGAGAATACCCGAATGATTGCATTGATTGATTACGGCATGGGCAATCTGCATTCAGTGGCCAAGGCGCTGGAGCGCGTCGGCGGTCGCGTGCGTCTGGTCAGAACGCCCGAGGAGTTGACCGGTTGTGCGCGCATCGTGATGCCGGGCGTGGGCGCCTTTCGCGACTGCATGGCGGCGTTGCGCGTCACCGGCTTGGACGTGGCGCTGTCCGAGCGGCTGGATGCCGGCACGCCGTTTCTCGGCATTTGTCTGGGCATGCAGGCCCTGATGACGCGCTCGTTCGAGTTTGGCAAACATCGGGGCCTGAACCGGATTGCCGGCGATGTTGTCCCCTTCCCCGAGGATTTTCCGGCGCGGGGCTGCAAGATTCCGCACATGGGCTGGAACGATGCCGAAGCGACGGTTGCGCATCCCGTTCTCGAACCGCTGGCCGGCCGGCAGGTGTATTATGTGCATTCGTTTTACTGCGCGCCGGAGAACAAGGCCAACACGCTGGCCGTTTGCGAATACGGCGACGTGCGTTTTGCCGCCGCCATCGGTTGCGACAATATGATCGGCGTTCAGTTCCATCCCGAGAAATCGCAACAGGCGGGGCTGGCGCTATTGGAGGCGTTTCTGGCATGGAAGCCATGAACTTTGAGCTGATACCCGCCATTGACCTGAAGGGCGGCCATTGCGTGCGTCTGAAACAGGGGCGAATGGACGAGGCCACGGACTACGGCAGCGATCCGGCCGCAATGGCGAGGCATTGGGCGTCGCTGGGCGCCACCCGCCTCCATGTGGTGGATCTGGACGGCGCCTTTGCCGGCCAACCGGCCAATCGCGCCGCCATCGAGGCGATTTGCGCCGCCATCGACATTCCCGTCCAGCTGGGCGGCGGCTTGCGCGATATGACGATGATTGAAGGCATGCTGGGGCTGGGCGTGCAGCGGGTGATCCTGGGTTCGGCGGCGGTGTCCAATCCGGCACTGGTGGAGGAGGCCTGCCGGGCGTTTCCGGGACGAATCTGCGTGGGCATTGACGCCCGATCGGGCATGGTGGCCGTCCACGGCTGGGACGATGTCACCGATGTCGCCGCCATGGATCTGGCGCGCCGTTTCGAGGACGCGGGCGTGGCCGCCATCATCTACACGGACATCGCCCGCGACGGCATGCTGACCGGCCCGAATATCGAGGAAACCGTCGCCCTGGCCCGGAGCATCTCGATTCCGGTCATCGTATCCGGCGGCATTTCCCGGCTGGAGGACGTGCTTGCCTGCGCAGCCCACGCTGAGGATGGCATCGCCGGCGCCATCACCGGCCGGGCCATCTACGAAGGCACGCTGGATTTCGCCGCTGCGATGCAGGAGCTGGCATGAAAAAAGCATTCACCGCAGAGGACGCAGAGGCACGCAGAGTAAAAAACCATATAGCCGCATTCTTGCGCTTTTCCTTTGCGAAACTTTGCGCCCTTTGCGGTTCAATTTAATGTTGTCTAAACGCATCATCCCCTGCCTTGATGTCGCGCACGGTCGCGTGGTCAAGGGCGTGCAGTTCGTGGATATCGTGGACGCGGGCGATCCGGTCGAGGCCGCGATCCGTTACGACGAGCAGGGTGCGGACGAGCTGACCTTCCTGGACATCCGCGCCAGCCACGAAAACCGCGATACGCTCTACCACATGGTCACCGACGTGGCCGAAAACGTGTTCATGCCGCTGACAGTCGGCGGCGGAGTCAAGTCGCTGGCCGACATCGAGAACCTGCTGCATGCCGGCGCGGACAAGGTGTCCATTAACACCGCCGCCATCACGAACCCCGCGTTGGTGCTTGAAGCGGCAAAGCGTTTCGGTTCCTCGACCATCGTCGTCGCCGTGGATGCCAAACGCGTGGGCGATCACTGGGAATGCTTCACCCACGGCGGCCGCAAGCCAACGGGACTGGATGCCGTGGAATGGGCCTGCCGGATGAGCGATAACGGAGCAGGCGAGATTCTGCTGACCAGCATGGATCGGGACGGCACCAAGGCCGGCTACGATCTGGAACTGACCCGGGCGGTGGCGCAGGCCGTGCGCGCCAATGTCGTGGCGTCCGGCGGCGTGGGCGCGCTCGAGCATCTGGCCGAAGGTCTGGAGGCCGGCGCGGATGCCGTGCTGGCCGCCAGCATTTTCCATTTCGGCGAATACACCATCCATCAGGCCAAGGAATTCCTGGCGGCAAGGGGGTTGCCGGTCCGCCTCGCCTGAGGCCATCTATAATGGCCTTGATATGGCGTTCTACCGCAGATTTCTCGATGGCGTGCCCGACTATCTGGCCCGTCACTATTGGTGGGCCTACCTGTGGCGCGCGGGCATCTGGTTCTTCGATCATCAGCCCGTTATCAACCTCATTCTGTTCGGCCAGTACCAGCGCCTGATGCGCCAGACCCTGGCCCGGCTGGCGGAAGCCGGCGCTTTTTCGCACGGGCGCTTCCTGCAACTGACTTGCGTGTACGGCGAGCTCACGCCCCGCCTGCTGGCCAGCCTCCCCCAAGGTCTTCACCTGGCCGATGTGGCCGCGCCCCAGCTC
>CAYQMA010000059.1:0-5921 GCA_964418535.1 uncultured Zetaproteobacteria bacterium | reverse complement strand
TCGAATCGGACGTCCACCACGGGGCCAATCACCTGTACAATCTTTCCAACATTCATGTCTTCGACCTCTCAGTTCAAATGCGTTTGAATCCGTTCGTCACTGCTGCGCCGCGGCGCTGCCCGCCACAATCTCCGCCAGCTCCTGCGTAATCGCGGCCTGGCGCGCCTTGTTGTAGGTAATCTGCAAATCCTTGACCAGACTCTTGGCGTTGTCGGTGGCGCTCTTCATCGCCACCATCCGCGCCGACTGCTCGCAGGCCTTGTTTTCCAGCACCGCGTGATAGACCAAGGCTTCCAGCGAACGCCGCAGCAATCCGTCCAGCACGGTCTGCGCTTCCGGCTCATAGATATAGTCCCAATAGCCGGGATGCGACGGCTCCTCGCTCGGCGGGCAGGGCAGCAGCCGCTGAATCTTGGGCTTCTGCGTCATCGTGTTGATGAATTCGCTGTAGAGCAGATAGACCTCGTCGTAGTGACCCTCAAGGAACTTCTCGATGGCCAGATCGGCGCCGCCGGTGATGTCGGTCAGTTCCGGCGAATCCGGAATATCTTCCACGCTGCCGCTGACCGTAACGCCAGTGCGACGCATGAAAGCGCCGCCGCGGCGGCCGATATTGATGACCTCCACTTCGGCTTGTTGCTCGCGGATGAACTGCACCGCCATACGCAACGCGTTCGTGTTCAGGCCGCCGCACAGGCCCTTGTCGGTGGTCACCAGCACCAAGCCAATGCGCTTGACCTGATCGCGAGCGATGAAGAACGGATGTTTGTATTCCGGATGCGCCTGCATCAGGTTGGCGATCACGCGCTGAATGCCCTCGGCGTAGGCGCGGGCGTCCAGCACCCGATCCTGCGCCTTGCGCATCTTGCTGGCCGCCACCATCTCCATCGCCTTGGTGATTTTGGCGGTGTTCTGGATGGCCTTGATCTGCCCCCGGATTTCCTTGGCCGATGCCACGGTCTGGTCTCCCTTTCGCCCTTAGTAGGTGCCGTTGGCCTTGAAGTCGGCGATGGCCTTCTCCAGACCCTCGACCACTTCGTCAGTCAATTCCGGCTTGGCGTCCAGTTCGCTCATCAGATCGGCGAAATTGGATTTCAGATGCGCCTGGAAGGCCTTCTCGAAATCGCGAATCTTGTCGGCCGGCACATCGTCCAGATGGCCGTTGTTCAGCGCATACAGACTGGCCGTCATCTGCGCCACGGTCATCGGCTGGTTCTCATCCTGCTTCAAAATCTCGGTGGCGCGCTTGCCGCGCTCGATCTGCTTGCGGGTCGCGGCATCCAGATCGGAAGCAAACTGTGCAAAGGCCGCAAGCTCGCGATACTGCGCCAGATCCAGACGCAGACCGCCGCCGACCTTCTTCATCGCCTTGGTCTGGGCGGCGCCGCCCACGCGGGACACGGAGAGACCGGCATTCACGGCCGGACGCTGGCCGGCGTTGAACAGACCGGTCTCCAGGAAGATCTGACCGTCGGTAATCGAGATCACGTTCGTCGGCACGAAGGCGGACACGTCGCCTTCCTGCGTCTCGATGATCGGCAGTGCGGTCAGCGAACCCGTCCTGCCCTTGACCTCGCCCTTGGTGAACTCTTCCACATATTTCTCGCTCACCCGCGAAGCGCGCTCCAGCAGGCGCGAATGCAGGTAGAACACGTCGCCCGGGTAGGCCTCGCGTCCCGGAGGACGACGCAGGATCAACGACACCTGACGATAGGCCCAGGCCTGCTTGGTCAGATCGTCGTAAATAATCAATGCATCCTCGCCGCGATCGCGGAAGTACTCGCCCATCGTGCAGCCAGTGTACGGCGCCAGATACTGCAGCGCGGCGGATTCCGAGGCGCTGGCGGACACGATGATCGTGTGCTCAAGCGCGCCATGCTCCTTGAGGGTGCGCACCACGTTCGCCACCGTCGAAGCCTTCTGGCCAATCGCGACATAGATACAGGTCACGCCGGTGTCGCGCTGGTTGATAATGGTGTCCAGCGCAATCGCGGTCTTGCCGGTCTGGCGGTCGCCGATGATCAACTCACGCTGACCACGGCCGATCGGAATCATCGCGTCAATGGCCTTGATACCCGTCTGCAGCGGCTGATCCACGGATTTCCGCTCGATCACGCCCGGCGCAATCTTTTCCACCGGATCTTCCAGCTTGGCATTGATCGGGCCCTTGCCGTCAATCGGCTGACCCAGGGCGTTCACAACGCGGCCCTTCAGCTCCGGCCCCACCGGCACGGAGAAAATCTTGCCCGTGCACTTGACCTGATCGCCTTCCTTCAGGTGGGTGTATTCGCCGAAGATCACGGCACCGACGCTGTCCTCTTCCAGGTTCAGCACCATGCCCATCGTATTGCCGGGAAACTCCAGCATCTCGCCGGCCATCGCATCCGACAGGCCGTGGATGATGGCCACGCCATCGGCGACGCTGATGATGCTGCCGACATTGGCGTCCGCCGCGCCGGCCTCGAAGCCCTTGATCTGCTCCTTGATGATCGAACTGATTTCCGCGGTATCGAGTTTCATATCCCTATCCTTACCTCGTTTTCTTCAAAACTGTTCGGCGCATCACGCCGCCACAATCGCCCGTTTCAGGCTCTGCAGCCGTGTGCGCAGCGAGTAATCCAGTTGCCGGTCGCCAATGCGAATGATCAGTCCGCCCAGGATGGACGGATCCACTTCCGTTTCGAGCCTGACCTTGCCGCCCAGCGTCTTGGACAGCGCAGTCGCCACCTTCTTCTTCGTTTCCGCATCCAGCTTGATGGCGCTCACCACCTGCGCCTCCACTTCGCTGGCGGCAGACCGCCTCATCTCTTCGACCAGGGCCGCGATGTCCGGCAGCAACTCGGCCTTGCCACGTTCGGTCAGCAGCGCAATCAGTCGCTCGATCTCGGGCGCGACCTTGCCGCCCAGCGCCGCCCCGGTCGCCTTCACAAGGGCCGCGGCCTTGTCGCCGGCTGAAATACGCGGTTCGGCCAGCATGTCGCGCACATCATCCAGGCGCGCCACCTCGGCCGCCGCGTCCAGCGACGCACGAATATCGGCGCCTTCCTGCTCCAGCTCGAACAGGGCGCGGGCATAACGTCGGGCTACGGAACGATTGCTCATGCGTGCCCAATCTCCTGGCTGACCACCTTGTCAATCAGCTTCGCATGCCGATTGGCGTCCAGCTCCTCGCCCAGGATGCGCTCGGCGGCCAGCAGCGCGATATCCGCCACTTCCTGACGCAACTGCTGACGGGCGCGGTTGAGCTCGGCCTGCACCTCTTCACGGGCCGAATCCACGATCTGCTGGGCCTCGACGCGCGCCTTGTTGGTCGCCTCTTCTTCAATCTCGGCCGCACGCTTCTCGGCCGCCGTCAGAATCTCCTGCGCCTTGCTGCGAGCCTCCTTGAGCTGCTGCGCAATCTCGGCCTCGGCCTTGGCCTTGGCTTGCTTGCCGGCATCCGCCGCAGCCAGACCTTCGGCAATCTTCGCCGCCCGCTGCTCCATCAAGTCATGGAGCGGCCCGTAAAGATACTTCTTCAACAGGGCCAAAAGCGTCAGGAAGACGACGATCTGCCCGATAAATGTCAGGTCAATGCTCATTCGATCACCTCGCTAGCGCGTGTTGGTTGCCGCTCCCCGTCAGCCGATGAACGGATTGGCGAACAGGAACCACAGCGCGAACGCCATGATGATGAACGGGAAGGACTCCATCAGGCCGGCGAAGATGAACATGTTGAACATCAACTGCGGACGCATCTCCGGCTGGCGGGCAATGCCTTCCAGCGTCTTGGACGTAATCAGACCCCAGCCGATGGCCGAACCCAAGCCGGCCGCCGCCAGAATCACGCCAACCGAAATGGCCGTCGCCGCGGTGATGATGGTATGTGCATCCATGGTGCTTCTCCTTTTGCTTTGTTGTGAATGGTATCAATGCTCCGGCGGCTGGTGCGCAATGGACAGATACACCACCGTCAGAATCATGAAAATGAACGCCTGCAGCAGACCGATGAACATGTGGAACGCCGACCAGCCCAGACCCACAAAGAAGCCGGCCGCCATACCCACGGCGCCGCCGCCCAGCAACAGGAAGGCGATCAAGAGGAAGATCACCTCGCCGGCAAACATGTTGCCGAACAGTCGGAAGGACAGCGACAGCGGCTTGGCCACTTCCTCGATCAGCTTCAGAATCAGATTGAGCGGAATCAGTGCCACGCCGATCAGCTTGACCAGCGGATTCTTTGCCTCCAGCAGCAGCGCCGCGAACGGCTGGAACAACAGCTCCTTCACAAAATGCACGGGCTTCAGCTTGAGCTCATAATAGATCGTCAGGATGAACACGCACACGGCCATCGCGGCAGGCAGGTTCAGATCGTTCGTCGGCACCTGCCGGTAATGCTCAAGGCCAAACAACCCTGCGATATGGTGCGCCAGAAACGCCGGCAGGATGTCTAGCGTGTTGCAAAGAAACACAAACACAAAAATGGTCAGCGCCAGCGGCGCGATCAATGGATTATGGACGGGAAAATTATCCTTGACCGTATCGTCCACAAACCCGATGACAGACTCCATGAAATTCTGGGCGCCGCTCGGCACGCCTTCTGTCAGCCGACCGCCCAGCCATTTGGCAAACAACACCAGACCCGCCGCCACCAAAATGGTGGTCAGCATCGTGTCCAGATGAATCTGCATGAACGGATTGGACTCATCGAACTTGTAAGTCCAGTACTGCAGATGCTCTGCAATGCCGCCGCTATGCGCTTCCTGTGCCAAGTTTCACTCCCTCATTCCATTCCGTTCGCAGCCGCTCTGCCGGCGCCCAGCGCCGCCACCGCGAACATCACCAGTTGCGCCAGCAACATCCCCGCCGCCACAACCAGCAAGTGCAGCCCCAAGGCCCATGCCAGCGCCAGACCGGCCAGCACGCCCAGAAACCGCCATGCCGCCCCTGCATGGAGCAAGCTTCGGCCCCGCTCCGCGCCCGCCGAAGCAGCGCGCGACAATCGCCGGGCCAGGAAGTAGCCGCTACCCATCGCCAGCAGCACCCCCCAAGCAAGGCTGAACATGACCATCATGCCCAACCAGAAACCCGCCGCGAGACTGGCCGCCAATCCAGCCAGCGCCTGCCAGAACCAGACGACCCTTATCTCCGGAAGCATCGCCCGCCCACCAACGCAAAACCGGACGCGCCACCGGGATTTCGGCCCTCATCACCGGCCGGGGAAACCACCCCTCCCGCGAAAGGCGGCGATTTATACCATCGCAGCCGAGCCGGTTCAACACCCAATCGAGCATGGGTATGGCCGCACATCCCCGCATCATCTCCCATAGACCGAGTTCAGCCCTTCCAGATAGCGGTCAGCCCGCGTCTTGCCTTCGCCGACGCCAGCATCGGGATCCAGCCCCAGTTCGCGCAATGATTCGCGCGCATATTCCCGCCGTTCCTTGCCTGTCATCCGTCCCCAATCGGCCGCATCCACCATTCCGTCGCCGGTTTTGTCGAACCGGGCGTCCGCCGATGTCGCCTTGCCATCGGCCTTGGCGCCTTCAGGGGCAGCATCCGAAGCCCACGCCGACGACGCCCATAGCGCAAGCGCGCACGCCAACGCTCGCATCAACGCCAGCCTGCACGCAGCTTGCAAGATCGACATCATCGATGGATAAGCGGATAAGCTTGAGGCCCTAGTAGCGGTAATGCTCCGGCTTGTAAGGGCCGTCCACCGGCACGCCAATGTAATCCGCCTGTTCCTGGGTCAGGCGCGTAAGCTTTGCGCCGATCTTGCCCAGATGCAGCCGCGCGACCTCCTCGTCCAGCTTCTTGGGCAGCATGTACACCCGGTTCTCGTACTTCTCGCCATGACAGAACAGTTCAATCTGCGCCAGCACCTGATTGGTGAAGGAGTTGGACATCACGAAGCTCGGATGGCCGGTGGCGCAACCCAG
>CAYQMA010000058.1:0-6245 GCA_964418535.1 uncultured Zetaproteobacteria bacterium | reverse complement strand
CGGGAAGAGCGATAAGGCGCGGTTGATTCATGTTGCGGAAGCCCCGCGTGCATCGTCAACCTCGCTTTGTCCAAGCGGGGTTTTCTTGTATCCGCCTGCCTTGAAAAGCCGAATGAACTGGAGTGATGGATCATGAGCAAGGGAATCGCGCGGGCGCTGAAATGCCGCGAATGCGGGCAGGAATACGATATCGCGCCCGTCCATGTCTGTGAGTTCTGTTTCGGGCCGCTGGAGGTGGTCTACGACTATGCGAAGCTGGAAGGCCGCTTCACCCGCGAGCTGATCGAATCGCGCCCGCAGACCATGTGGCGCTACAAGGAATTGCTGCCGATTGACGGCGAACCGACGGTGGGCGTGCAGAACGGCTTCACGCCGCTGGTGCGGGCGCGCAATCTCGAAAAGGCGCTGGGCGTGAAGGAGCTCTACATCAAGAACGATTCGGTCTGCTATCCGACCCTGTCGTTCAAGGATCGGGTCGTGTCCGTGGCGCTTTCCAAGGCGGTGGAGTTCGGCTACAAGACCGTGGCTTGCGCCTCGACCGGCAATCTGGCGGGCTCGGTGGCTGCCAACGCGGCGGCGGCCGGGCTTCAATCCTATGTGTTCATTCCGCATGACCTGGAGCAGGGCAAGGTGCTGGGTGCCGCGGTCTATGGCACGAATCTGGTCGGCATTCGCGGCACTTACGACGACGTGAATCGCCTGTGCTCGGAGATCGCCGGCAAATACGATTGGGCCTTCGTGAACGTGAACGTGCGTCCCTTCTATGCCGAGGGTTCCAAGACGCTGGCTTATGAGATGATGGAGCAGTTGGGCTGGCGCGCGCCGAAGCATGTGGTGGCGCCGATGGCTTCGGGTTCGCTGTGCACGAAGATTCACAAGGCCATCAAGGAATTCGTGCAACTGGGGCTGGTGGAGGACGCCGGCACGCGCATGTATGGCGCCCAGGCCAGCGGATGCGCGCCGATTGCCAGGTCGGTGAAGGAGGGCACGGATCTGATCCATCCGGTACGTCCGGACACCATCGCCAAGTCGCTGGCCATCGGCAACCCGGCCGATGGCTACTACGCCAATCGCGTCATTCGCGAAACGGGCGGCTGGAGCGAGGATGTGAGCGACGAGGAAATCGTGGATGCGATGCGCTTGCTGGCGGAAACGGAAGGCATCTTCACCGAGACGGCTGGCGGCGTCACGGTCGGCGTGGCGCGCAAACTGATCGAGCAGGGACGCATCCCGCGCGACGAATCCATCGTGCTGGCGGTGACCGGCAACGGACTGAAGACCCAGGAAGCGATTGTGGACAAGGTGGCGCGGCCGCGCATCATCGGTCCGAGCCTGGATGAGTTTGACGCATTGGCCGAGGCGGATGCCGCGCGTCTGGCGGCCTAGAACAACGACAACAAAGGAGCGAGTAAATGAGCATTAGCGTGAGAATTCCGACCCCGCTGCGCAAGCTGACGGATGGCGCCGACGAGGTGCAGGTGGAAGCCGCCAGCGTGGGCGAGTTGATCGACAACCTGGAAGCTGCGCATCCGGGGCTGAAGGAGCGCCTGTGCGACGAGGCGGGCGAAATCCGTCGTTTCGTGAATATCTACGTGAATGACGAGGATGTGCGTTTTCTGAAAGGCAAGGAAACGCCGCTGTCCGACGGCGATCAGGTGTCCATCGTTCCGGCCATTGCCGGCGGCCGGTCGGGAGTTCGGTCTTGAAGCAGCGGGTGTACCTGACCTTTTCGGCCGATACGGTGCGGGAGCCGCTCATCTGGAAGATGGGCCACGAGTTCAAGGTGGTGACCAACATTCGCACCGCCGAGGTCAAGGAAAACATGGGTCTGGTCGGCATGGAGGTTGAGGGAGAGCAGGACGAGGTCGAGCGCGCGCTGGCCTGGATGGCCGAACAGGGCGTGCGCGTGGAGCCCATCGAGCAGAATGTGGTGGAAGGGTGAACGGCCCACTGAAGTCAGGCCATTTTTTTGGATGAAAAATACATGGATTTCATGTTGAAATCATATTTCACATTAGACGAGGTGTGATATGGCTGTGCATGACAACATTGCTGATACAGTGGGCGGCACCCCGCTGGTGCGGATGCGGCGGTTGAATGCCGATGTAGGCGCTGAAATCCTGCTCAAGCTGGAGTTTTTCAATCCGCTGTCCTCGGTCAAGGATCGCATCGGCAAGGCGATGATTGAGGCTGCCGAGGCGGACGGACGCCTGCAGGCGGGTGGCGTGATCGTGGAGCCGACCAGCGGCAATACCGGCATTGCGCTGGCGTTTGTGGCGCGTGCCAAGGGTTATCGCTGTATTCTGACCATGCCTGAATCGATGAGTCTGGAACGGCGCAAGCTGTTGCGGCTGTTGGGCGCGGAACTGAAGCTGACCCCGGCGGAACTGGGCATGAAGGGCGCGATTGAGAAGG
Organism: uncultured Zetaproteobacteria bacterium; assembly: GCA_964418535.1. Classification (GTDB taxonomy): domain Bacteria; phylum Pseudomonadota; class Zetaproteobacteria; order Mariprofundales; family Mariprofundaceae; genus JALVTX01. The sequence continues at coordinate 3,830 of CAYQMA010000058.1, read as the reverse complement.
CGGGCGAGATCGTGGCGTCCACCGACCATGCCTTCATGCCTCAGCAGTTCGAGAATCCGGCCAATCCGGAGATTCACCGCCGCACGACCGCGGAGGAAATCTGGGCCGATACGGAAGGAGAGGTGGATGCGATTGTGGCCGGCGTCGGCACCGGCGGCACCATCACCGGCGTGGCCGAGGTCATCAAGTCGCGCAAGCCGGACTTTCGGGCCATTGCCGTGGAGCCCGCCGATTCGCCGGTGATTTCGGGCGGCAAACCGGGACCGCACAAGATCCAGGGCATCGGGGCCGGATTCATCCCGAAGAATCTGAATGTGGATATTCTCGATGGCGTGGAGCAGGTCAGCAATGCCGAGGCGTTTGAGGCGGCGCGCCAGTTGGCGGTGAAAGAAGGAATTCCCGGCGGCATCTCCTCGGGTGCGGCGGTGACGGCCGCGCTCAGGGTGGCGGCGCGACCCGAAATGAAGGGCAAGCGCATCGTGGCGATCGTGCCTTCGATGGCAGAGCGCTACATGTCCACCGATCTGTTCAAGGGGCTGGATCTTTGAGCCGGCCTTTTTTCATGGAATTCATGAAGGAGATTTGATAAGTGATTGATTTTACAGAAGAACAGATCGAGCGATATTCGCGCCATATCATCCTGCCGGAAGTGGGCGGCGAGGGCCAGTCCAAGCTGCTCGAATCGAAGGTGTTCATGATCGGCGCCGGCGGGCTGGGCAGCCCGGTGGCCTATTATCTGGCCGCGGCGGGTGTCGGCACCATCGGCATTGCTGATGCCGATGATGTGGATTTGTCCAATCTCCAACGGCAGATCCTGCACGACCAGCATCGCGTGGGCATGCCCAAGGTCGAGAGCGCGAAACAGACGCTGACGGCGCTGAACCCGGACGTGAACGTGGTTACCTACAAGGAACGGGTCACCGCCGACAATATTCGCGACATCATTCGCGATTATGATTTGATCGTGGACGGTTGCGACAATTTTCCGACCCGTTTTCTGGTCAACGATGCCTGCTTTTTCGAGCGCAAGACGCTGGTCTCCGGCGCGATGTTCCGTTTTGAGGGGCAGGTGACGACGTTCAAGCCGCACGCGGACGCCGAAGGGCCTTGTTATCGCTGCCTGTATCCCGAGCCGCCGCCGCCCGGGCTGGTGCCCAGTTGTTCGGAGGCGGGCATTCTGGGCGCGCTGGCCGGCGCCGTGGGCACGATTCAGGCCATCGAGGCGCTCAAGGAGTTGCTGGGGATCGGCGAATCGCTCTCCGGCTGGTTGATGACCTTCGATGCGTTGCGCATGGAATGGAAGAAGCTGCGCCTGCACAAGGATCCGGCTTGTCCGTTGTGTTCGGACAGGGCCGTGATTCATGACCTGGTGACCTATGAGGAAAGCTGCGCATTGCGGCTTGGACAGCAGTAAAGGAGCGAACATGTCCGCCAACGAAGCATTGAAGCATGCGCCGGAAGGTTTTGCCGATCCGCGCGATATCGAGGAATACGAAGCGGGCCTGGCCGCCTATCTCGCCGGGGACATGCCCGAGGAACGGTTCACGCCGTTCCGCTTGCAGATGGGTATCTACGGTCAGCGCCAGGAAGGCGTGCAGATGGTGCGCGTCAAGCTGCCGGGAGGACGGCTGAATCCTGCGCAACTGGACGTGATTGCCGAGGTCGTGGATGAATACGCAGGGCAGCTCGGTGCGCCGAAGCTGGCGCACATCACCACCCGGCAGGATATCCAGACCCATTTCGTGCGCCTGGAGGATACGCCGGCCATTCTGCGCAAGCTGGCCGCCGCCGGACTGACCACGCGCGAGGCCTGCGGCAACACGGTGCGCAATGTCACCTCATGCTTCCTGGCGGGCGTCTGCCCGGCCGAGCATGCCGATGTGTCGGTGCATGCGCGTGCCTTTGCGCGATATTTTCTTCGTCATCCGCTGACCCAGCAGTTCCCGCGCAAGTTCAAGGTTGCGTTTTCCGGCTGCGGCACGGATTGCGCCATGTCCGGCATGCACGACATCGGATTCATCGCCACGACCAGGGATGGCAAGCGAGGGTTCCAGGTCTGGGCTGCGGGCGGTCTGTCCAGTCAGCCGGTGTCCGCCATTCTGCTGGAGGAGTTTATCGAGGAGCGCGAGCTGCTGCTGGTGGGCGAGGCATTGATGCGCATTCATTTCCGCTACTCCGATCGCAAGCGCCGGGCCCGCGCGCGCATGAAATATGTGCTGATGAAGCTTGGACGCGAGCGGTTTATCGAGCTGTATCGCCAGGAACGCGCGGCCATCGAGAAGACGCATGCCGCCGATGCCGGCCGGGATGACGCGCATTGGCGCGAACCGTCCGGCGATTTTCCCTGCGGCGGTGAGCCGGTGGTGGATCAGCATGACGGGCGCAAGGCCGTGCTTCTGAATATCTTCCGCGGCGACCTGACGCCGGCCCAATGCCATGCCGTGGCCGAGGCGGCGCGCCTGGCGAAGACCGAGGATCTGCGCGTGACGCCTGAGCAGGGCATGGTGATTGCCGGCGTGCCTGATGAAGCGCTTGCTGCCGTGCGCAATCGTCTGGAACGGGATGGCCTGCAGATGGAAGGCGCGCGCGGTCTGGGCGATGTGTTGAGCTGCCCGGGCGTGGAGTCCTGCCGGCTGGCCATCACGAATTCCTATGGATTGGCTGCTACACTGAAGCCGGAACTGGAACGCCTGGCGCAAGAGGATGCGGAGCTGGCGGGATTGCAGGTCAGGATCTCCGGTTGCCAGCATGCTTGCGGTCAGCACCATGTGGCCGATCTGGGCTTTCATGGGTTGGCGCGCAAGATCGGCGGCGTGGCCGTGCCGCATTATCAGTTGCATATCGGCGGCTCCGGGCGGGCGGGCTCAGCCTTCGGCTTTGCCACCAATCCGGTGCCGGCGCGCCGGGCGCCGGAAGCCGGTGTGGCCATGCTCAAAGCCTGGAAGGAGGGGCGCAATGCCGGCGAGAGCGTGCACGACTGGGCCGAACGGGTGGGGCGCGACGCCATCAATGCGGTGCTGGCGCCGTTTTCGGCTGGCGAAGGCGAGGTGGAAGGGCTGATGTATGACTGGAACGAGAATCAGCCTTTCTCCACCAAGGACAACAAGCCCGGCGAGTGCGCCGCCGCTGTGGTCGGCATGACCGACGCGCTGGTGGCGGAAGCCCGCTATGAACTGAGACTGGCCAACGCCCATCTGGATTCGATGTTCTGGAACGAGGCGCATGCTTCCTGCAGGCAGGCGGCGCTGGCTGCCGCCCGCGCCTTGCTTGTGCCGCATGGCGAAACGCCGGAGGATGACGGTCAGGTCTTTGGCCTGCTGGCACGTCTGGCGGCCGATGATGCCGAGGTCTCGGAGGCGCTGGCCGGTGTGAACGGCGCGATGATGGGCGTGGATCTAGCCGATCCGGCGCCGGGCGTGACCGCCTTGCGCGATGCGACCGCCCGACTGGTGGCGCTGGCCGCCCGTCGTTTTGCGCCGGTCCCCGAGGAGAGAGCCGCCGGTGACGATGTGGCGGCAGCCACGACGGATGCGAAGGTCACGGATTCGGTTGCTTCCGGTTCCAAGGACGTGCCGCTGCTGGATCTGACCGGTGTGGCCTGCCCGATGAACTTCGTGAAGACCAAGCTGAAGCTGGAAACGCTGCCGGTCGGGGCCCGGCTGGAGGTGATCCTGGACGATGGCATGCCCATTGAAAACGTGCCGAAATCCTTGGAAGAACAGGGGCAGAAGGTGCTGAAACAGGAACGCATCTCCGAGGGTCAGTGGAAGATTCTGGTTGAACGACAAGGCTGACGCACGGGCCATGTCTGTGTTCGACAACCCCGGCCG
>CAYQMA010000057.1:4063-6408 GCA_964418535.1 uncultured Zetaproteobacteria bacterium | reverse complement strand
AGGATCGGCGCCACCAGCCGTAAGAGCGCATGCGCGATGTCGTGCAGCGTGGCGCGGGCGGAACGGCGACGGGCGGAATCGGGCGCGTCGCAATACAGCCGGTCCTTGAGCACATCCAGATAGAAGCCGCCCATGTCCACGGCGCAGAAATGGTGCACTTCCTGATGGATGCGGTGAAACTGATAGCTCTCGTAAGCCTCGCGCACGATGCGGGACAGCCGCGCCAGCCGATGCATGGCCCACCGATCCAGCGGCGTGCGATCATCCAGCGGCACGATGTCGGCCGCTGGATCGAAGCCGTCCAGACTGCCCAGCATGAAGCGGATGGTGTTGCGGATGCGGCGGTAGGATTCGGCCAGTTGTTTCAGGATGGTGTCGGAGATGCGGATGTCCGCCGAATAATCGGACGCCGCGATCCACAGCCGCAGGATGTCGGCGCCGAGCTGCTGGATGACCTTTTGCGGCGCGATGACGTTGCCGCGCGACTTGGACATCTTTTCGCCCTTCTCGTCCACGACAAAGCCATGCGTGAGCACGCCCTTGTAGGGTGCGCGGCCGCGCGTGCCCACCGATTCCAGCAGCGAGGACTGGAACCAGCCGCGATGCTGGTCGCTGCCTTCCAGATACAGATCGGCGGGGCTGCCGAGTTCCTCGCGGCGCTCCAGCACGCAGGCATGGGTGGAGCCGGAATCGAACCAGACATCGAGGATGTCCGTTTCCTTCTCAAAGGATCGGCCGCCGCAATCCGGGCAGGTCGCATCCTCGGGCAGGAAGGCGGACAACGGCTCGGAAAACCAGACATCCGCGCCGCCCTGCTCCACGGCCCGGGCCACGCGCTCGATGACCTCGGGGGTGGTCACCTTGTGCGAGCCGCAGTCCCGGCAGGTGATCACGGTGATGGGCACGCCCCAGTTCCGCTGCCGGGAGACGCACCAGTCCGGCCGGCTTTCGACCATGGCACGGATGCGCCGCTCGCCCCAAGCCGGCGTCCATTGCACGTTCCCGATGGCTTCCAGCGCCTTGTCGCGCAGGCCGTTCGCCTCCATCGAGATGAACCATTGCGGCGTGGCGCGGAAGATGAGCGGTTTGTGGCAGCGCCAGCAATGCGGGTAGCTGTGCCGCACCGAGGCGTGGCGCAGCAGGGCGCCGACGCGCTCCAGGTGCTCGATGACCACGTCGTTGGCCTGAAAGACATGACGGCCTTCCACCACCGGCGTGCCGGGCGCGAACACGCCCCGGTCGTCCACCGGATTGAACGCCGGCAGGCCGTAGCGCCGGCCCACCTCGTAGTCTTCCTGACCGTGGCCCGGCGCGGTGTGCACGGCGCCGGTGCCGGCATCGAGCGTGACATGCTCGCCCACCAGGATGGGCGCGTCCTGATCCAGGTAGGGATGGCGGAAACGGCGATGCTCCAGCGCCCGGCCGGGAAAACGCGCCACCACTTCGCCCGCGGCGCCCAGCTCGGCCAGCACGGCCTCGCGCAGATCCTCGGCCAGAATCAGGATTTCGCCCGCGGTCAGGTTGGCGCAATCGCCCGCATCGGTGACGCGCACGGCGGCGTATTCGATGTCCGGCCCCACCGAAATGGCCAGATTGGCCGGGATCGTCCACGGTGTCGTCGTCCAGATGACGATGGACACGTTGCCGTCCAGTGCCGGCGCGATGTCGCGCAGATCCTCGCCGGCCCGGAACTTCACATGGATCGAGTGCGATTCATGATCCGCATACTCGACCTCGGCCTCGGCCAGCGCCGTGGCGCAGGAAACGCACCAGTGCACGGGCTTGGCGCCCTTGTAGAGGCCGCCGTTCTCAAGAAAGCGGCCGATTTCGCGCACGGTGTCGGCCTCGAATCGGAAATCCATCGTGATGTAGGGATTTTCCCAGTCGCCCATCACGCCCAGGCGCTTGAACTCCTCGCGCTGGATGTCGATCTGGGTGCGGGCGTATTCGCGGCAGGCCTTGCGGAATTCCTCGGCCGAGATGTCGTCCTTGTCGCGTTTTTGTTTCTTGAAACGCTCCTCGACCTTCAGCTCGATGGGCAGGCCGTGGCAGTCCCAGCCCGGCACGAAGGGGGCATCGAAGCCCATCATCGAGCGCGAGCGCACGACGATATCCTTGAGCACCTTGTTCACGGCATGGCCGATGTGAATGTTGCCGTTCGCATAGGGCGGGCCGTCGTGCAGGATGAAGCGGGGCGCGCCCTTGCGGGCGGCGCGCAGCTGTTCGTGCAGGCGCATGGCCTCCCAGGCTTCAAGCCGCTTGGGTTCGTTGGCGGGCAGATTGCCGCGCATCGGAAAATCGGTCTTCGGCAGGAAGACGGTGGATTTGTAATCAAAATCGCTCAA